>SVLD01000023.1 GCA_015068125.1 Oscillospiraceae bacterium | reverse complement strand
GTTGGCGGAGCAGTGCATGGAAGCGATGCCCTTCAGGGGCAGGTAGTAGTTCATCATGGAGAACATACCCTTCTTCATCTCGCCGCCGTACCAGGTGTTCAGGATGACCTGCTCACGGGAGGTGATGTTGAAGGCAACGCAGGTCTCGGAGTTCAGACCCAGCTCCTTGTAGTTCTCGACCTTAGCCTTGGAAGCATTGTAAACGATGAAGTCGGGCTCGAAGTTAGCCAGCTCCTCCTCGGAGGGGGTGATGAACATATTCTTAACGAAGTGAGCCTGCCATGCCACTTCCATGATGAAGCGGACGCTCATACGGGTGTCGGCATTGGCACCGCAGAAAGCATCGACCACATACAGCTTCTTGTTGGACAGCTCCTTCATGGCCAGATCCTTGACCACGGACCAGGTGCTCTCGGTCATGGGGTGGTTGTCGTTCTTGAACTCGTCGGAGGTCCACCACACGGTGTCCTTGGAGTTCTCGTCCATGACGATGAACTTGTCTTTGGGGGAGCGGCCGGTGTAGATACCGGTCATAACATTGACAGTACCCAGCTCGGTCAGCTGACCCTTTTCGTAGCCTTCCAGAGTGGGGTCCATCTCAGCCTCAAACAGGGCTTCGTAGGAGGGGTTGTGGATGATCTCAGTGGCACCGGTGATGCCATACTTGCTCAGATCGATCTGTGCCATAATGTATATACCTCTTTCATTAAAAGTAATGCCGTTACGCCTTATCGCGCGGCATCCCATATTTTGCGAGTATATCATACACGATTTTGTTTTGAAAATCAATATATTTTCTATGAATTTTTATATGCTGTTATCCACCATCACCGTGTCATTCTGCGCGCAGCAACCGCAGGCTGCGAAGGCGAAGAATCCGTTCGCTCAGGATGACAGTCGTCACCATCTCCCTCAGTGCGGCAGACAAGCAAAATTTCTATCCAAAAACATACCAAAACCCTCGAAATGCGTATTTACTTTTCTTTCTCTTTGTGGTAAGATGTATGCGGTGAAGATTGGGATTTTACAGGCTTGTTCCTCGAAATGAGCCCTCCCTTTTGATAAATTCATCTATTATTTTATCCTATGGAGGTTACATACAAAATGGCACAGAAAGTACAGTTCGTTGAGACCGTTCTGCGTGACGCAAACCAGTCTCTCATCGCCACCCGCCTGCCCTTCGAGAAGTTCGAGCCCATGCTGGAGACCATCGACAAGGCCGGTTTCTACGCAGCCGAATGCTGGGGCGGCGCTACCTTCGACGTCTGCCTGCGGTATCTGAATGAAGATCCCTGGGAGCGTCTGCGGAAGATCCGCGCCAAGATGCCCAACACCAAGCTGCAGATGCTGCTGCGCGGTCAGAATGTCCTGGGCTACTCCCACTATCCCGATGATTTCGTCAAGCTGTTTGTTGCCAAGGCCGTTGAGAACGGTATCGACGTGATCCGTATTTTCGACGCTCTGAACGACGTCAATAACATGAAGGTCGCTATGGAAGCCACCAACAAGGCCGGTGCCATCGCTTCCGGCACCATCTCCTACACCACCAGCCCCGTCCACACCCATAAGAAGTATGTGGAAATGGTCAAGGAGCTGAAGGAAATGGGCGCTTCCACCATCTGCATCAAGGATATGGCCGGTATCATGGGCCCCAAGGAAGCCTACGATCTGGTTTCCGCCATTAAGGACGCTGTGGATCTGCCCATCGACCTGCATACCCACTCCACCACCGGTCTTGCATTCATGACCTATCTGAAGGCTGTGGAAGCCGGCTGTGACATCATCGACACCGCTATTTCTCCCTTCTCCGGCGGCACCAGCCAGCCCGCCACCGAGACTCTGGCTTACGCCCTGCGTCAGCTGGGCTACCAGGTGGATCTGGACGACAGCTGCACCAAGAAGATGGCCGACTACTTCAAGGGCGTTCGGGACGAGTTCGTTGCCGACGGCACCCTGATGCCCAAGGCCATGGCCACCGACACCCAGTGCCTGACCTACCAGGTTCCCGGCGGTATGCTCAGTAACCTGCTGAGCCAGCTGAAGCAGATGAACGCTCTGGACAAGTTCGAGGAAGCTCTGGCCGAGACCCCCAAGGTCCGCGCCGACATGGGCTATCCTCCCCTGGTTACCCCCACCTCTCAGATGGTCGGCGTCCAGGCTGTCCGCAATGTGCTGGACGGCCAGCGCTACAAGACCGTTTCCAAGGAGATCAAGGCTTACTGCCGCGGTGAGTACGGCCGTACCCCCGCCCCCATTGATGCTGAGATCCAGAAGAACATCCTGGGCGACGAGAAGCCCCTGGCCGGCCGCTATGCCGACACCCTGGCTCCCGTGGTGGACGACACCCGCAAGAAGCTGGAGGGCATCGCCAAGTCCGACGAGGATGTGCTGAGCTACATCGCATTCCCCAACCTGGCCGAGAAATTCTTCGAGGAGCGCAAGGCCAAGGAAGAGAACATCTGCGCTTACTCCATCGTTGAAGTGTAAGGAGGTAGCTTATGCCTATCCTGTCCGCTGCTGAAGAAGCGGTGGCCCGCACCCCGCTGGACAATGCCCTGACTTTGGGCTTGGTTGGCCTGCTGGCCCTTGTGGTCATCATCGCTGTAATCCGCAAGGCTGTTATCAACAAAAAGGCCGCTGCCGTTACTGTCCAGACTGTGGCTGAGGACGCTGCTCCCGCCCCTGTGGCTCCCGGCTCCGCCGGCCAGCTGAAGCTCCACAATGTGGAGCCCAAGACTGCCGCCATGCTCATGGCTATCGTGGCCGATAAGCTGGGTAAGCCCCTGAATGAGCTTCATTTCATTTCCATCAAGGAGGTCAATTAACATGAAATACAAGATTACTCTGAATAACCGTGTTTATGAAGTGGAAGTAGAGGCCGGCAAGGCCATGCTGCTTTCCGAGTACGAGGCTGTTGCCCCCGCTGTCCCCGCCCCTGTGGCTGCCGCTCCCGTGGCCGCTCCCGCTGCGGCTCCCGCTGCCGCTGCTCCCGCCGCTGCTCCTGTTGTTGTGGGCGCCGGCGAGCAGGTCTGCGCTCCCATGCCCGGCACCATCGTTCGGGTCAATGTTTCCCAGGGTCAGGCTGTCAAGGCCGGCGATGTGCTGTGTGTGCTGGAAGCCATGAAGATGGAGAATGATATTGCCGCTCCCAAGGACGGCACCGTTACTCAGGTCGTTACTGCCAAGGGTTCCTCTGTTTCCTCCGGTGATGTGCTGATCGTCATCGGCTAACAGGAGGACGCTATGGAGATTTTATACGAAAACCTGCTGAAGTTCCAATGGCAGGACATCGTGATGATCCTGCTTGGCTGTCTGCTGATTTTCCTGGCTATCAAGAAGGAAATGGAGCCTTCTCTGCTGCTGCCTATGGGTCTGGGTACCATTCTGGTAAACATCCCCGGCTCCACCGCCCTGATCGGTCCCATCCAGGAGCTCTACGGCGCAGGTATTGCCAATGAGCTGTTCCCTCTGCTGCTGTTTATCGGCATCGGCGCCATGATCGACTTTGGCCCCCTGCTGACTAATCCCAAGCTGATGCTCTTCGGCGCTGCCGCCCAGTTTGGTATCTTCTTTACTCTGAGCATGGCATCCGTATTCTTCCCTGAGGCTAAAGACGCCGCCTCCATCGCCATCATCGGCGCTGCCGACGGCCCCACCTCCATCGCTGTTGCCAACACTCTGGGCTCCAACTATGTGGGCGCCATCACCGTGGCGGCCTACTCCTACATGGCGCTGGTTCCCGTGATCCAGCCCCCGGTCATCAAGGCTCTGACCACCAGGAAAGAGCGTATGATCCGCATGCCCTATGAGCAGAAGTCCGTCAGCAAGACCACCCGTATCATGTTCCCCATCATCATCACCATCGTGGCCTCTGCCATCGTTCCCGATGCCACCGCCCTGATCGGCTTCCTGATGTTCGGCAACCTGATCCGTGAGTGCGGCGTGCTGGACTCCCTGTCCGAAACCGCCCAGAACGTCCTGGCAAACCTCATCACCATCTTCCTGGGCATCTCTGTTGCCTTCAATATGGTGGCGGACAAGTTCCTCCGGGTGGATACCCTGCTGATCATGGGCCTGGGTCTCATCGCTTTCATTGTGGACACCGCCGGCGGCGTACTGTTCGCGAAGCTCATCAATGTGTTCTCCAAGAAGAAAATCAACCCCATGATCGGTGCTGCCGGTATTTCCGCATTCCCCATGTCCGGCCGTATCGTACATAAGATGGGTCTTGCCGAAGATCCCCAGAACCATCTGCTGATGCACTCCATCGGCGTGAATGTTTCCGGTCAGATCGCTTCCGTTATCGCCGGCGGCATCATCCTGAGCATGTTTGGAGGTTAATGTATGGACTTCTATTTTAATCCCGCAGGCTTTGTAAGCCGCCTGAGCAATATGGGCATCGGTATGCTGGTGATCTTCGTGGTTATCGGCCTGATCATTCTGACCACCATGCTCATCAACTGGCTGTTCTCTGATAAGCCGGAAAACGAGAAATAAAAACCGGGTGAATCAGACCCATTTCGCTCTGATTTCCTATGATTTCCCCAAGGAGGGTATGCATATGTTTTTAACGGATATCACCACAGCTCAGGCTGGCCTGTACGGACTTCTCGGTTACAGCGTCGTCTTTTTTGGCCTGATCCTTTTGATGGTGGTGGTTATGATCATCGGCAAGTGCTTCATCGCCGCCGATAAGAAAAAGAAAGAAAAAGCAGAAAAAACCGTCATCCCCGCCCCCGTGGCAGAGGCACCTGCAGCCCCCGGCGCCGCCGGCGACCTGAAGCTGCATAACGTGGAGCCCAAGATTGCCGCTATGCTGATGGCCATCGTTGCCGATAAGCTGGGCAAGCCCCTGAATGAGCTGCGGTTTCTGTCCATTCGGGAGGTAGAAGAATGAACGTCGGTGAAATTTTACTGAAATTGTGGAATGATTCCGGCTTTGCCGCAATGATCACGGGCTTTACCGCCCAGGACGGCTGGCAGAATCTGGTAATGATTGCCATTGGCTGCGTTCTGCTGTACCTGGCCATCGTCAAGAAATTTGAGCCCCTGCTGCTGTGCGGCATCGCCTTTGGCTGTATTCTGACCAATCTCCCCGGCGCCGGTCTTTATCACCAGGAGCTGTGGAACAACTTTATGACAGAGGGTCACGAGGCCTATCATTCCTACGGCGCCATTCTGAAATCCGGCGGTCTGCTGGATATCTTCTACATCGGCGTCAAGACCAGCCTGTACCCCTGCCTGATCTTCCTGGGCGTTGGCGCTATGACGGACTTTGGCCCCCTGCTGTCTAACCCCAAGAGCCTGCTGCTGGGCGCCGCTGCTCAGCTGGGCGTGTTCGCCGCCTTTATCGGCGCTGTGGCTCTGGGCTTTACCGGCGGCGAAGCCGCATCCATCGGCATCATCGGCGGCGCAGACGGCCCCACTGCTATCTTTGTTACTTCCCAGCTGGCTCCCCATTTGCTGGGAGCCATCGCTGTGGCAGCTTACTCCTACATGGCGCTGATCCCCATGATCCAGCCCCCCATTATGAAGCTGCTGACCACCAAGGAACAGCGTACCATCAAGATGGTGCAGAGCCGTGAGGTTTCCAAGGCGGAAAAGATCATTTTCCCCATCGTGGTTACCATCTTCGTGGCGCTGCTGCTGCCCGACACCGCCGCGCTGATCGGCTGCCTGATGCTGGGTAACCTGCTGAAGGAGACCGGCGTTACCGACCGTCTGTCCGACACTGTTCAGAATGCTCTGATGAACATCGTCACCATCCTGCTGTCCACCGCTGTGGGCGCTACCATGGTGGGCTCCAACTTCCTCACCGGCCAGACCCTGAAGATCATCGTCCTGGGCGTTGTGGCATTTATGCTGTCCACTGCCGGCGGTCTGGTAGGCGGCGTTATGATGTGCAAGCTGACCCGCGGCAAGGTCAATCCCCTCATCGGCTCCGCCGGCGTTTCCGCCGTTCCTATGGCCGCCCGCGTGGCCAATATGGAAGGCCAGAAGGCAAATCCCAGTAACTTCCTGCTGATGCACGCCATGGGCCCCAATGTGGCCGGCGTTATCGGCTCCGCCATCGCCGCTGGCTTCCTGCTCAGCGTCTTTGGTGCTTGATCATAAGTCAATAAAATCCCTCTCCGGTGGAGAGGGATTTTTTACGCTTTGTACTGTCATCCAGAGGTACACCGCAGCCGGAGGCTGCCTTGGCTCCCTCTTTGAGGGAGCTGGCAAAAGGCGGCTTCCATGAGCCGCCTTTTGCCTGAGGGAGTTTGCTCAAGTAAAAAACTCCCCCAGTCTTTTTGCTCCGCAAAAATCCAGCCCCCTCAGCGAGGGGGCCAAGACGGGCGGCCGTTGGCCGCCCCTTTATTCTTATTTCAGTCTTTTTTCCAGAGTGGAGGTATTCAGCGACGACAGGTACACCCGGTGAAAGCCATACTCCGTCGTGAGGATATAAGCCTTGGGCAGATCGTCGCAGGGTACTACCTGACCCTCCGCCTCGGCCTTTTCCAGAAATTCCCTGCCGCGGCCCGTGACCGTAGTATTGTCCATATCGAAAATGCCGATCACAGAGGTGTCCCGCACCGCCATATCATTACCAATGGAAAGGTACATAGTAATCTCCAATCAAATCCATCACTGCCATGTACGCAGAATCCCTTGGCTCCCTCTCTGAGGGGCCAAGAGAGGCTCGCTCCTTTACACCGCTTTCAATTTCTTCCACTCAGCCACTGCCAGCTCGTCGCAGCGGTTATTCTTGGGATTTTCGGCGTGGCCTTTGACCCAGTGATACCGCAGCTGGTGCTTTTCCGTAAGCGCAAGCAGAATTTCCCACAGATCCGGGTTCAGCGCCGGCTTTTTATCGGCCTTTTTCCAGCCGTTTTTCTGCCAGCCCATGGCCCATCCCTTTTCCAGGGCATCGATGACATACTTACTGTCAGAATACAGCTCCACAATGCAGGGCTGATTCAGGGCTTTCAAACCCTCGATCACCGCAGTCAGCTCCATCCGATTATTGGTAGTACTCACTTCGCCGCCGGAGAGCTCCTTTTCCACGCCGTTATACTCCAGAATGGCTCCCCAGCCGCCGGGGCCGGGGTTGCCGGAGCAAGCGCCGTCGGTGTACAGTGTCACGGTTTTCATGCTTCGCTCTCCTGGGCTTCCAGAATTTCCACCCGTTCCATACTAACCAGCTCGTTGCCCTCGTCGATGCGCATAACGATAACACCCTGGACATCCCGCTTGTAGACATTGATGGTATTGGCCGGAATCCGGATGATGACGCCGCCGTTTTCAATCAGCATCACATCGTCGTTCTCGCCCACCACACGGCAGCCGGCGATGGCACCGGTCTTGGGGGTGATGTTGTAGTTCTTCAGACCCTTACCGCCGCGGCTCTGAGGGATCTTCTCGCCCTCGGGGCCGGTACGCAGGTACTCACTCAGCTCGGTGCGCTTGCCGAAGCCATTGGCGGTGACGGTCAGCAGGGTCTTACCCTCCTCAGCCTTCTCCGCGCCGATGACATAGTCATCCCCGGTGAGAGTAATGCCCTTAACGCCGGCGGCGTCACGACCCATGGGGCGCACATCGTTTTCATTGAAGCAGATGGCCATACCGTTTCTGGTGGCCAGAATGATATTGTCATTGCCGGTGGTGCGGATCACATTGATGAGGTGATCGCCCTCATCCAGAGTCAGCGCCCGGATGCCGCCCTTGCGGTTGGTCTGCAGCGCCATCAGCGCGATACGCTTGACGGTGCCGTTCTTGGTGCACATCAGCAGGAACTCATTTTCGTCGAATTCCCTGGTGATGACCATAGCGGTGACGGATTCACCCTGCTCCAAGGGCAGCACATTGACAATGGCAGTGCCTCTGGCGGTGCGGCCGGCCTCGGGAATCTGGTATCCCTTGCGGTGGTGCACACGACCCTTATCGGTGAAGAACAGCATATGATCATGGGTGGAGGCGATGTTCAGACTCTTGACATAGTCCTCCTCCTTCAGGTTCTGGGCGTTGACGCCTCTGCCGCCCCGGGCCTGCGTGCGGTAGGTATCCACGGGCATCCGCTTGATGTAGCCCTGGCTGCTCAAGGTAAAGACGCAGGTCTCCTCCTCGATAAGATCCTCAATGTCGATCTCATCCTCGATGTCCTGGATCTCGGTCTTGCGGTCGTCGCCGAACTTATCCCGGATCTCGATGAGCTCCTCACGGAGGACGCCCTGGAGCTTTACGGGATCTGCCAGCAGATCCAGATAGTAGGAAATACGCTCCTGCAGTTCGTTGTACTCGTTCTGCAGCTTTTCCCGATCCAGACCCTGCAGTGCCTTCAGTCGCATATCCAGAATGGCCTGAGCCTGGATATCATCCAGACCGAAACGCTCCATCAGACGCTGCTTGGCGTCGTCATAAGCGGTGCGGATGATGCGGATGACTTCGTCGATATTGTCCTGGGCGATGAGCAAGCCCTCCAACAGGTGGGCGCGCTCACGAGCCTTCCGCAGATCAAACTCGGTGCGCCGGGTGAGAACTTCCATCTGGTGGCGCAGATATTCGTCGATGATCTGCCGCAGGGACAGAATTTTCGGCTGCTTCTGGTCGTCCACCAGCGCCAGCATGATAATGCCGAAGCTAGACTGCAGAGCCGTCTGCTTAAAGAGATTATTCAGCACAACCTGGGGGTTGGCATCCTTTTTCAGCTCGATAACGATACGCATACCGATCCGATCGGACTCGTCCCGGAGGTCGGAAATGCCTTCCAGCTTCTTATCCCGAACCTGCTCGGCAATTTTGCGCACCAGTTCACTCTTATTGACCTGGTAAGGCAGCTCGGTGACGATGATTCGGATGCGATCAGCGCCGAATTCCTCAAATTCCGTACGGGCACGGACAACCACCTTGCCACGGCCGGTGGCGTAGGCGGCGCGAATGCCGCTGCGACCCATAATGATGCCGCCGGTGGGGAAATCCGGGCCGGAAACATGTTCCATCAAGTCCACCATGGTGCATTCCGGATCATCGATCACCGCCACGCAGGCATTGATGACCTCGGTGAGGTTGTGGGGCGGAATATTGGTGGCCATACCGACGGCGATACCGTTGGAGCCGTTGACCAGCAGGTTGGGGAACCGGCTGGGCAGAACCCGGGGCTCTTTCTTGCTTTCATCAAAGTTGGGATCCCAGTTGACAGTTTCCTTGTCGATATCCCGGAGCATCTCATTGGAGAGCTTGGAGAGTCTTGCCTCGGTATAACGGTAGGCAGCGGCAGGGTCACCGTCGATAGAACCGAAGTTACCCTGGCCATCCACCAGCATATAGCGCATGGAGAAATCCTGGGCAAGGCGCACCATGGCATCGTAAACGGATGCGTCGCCGTGGGGGTGATAGCTACCCAGCACAGCACCGACGGTGGTTGCGGATTTCTTGTACTTCTTATCGGAAGTCAGACCGTCCTCGTACATGGTGTACAGAATACGGCGGTGAACCGGCTTCAGACCGTCACGGACGTCCGGCAGGGCCCGGCCGACAATGACGCTCATGGCGTATTCAATGTAGGATTTTTCCATTTCTTCAACCAAGTTGGACTCGGTGATCACCTGCTCGGGAAACAGAATATCCTCCGGCTTATAATTACGGTTATGCTTTGCCATTTATTATCCTCCTATTTACAGGAACATTCTGCGGCGAAGCCGCCTCGGCCCCCTCATAAATGCGGGGGCAAGGGGGGCTTTGCGATTAGATATCAATGTTAATGGCGTACTTTGCGTTACGCTCGATCCATTCCTTACGGGGTTCTACCTGCTCGCCCATGAGAATGGAGAAGATCTCATCGGCACGGCGGGCATCGTCCAGCGTGATCCGGCGCAGGGTTCTGCGCTCCGGATCCATGGTGGTTTCCCACAGTTCTTCCTTATTCATCTCACCGAGACCCTTGTAGCGCTGGATCTCGATCTTTGCGTTGCTTTCGCCCCGCATTTCCGCGGAAACCAGATCTCTCTCCTCATCGGAGTAGGCCACCCGGGTCTGCTTGCCGCGGGTCAGCTTGTACAGCGGAGGCACAGCGGAGTATACAAAGCCGTGCTCGATCAGCGGCCGCATATAGCGGAAGAAGAAGGTCAGAAGCAATGTGCGGATATGCGCGCCGTCCACGTCCGCATCGGACATGATAACGATCTTATGATACCGCAGCTTTTCGATGTCGAAATCCTCACCAATGCCGCCGCCCAGGGCGGAGATCAGGGGAGAAAGCTTATCGTTGCCGTAGATTCGGTCCACTCTGGCCTTTTCTACGTTCAGCATCTTACCCCACATGGGCAGAATGGCCTGGAAACGGGAATCTCTGCCCTGGTTGGCAGAGCCGGCAGCGGAGTCACCCTCGACGATGTAAATTTCGCAGAGGCTGGGGTCACGCTCGTTGCAGTCCTTCAGCTTGTCGGGCATACCGCCGGATTCCAGGCCGGTCTTGCGGCGGGCATTTTCTCTTGCCTTACGGGCGGCTTCTCTGGCCCGGTTGGCCATCATCGCCTTTTCCAGGATGGTCTTGGCTGTGCCGGGATGCTCCTCAAAGTAGGTAGCCAGCTGCTCACCCACAATCTGCTCCACCAGGGTGCGGATATAGGCGTTACCCAGCTTCGCCTTAGTCTGACCCTCGAACTGGGCGTCGGTGAGCTTCACGGAGATGATGGCGGTGATACCTTCCCGGCAATCCTCGCCGGAAACCTTGTCGTCGCCCTTGATCTGGCCGTTTTTCAGGCCGTAGTTATTCAGAACTCTGGTCAGCGCGGTCTTGAAGCCGGTTTCGTGCATACCGCCCTCGGGGGTATTGACCTCGTTGGCGAAGCTGAGGATGAATTCATTGTAGCCGTCGTTATACTGGATGGCGATCTCAGCGGAGGCATCCCCCTTGGAGCCGCTCATGTAGATCACATCATTGTGCAGAGGGGTCTTGTTCCGGTTGCACCAGGTGGCAAACTCCCGGATACCGCCCTCGTAGCACATTTTGTCGGAGATTTCCTCATCGCCCCGGTCGTCGGTGATGGAAATATGCAGACCGGCAGTAAGGAATGCCTTCTCCCGCATACGGGTGTGCAGGATCTCGTAATCGTATTCCAGGGTGTCGAACATCTCCGGATCCGGCTGGAAGGTGACCTCGGTGCCGGTTTTGTCGGTGGTGCCCACGATGGTCATCTCCTGGGTGATCTGACCCCGGGCAAATTTCATCTCGTAGATGTTGCCGTTTTTGTGAACCCGGACCTTCAGCCATTCGGACAGGGCGTTAACAACGGAGGCACCCACGCCATGCAGACCGCCGGAGACCTTGTAGCCGCCGCCGCCGAACTTACCGCCGGCATGAAGCACGGTGAACACGACCTCCAGAGCGGGCTTGCCGGTCTGGGGCTGGATATCTACAGGGATACCACGGCCGTCATCGGTGACGGTGATGGAATTTCCGGGGTTGATGGTCACGGTGATGTGCTTGCAGTAGCCTGCCAGCGCTTCGTCGATGGAATTGTCCACGATCTCGTAGACCAGGTGATGCAAGCCGCTGCTGGAGGTGGAGCCGATGTACATACCCGGCCGCTTGCGAACAGCCTCCAGACCCTCCAGAACCTGGATCTGGGATCCACCGTATTCTTGTGTTACCTTCGTTTCGTCAGACATAAATTTTACTCCTGTCCTAAATTGAAAATTGAAAATTAATAATTGAAAGTTGAAAATTATCATGTCACAAAGCGACAAATTGAAATAATGGCGGTAAATACTACCCCAATTTTCAATTTTAAATTTTCAATTTTCAATTATATACATGCCCCTTCTCGATCTCCACCGTCTTACCCAGCTTGGTAAATCTGCCGGGCTCGCAGCAGGTGATGAAAACCTGCCCCGATACGATCTTGTTCAGCACAAAATCCTGCCGCCCGGGATCCAGCTCAGAAAGCACATCGTCCAGTAAGAGGATAGGCTCTTCCCCGGCCTCCCGACGCATCAGCTCCCGCTGAGCCAGCTTCAGACTGATGGCCGCGGTGCGGGTCTGCCCCTGAGAGCCGTAGGCTTTCAGGTCGATGCCGGAAAGAGAAACGGAAAAATCATCCTTATGCGGGCCGGTCAGACACTGGGAAGATTCCAGTTCTGCCCGATAGTGGCTGTCCAGGTGCTCCAAAAGCGCCTGATTCAGCTCATACACCGGGGCAAAGGGGTCTTTGATGGTAGAAACCGTCTTGTATTCCAGGCAAAAATCCTCCGCGCCTCCGGAAAACTGGCCGTGGTATTCCCCGGCAGCCTTCCCCAGGCTCTCATAGAACCGGGCGCGATAGGAAATCAAGAGCGCGCCCACCTGGCACAGCCGGGCATTGAACTCCGGCAGAATCTCCAGCAGTGCCGGATTTTCATGGCGATCCTTCAAAATCCGGTTTTTCTGCTCCAGAATCCGGTTGTACTCCGTCAGCGCCGCGTCATAATTCGGCCGCAGCTGGCACAGCGCCTGGTCACCCAGCCGCCGCCGGGGAGCAGAGCCGGTTTTCAGCACCATTAAATCCTCCGGGCAGAACAAAACCGTGGAAGCCACCCCGGAAATTTCACCGGCGGACTTCTTTTTTGCCCCATTTCGCCAAAGCTGCCGGGGCTTCGTTCCGGGAAACAGCACCCACCGCAGGGATTGCTGCCGCTCCTGGGAAAAGACATTTCCCTGGATCTCCGCGAAATCCGCGCCAAAGCGGATCATTTCCCCGGTTTTTTGCGCCCGGAAGCTCTTGCCGGAGCCCAGATAGGCAATAGCCTCCAGCAGATTGGTCTTGCCCTGGGCGTTGTCACCCACGATGAGATTCACGCCGGGGTCAAAATTCAGCTTCAGTTCTTCGTAGTTCCGGAAGTCCCGGAGGGCGATATCACAAAGCCGCATGGATGGAAATCAAATAGGTCTGGCCTTCGTAGGTGAATTTATCGCCGGGATACAGCTTTTTGCCCCGCATGGTGCAAATTTCGCCGTTAACGGACACGAAGCCCTCCTGGATCTCTGCCTTGGCGGCGCCGCCGGTGGGCAGGATGTTGGCCAGCTTCATGGCGGATTCCAGCTTGATAAATTCCGTCCCGATGACCACCGGGATACAATTGTCCTTGCGCTTGACTGTTACTTTCATAGTAAACTCCTGATATTTTCAGTTGGTTCGTGACTCGCCTCCCTCTTTGAGGGAGGTGGCACAGCGTAAGCTGTGACGGAGGGAGTTTAAATAACAGAATACTCCCTCAGTCAAAAATCTTCGATTTTTGCCAGCTCCCTCAGAGAGGGAGCCAAGAGGTCATTACCAAACTTGATTAGCCATTCTTGATTCTCACCGGCAGGACCATGTAAGCAAAATCGTACTTTTCCTCCACGGGAGTCAGCACAATGGGGCTCAGGCCGTTGGTCAGCTCCAGCACCACTTCCTCGGAGGGGATCACCCGCAGGGCATCCGCCAAGTAGCGTACATTGAAGCCGATCTCCAGATCCTTGCCGTCGCCGGCAATGGCGCAGCGGTCCTCTGCCGCGCCGATGGTGGTATTGGTACGCAGCTGCAGCACCTGGTCGCCGAATACGCAGCGCACCGGGCTCTTATACTTTTCGGAAACGATCAGACCCACACGCTCGATGGAGGAAGCCAGGTCGGAAACATGGGCCACCAGCTTCACAGGGCAGTTGGTGGGCACTACCTTCCGCCAATCCAGAAAATCGCCCTCCAGCAGGCGGCAGATCAGAGTTGCGCCGCCGATCTGATACAGAATGTGCTTGCCGCCCAGGGTAAAGGCAGCCTCATCCTCGGAATCGGTGAGGATCTTTTCCACTTCCTTCAGGCTCTGGGCAGGAACCACAAAGCTCATGCTACGGCCGATGGGGCTGTCGGAATGCCAGGTACGGCGGGCCAGACGGAAGCCGTCCACGGCGATGGCGGAAACAGTTTCATCCTCCACTTCAAACTTGACGCCGGTATGGACAGGCCGACCCTGATTTTCAGAAACGGCGAAGATGGTGCCGGAGATCATATCCTTCAGTGCGATCTGGGGAATATGGATGGCCCGGCCGCTGTCCACCTCGGGCAGCTCGGGGTAATCCTCAGCGCTTTCGGCGCTGATGGTAAAGGACGCGTAACCGCTGCGGATAGAAACCTTGTAGCCCTCGTCCACCACCACGGTGACAGGGCCTTCCGGCAGACGGCGGATGATATCACCAAACAGCTTGGCAGGCAGAATACACACACCGGCTTCGGTAACCTCCGCATCGATCTGGTAAGAAATGGCAGTTTCCATATTATAGCCCGTCAGGTTTAGGCCGTCGCCGGCCTTGCAGAGAATACCCTCCAGAACAGACAGACTGCTCTTCTGAGCCACGGTGCGGCTGGCAATATTCAGTGCCTGCACCAGCATACTTTTTTCACAGGTAAAACGCATATCCATTTTCCTTTCTGCATAAATAATAATGATATATATATGAATAGATATTTAAGGCAGTAACCGTAACAGTAGGGATTTTTTATGTGGATAAGTCCATTTTGCCTTACGGCGCCAACGACTTTTTATCCACAGGCTGGTTCGGAAAACTAATAACTTATCCACAGCCTTCTTGGGATAACTTTTTTGCCCGACTTGTCCACAGGTTATCCTTCCACATTCCACAGCCGGTTGTGGATAAATTCAGAGATAATTTACAGGGAAACGATCTAGGCTTCTCCTTGAGGAGAAGGCTTTTTACAGCAGGGAATTGATATTCGCCGTAATATCCCGGACGTTGTTCTGCAATGTCACATTGCCCCGCTTCAGCTCGCTTTCCACCTTAGTGATGGCGTAGTGCACCGTGGAGTGATCCCGGGCAAACTGCATGCCGATATCCGGCAGACTTAGGTTGGTGAGCTTCCGCACCAGATACATGGCGATCTGCCGGGCTTCGGCGATGCCCTTGCTCTTCTGGGAGCCCCGGAGGACGATCTCGTCCACGGAATAGAACTTGCAGACCTGGCTGATGATGAGGCTGGGGGTGGGCAGGGCGTTGCCCTCCACCTTGAACATATCGTCAATGGCCCGGGAGATATTGGGCAGATCCAGGGGCATTTCATTGAGCTCCTGGTAGGCCAGGATCTTTTTCACTGTGCCTTCGATCTGGCGGATATTGTTGGTGATATTAATGGCAATGTAGTTGCAGACATCGTCGTCCAGGTTCAGATCCAGGCTCTTGGCCCGCTTGCGGATAATAGCCATTCTGGTTTCATAATCCGGGGGCTGGATATCCACGATCAGACCCCATTGGAACCGGCTTCTCAGACGGTCCTCCAGAGTCAGCATATCGTCGGGCTTCCGGTCGGAGGTCAGGACGATCTGCTTGCGATCCTCGTAGAGCTTATTGAAGGTATGGAAAAATTCCTCCTGGGTGGCTTCCTTGCCGGCGATGAACTGGATATCGTCCACCAGAAACAGGTCGGCTTCCCGGTACTTACTCCGGAATTCGATGTTCTTACCGGTCTGGATGGCGGCGATCAGCTCGTTGGTAAACTGGTCGCCCTTGATGTACACGATGTTGGCCTTGGGATTGCGCTGACGCAGGCCGTTGGCAATGGCGTACAGCAGGTGGGTCTTACCCACGCCGGGAGGGCCGTAGATAAACAGGGGGTTATAGGCATCACCGGGGTGGTTGGTTACAGCCAGAGCCGCGCCGTGGGCGATGCGGTTGGAACTGCCCACGATGAAATTGTCGAAGGAGAACTGGGGGTTAAAGTCAATGGAGGTGGGAACCTTGTCCCGGTTCTCGTAATCCTCCAGCTCCTTTTCGCCCATGACCTCCACCTTGGCGTTGGAGTCGAAGAGCTCCTTCAGCGCGTCCTCCACATAAGCGGCGTAGCGGCGCTGGATCATGCTCATGTGAAACTCGTTGGGCGTGTACAAAAGCAGTCTTTCATCGGTCATTTCAATGACCTCAGTTTCTTCAAAACAGGCGGAAACCACAGTGGAGGTCAGTTGATCCTCCAGATAGTGCAAAATCTTCGCCCAGGCATAGGAAGCAGCGGACATAGTATGCTCCTTTCATCGGTACTTTTTCTAAAAATAGGGGTTTGCAACCACGAAAAACTTACTATTTTCTCACCCTAAATTGTAGCATATTTCCATGTAAAAAACAAGGTTTTTTTGTCTATATACAATTAAAAAAAGAAAATAGGAAAAAACAGAGTAATAAATGCAGGGGAGAGTCATGACTCTCCCGAATGTCATCCGGAGGGATCTATTTGCTTGGTTGGGAATTGTAGGGACCGGCGTCCCCGACGGTCCTTGTTTCGTAATCTGCGGACCGTCCGGGAGGCCGGTCCCTACACATCTCATCACCCTACGCTCAGAATGACAGATTTGGGAGTATAAATAAAAAAGACGCACCTTTCGGTGCGTCTTGCTTACAGAGGGGATTGCTTGATTTTGGCGTAGCGCCGGGGATATTGGACCGGGGTGGGGGCGATCTTCCGCAGAACGATGACGGAATGGGTAGCCCCATCGACGGTGAAATCCAGAACCTTCTCTGTCTTTAATCCCAGCCGCCGGATGGCATTTTTCGCCTCCTCCAGCTCTTCCCGGGCGGCAGAGCCCTTCATCGCCAGTACTGCGCCGCCCACCCGGACAAAGGGCGCGGTGAGCTCCAGCAGGATATTCAGACGGGCAACGGCCCGGGAGGTGGCAAAATCGTATTTCTCCCGATACTCCGCTGCGGCCTCCTCGGCTCTTGCGGTGATGCAGCGGGCTTTAATTCCAAAGGTGGGCAGGATCTCCTCCAGCCACTTAACACGCTTTCCAAGGCTGTCCAGCAGGGTCACATGGGCTTCCGGGCAGCCGATGGCCACCGGCACGCCGGGAAAACCGGCGCCGCAGCCCACATCGATGATCTGCTTGCCCTTAAGATTTTCGGCGGTGAGCACCGTCAGAGAGTCCAAAAGATGGAGCTTTGCCACGGCGGCAGGCTCGGTAATGGCGGTGAGATTCATGACCTCGTTCTGCTTGACCACAGCTTCGCCGAAGGCGCAGAGGGTTTCCAGACGGTCATCGGGCAGCTCCAGCCCCAGTTGGGGCAGCTCCTGCCGGAGGGTTTGCAGCATGGTCGTCATGTCAGCCTCCCAGGTCTACCTGGTTTTTATCCAGGGGGTCGAACTGCTTCACCTCGTCCTGATGGGCGGGAAGGTAAATTTCCTGGATGTGCCAGCTTACCAGCAGATTGCAGACCTCGCTGTAAGAAGCGGTTCCGCTTTCGTCGCCGCTGACCTTGATGTAACGGTCGTTGACGGAATTGGCAAGGTTGGCGGCGTCTTCATCCCGGTGTTCGGCGAAGAATTTTCTGTAATCCGCCAGATCCGCCAGCAATTCGTCGTTGATGCCATTGTAGATCTGCTTGGCGGCATTCTCCGCGGCAGAGGAGCCCATGCCTGCCAGAGCATTATAGCAGTAGCGGAAGGCCATGAAATAGCCGGAATACTGGAAAACGGGGTCAGTGTGCACTCTGCAGGCCAAAAATGCCGCCAGATTGGCATCCCGCTCATAGCTGATGCACATCCGGTGGGCCATTTCGTGGCACATGGTAAAGGGAATACTGACAACGGGGATGTTGGGGTTCACAGCGGCCTCGCCGGTTAAGGGCATGGTCACGCCGGTGATACCCATGGAGGTATACATATCCGCCCAGCCCAGCTCCTTGACGGGGGCAGTAGAGCCGGCGAATACGGAATAGGAATAATCGTAGGTCAGAGTCTGGAAGCCCTGGCCGGCAATATCTGCCATTTCCTGGAAACTGGGATAGTCAGGCTTGCCCGCTTCATCCCGGGGAACCTGGGTAGCCAGGGTATTGGCCATATCCCGGAAATAAATGGTAGCCTCCACCAGCTCCGTAGTGGTATAGGGGTGGTCAGAAACCGTCAGACGAATGTCATCCGCCAGGGGACCTGCATGGCTGTTTAAGCCGTACATACCCGTGTGCAGGGTGAAAATCAGGGTGCAGCCGGCCAGAACCCAGCCCAGCCACTGGACAAAATTCCATTTAAACACGATCATCAGAACGATGGAGGCGATGCCCACCACCACCAGCAGTACCGCCAGAACCTGCCACAGGCAGAAGCCTGCGCCGCTGCTCCAGTCGGCCAGGGTATTTTGGATCAGCCGGGTAAAATAGGGGTAGATCATGTCCACCAGAGCGGTGTGGGCTTTGGCAAATTCCATAATGCCCCAGGTAAGGGCGGCCAAAATGCCTGCGGTCAAATATCCGCGCCAATATTTCAAAGGAACGACCTCCTTTTCGCAGTAGTAAACAGGGGATACCTTTTCATAGTATAGCACACTTTTTCAAAATTGTCTGCCCCTAATTTTGAATTTTTCATAAATTGCGTGAAAAGCCACTTTCTGAATGAGAGGACATTAACGGACGATCAATGATCGCCCCTACGAGTCCTAACGAAGGTGAATGTAGGGGCGGTAAATGTAGGGACCGGCGTCCTCGACGGTCCTTGTTTCGTAATCCGCGGACCGTCCGGGAGGCCGGTCCCTACATTTTCTTCCCCAAAAAAGCACTCCCGGGGATTTTCCCGGGAGTGTTCAATATTATTCTTCTGCTTCCTCCAGCAGCTTCGCCTTAGCCTTCAGCAATTTGTTTCTCTCGTCGAAAAGAATGCCGAAAGCACCGAAAACAGTAAACAGGTACAGCTGCACCAGCCCCACCCAGTAGCCTGCGCTTTCAATGTAGAAGGGAATGCCCTCCACTTCGCTGCCGGTGAGGCGGTAGATAGCTAGGAGGCTCTGGAAAAAATTCCAGTTCATTCCCTCGCACTGGGCCCGTTCCAGAATCACAAAGGCCCAGCTCAGCTGATAGGCGATATAGGGCGCGATGAGCATCAGTCCGGCGGAGATCAGCATACCCTTTAAACTCAGCTTACCGCCCAGCAGGCTGTAACCCTTCATGGTACAGATCGCCAGGACTGCGCCGGACAGCGCCGCAACAAAACCCATCTGCCGGAACAGCAGAATGCAGACAATACCGATAACCGCACCGAGGACGGCGCCCAGTGTGCCCAGAAGCACATTTTCCGGTTTTTGCGCCTTAACGGCAGGCTCTGCCTGGGGGATTTCCTGTTTCAGTTCTGTACGGTCCATAAGAATTCTCCTTAATCTTTATTTTGCGGAGGAAGTGGAACGCAGGGTAACATCGTGGGCGCCGCCTTCAATGATGGAGGTGGCGGAAACAAGGGTCAGCTTAGCATCCCGCTGGAGATCGGGGATGGTGATCACGCCGCAGTTGCACATGGTGGACTTGACCTTGTACAGGCTGGCGGCTACATTGTCATGGAGAGAGCCGGCGTAGGTAACATAGGAGTCCACGCCTTCCTCGAAATTCAGCTTGCTGGCGCCGCCCAGGTCGTAGCGCTGCCAGTTCCGGGCGCGGTTGGAGCCTTCGCCCCAGTATTCCTTCATGTAAGCGCCGTTTACCATAACCTTATTGGTGGGAGATTCGTCGAACCGGGCGAAATACCGGCCCAGCATCATGAAATCCGCGCCCATGGCCAGAGCCAGGGTCATGTGGTAGTCGTGAACGATACCGCCGTCGGAGCAGATGGGCACATAAATGCCGGTTTCCTTGAAATATTCGTCCCGAGCCGCGGCGACCTCGATCAGCGCGGTGGCCTGGCCTCTGCCGATGCCCTTGGTTTCCCGGGTGATGCAGATAGAGCCGCCGCCGATACCGACCTTAACAAAGTCCGCGCCGGCCTTGGCCAGGAACAGGAAGCCCTCCCGGTCAACCACATTGCCCGCGCCGATCTTCACGGCGTCACCGTAGTTCTCCCGCACCCAGGCGATGGTCTTTTCCTGCCAGCAGGTGTAGCCCTCGGAGGAGTCGATGCACAGCACGTCTGCGCCGGCCTCCAGCAGGGCGGGGATCCGGGTGGCGTAGTCACGGGTGTTGATGCCCGCGCCCACCAGGTAGCGCTTCTTCTCGTCCAGAAGCTCCAGGGGGTTGGCTTTATGGGAAGCGTAGTCCTTGCGGAATACGAAGTACATCAGGTGGTCATTGGCATCCACGATGGGCAGGCTGTTGAGCTTGTGCTCCCAGATGATATCGTTGGCCTCTTTCAGAGTGGTGTCTGCCGGGGCGGTGATGAGCTTTTCCCGGGGGGTCATAAAGGAAGCCACCTTTTCCGAGGGCTCCATGCGGCTGACACGGTAATCCCGGCTGGTGACGATGCCCAGGAGCTTGCCGTTGGCGGTGCCGTCTTCGGTAATGGCCACGGTGGAGAAGCCATTGCTCTCCTTCAGTGCCAGTACATCCGCCAGAGTATGTTCAGGAGTAAGATTGGAGGCAGAAACCACGAAGCCCGCCTTGTGACCCTTAACACGGGCAACCATAGCCGCCTGGGATTCGACGGACTGAGAGCCGAAAATGAAGCTCAGACCGCCTTCCTTCGCCAGGGCGATAGCCAGGGTATCATTGGAAACCGACTGCATGATGGCAGAGGTCATGGGAATGTTCAGACTGATGGCAGGTTCCTCAACGCCCTTGCGATACTTGGTCAAGGGGGTACGAAGGGAAACATTGTCGGGAATGCAGTTTTCCGAAGTGTAGCCGGGGATCAGCAGGTATTCGCTGAAGGTGCGGCTGGGTTCGGACATATAGTGGGCCATTGGAATCTCCTCCTGTTATGTTTTAGTGGATAAAAAGGTACTATGTCACCATTTCTATTATCTGTCAATATACCACAGTAAAAAGGCGCGGTCAAGTCTTTGTATGGGAAATATTTTCAGTTGACATACCATATCTTGTGGCCGTGGAATGAATTTTCACATATTCCATCATTTTGCCCATTTTTCAGGGAAAAATCAGAAAAAATGGTTGACCTGGTTGCATTTTTCGGTTATAATACCCTAGCATGACCCATTATGGGCATTTACCATGTGTCGCTGCAGCCGAACACCGGCTGTCGAGCATTACTGAAATTGAGGAGGTGTACTACATGAAGCGTACCTACCAGCCCAGCCGCCGCCACCGTTCCAAGGTTCACGGTTTCCGGCAGAGAATGGCTACTTCCAACGGCCGCAAGGTTCTCGCCCGCCGCCGTGCCAAGGGCCGCAAGGTTCTGTCTGCCTGAGCAACCTGCTGAAACAAGCCCGGCAGGATTGCGCTCAATGCAAAACGGGAGTCCATGCGGGGCGAAGGATCATTCGCCCCGCTCCCTTTTTCTTTTGGGATAACCTCAAAAATAGCTTATCGTCCGTGGCCGGATCTTTTTTCGCATCTGTGCGCGCTGAAAACCTTGAAATACACAAAGTATTCCTGCGGTCTCCACCGCTTCACCTGCGGAAAAATCTCTCGCCCACTGCCGGATAATCTATTTTCTCGGCTATCCCGGGTTTTAAGGATGCTCGAAAATCTGTTTTTGCGGGATAACCTCTAAAATACCTTATCGTCCGTGGCCGGCCACCGGCCGCCTAACGATGGGGGATGTAGGGGCGGGCATTGCTCGTCCGCAAGGCTTTCCCCAGAGGGGAGGGTATGAAATCCCACCCCTTTTGCAATCCCAAACACCCAATCTCTGCATCGCAGGGAGGAATGTTAAATGAAATTTTCATCCGCGCTGAAATTGAATCATATCTTCCAGCGGCTGTATCACACCGGAGGACAAGCCAATTCCTATCTGGTGCTTTATACCAAACGGAATCGGACAGACACCAATCGGGTGGGCATTACCGTCAGCAAAAAGCTGGGGCATGCTGTGGTCCGCAACCGTGTGCGCCGCCGTCTGCGGGAGGTATACCGTCTGAACGAAGCGAGCTTTGCTCCGGGGTGGGACATCGTGGTGGTGGCCAGAACCAAGGCCGTCCACACCGATTTTGCGACTCTGACCAAAGCCTATCTGCAACTGGCTGAAAAAGCCGGTATTCTGGTGACGCCATGAAAAAAGTATTTCTTGCCCTGATTCGATTTTACCGCCGGCATATTTCTCCCAATACCCCGCCGCGCTGTCGTTTCCGACCCACTTGCTCCGAGTATGCCTATGAGGCTATCAACAAATACGGCGCCGTAAAGGGCGGCTGGATGGCGTTCAAGCGCCTGTGCCGCTGCAATCCCTTCTACAAAGGCAATTTTTACGACCCCGTACCCTGACTTCACTAAGGAGAATGTCAATTGGATAAACTGATTACTGTACCTTTTGGTTATCTTCTGGACTGGCTGAATCAGCTTTTGGGCAATTACGGCCTTGCGCTGATTTTCTTTGCTCTGGTCGTCCAGCTGGTTTTGCTGCCCATCACAGCAAAATCCAAGAAAAGTATGATGAAAATGTCCCGACTGGCCCCGAAAATGCAGGCCATCAAGGAAAAATATCCCAATGATCAGCAAAAGCAGAATGAAGCCATTCAGCAGCTTCAGCGGGAGGAAGGTGCTTCCCTGGGCTGCGGTGGCTGCCTGTGGAGCCTGGTTCCTATGCTGATTCTGATCCCTCTGTACGGCGTCATTCGCCAGCCCATCCAGTTTATGCTCCATGAGAGCGCCGAAACTGCTCAGGCCATCGTAGATGTCGTTAAAGCGGGTATGCCCCACCTGTTCAACAGTCAAAACACCTATTACCAGGAGATCATCGCCGCTCCTCACATCGCTGCGTACAAGGATGCCATCCTGGCTGCCGGTATTCAGGTCTCCGAGCGCACCCTGGAGGGTCTGAACTTTACCTTCCTGGGCGTGGATATGGGTCAGATTCCCAACTGGATGATCTGGACCTGGGGCGGATTCACCTGGAATCTGCTGGGCGGCGCTCTGTTCCCCATCATCTCTGCCGGTCAGCAGGTGCTGTCCATGTTCATCTCCCAGAGAACCAACAACTCTGTTGTTACTGACAAGAACGGCATTCAGGACAAGGAAACCGCAAAAAATTCCCAGGCCAATCAGAGCAGCAAGATCATGATGTGGACCATGCCCATCTTCTCCCTGCTCATC
The DNA here is from genome assembly GCA_015068125.1 of Oscillospiraceae bacterium. Taxonomy (GTDB): domain Bacteria; phylum Bacillota; class Clostridia; order Oscillospirales; family Oscillospiraceae; genus Faecousia. Next base: position 1,459 of record SVLD01000023.1, on the reverse strand, counting down.
GGCTTTGGCATTCCCGCGGCGTTGAGCCTGTACTGGTTCGTGGGCGGTGTGGCCAGAATGTTCGAGGATATGATCCTCACCAAGCACTACCGCAAGATTTATGATGCCGAGGACGCCGAGCGTCTGAAGAAGCACCTGGCTGAGGAAGCTGCCGAAGCCGAAAAGGAGCGCATCCGGGCTGAGCGCAGAGCCGCAAACCCCGATGGCATCACCGAAAATACCAGCAAAAAGAAGATGCAGCAGAAGAAACAGCAGGCGGAAGAAGCCGCCAAGGCTGCTGCCAAGAAAGAATACGAAGCGAAAAAGGGAATTGTAGAAGAAGAGAGCACCCCGGAGGAAACCACCCTGTCCGGCATCGCTGACCGCCCCTACTGCAAGGGCCGGGCCTATGATCCCAACCGTTACAGCAATAAAAATACGGAGGAATGACCAATGGAAAAAACCATCGTAACCACTGGTAAGACCATTGATCTTGCCATTGAAGCCGCACTTACCCAGCTTGGCCTGGACCGGGACAGTGTTTCTGTCCAGGTCCTGCAGCAGGCAAAGCCCGGATTTTTGGGTCTGGGTGCCCAGCCCGCTAAGGTGGAGGTCACTTACGAAGCCCCCGATCCGGCACCCAAGGTTGCCCTGAGCGCCGCATCCCGCTCCAAGCCCAAGGCAAAGAAGCCCGAGGCGCCCAAGGCCGGGCCCAAGCCCGAAGCACCCAAGCCCCAGCCCAAGGTGGAGGCACCTAAGGCTCCCAAGGTGGAGCGTAAGCCCGAGCCTGTAAAGGCTGAGCCCAAGGCAGACACCCCTAAGGCGCCCAAGACCTATGCCCCCGCTGAGCCCGGCTCCGTGGAGGAGAAGATCGAGGTGTTCCTGAAGGGTCTGCTGGAGCATATGGGCAGCAACGCTGTGCCCCATGCCTGGCAGGAAGAGGGCAATACCTATAAGGTAGATCTGGTTGGCGACGATCTGGGCTACCTGATCGGCCGCCGGGGCGATACCCTGGACGCTCTGCAGCACCTGGCCAATTACAGTGTTGGCCGGAATGTGGAAGGACATATCCGCATCAGTGTGGACGCAGAGGATTATCGGGAGAAGCGTGAGGACAGCCTCCGCCGCTACGCCCGCAAGAAGGCCCAGCAGGTGCTAAAGGCTCGCCGCCGCACCACCCTGGAGCCCATGAACGCCTACGAGCGTCATGTGATCCACACCGCCCTGCAGGATATGGATAACATCACCACCCACTCCACCGGCACCGAGCCCAACCGCAGAGTGGTCATCGAGTATGTCCGGTAAGGAACATATCCAATTACACAATGAAGCCGCCGCTGAGTTTTCAGCGGCGGCTTTTTGTATAAGGAAAACCACGCGTTAGACGCGTGGTTCAAAAAAGCCTATGGCGGCGAGTAAAAATCCCTGTTAAGATTATAGGTGCGGTCCGCCAACTGCACAAACAATCAAAACAGGGAGG
>SVLD01000003.1 GCA_015068125.1 Oscillospiraceae bacterium | reverse complement strand
GTGCCTCCCTGTTTTGATTGTTTGTGCAGTTGGCGGACCGCACCTATAATCTTAACAGGGATTTTTACTCGCCGCCATAGGCTTTTTTGAACCACGCGTCTAACGCGTGGTTTTCCTTATACAAAAAATCGGCTCACGAAAGTGAGCCGATTTTTGTTTTATACTTCTTCTGCGTCGATTACCTCAAGGCCGCTGTCTATCAAAGCCCGGGCAAGGATGCCGGAGCCATCCGTCAGCGTGCCGGTAAAACTGCCGTCATACACCTGCCGAACGCCGCAGGTAGGGCTTCTCGACTTCAAAACGGCGCATTCGATGTCCTCACCATCAATTTGAGAAAGGATCTCTTTTACCGCAATCTGCAATTTTTCGGTGACATCTTCCCCGTCCCGGGATATCACCCGGTCGCCGCGGATCTCAATGGGCGTTCTGGGGATTCCCAGCCCTGCCAGCCGTTCCGGGCAGACAGGGATCACTTCCTTGCCCTCGGTGAATCGCACAACGGCTTCGGAATAATTGTTGCCACCGTTGTATTTGCAGTTTTCACCCAAAAGGCAGGCGCTGACCAAAATCTTTCCGGACTTGCTCATTTTTCCGCTGTCTGAGCCAGGTAACGGGCCACATGGACACCGCTGGCGGAAGCATGGGACAGAGAATGGGTAATGCCGCTGCAGTCACCGATGACGAACAGGCCGGGATGCAGGGTCTGCAGGTTCTCATCCAGGGAAACTTCCATGTTGTAGAACTTGACTTCCACGCCGTAAAGGAGGGTGTCGTCATTGGCAGTTCCGGGAGCTACCTGATCCAGGGCGTAGATCATTTCAATGATGCCGTCCAAGATCCGCTTGGGAATCACCAGGCTCAGATCGCCGGGAGTTGCCGCCAGAGTGGGCGTAGTAAAGGATTCCCGGATACGGTCGGGGGTGCTTCTGCGACCACGGATCAGATCGCCGAAGCGCTGAACGATAACACCGCCGCCCAGCATATTGCTCAACCGGGCAATGGATTCGCCGTAGCCGTTGGAGTCCTTGAAGGGCTCAGAGAAATGCTTGGCTACCAGCAGGGCGAAATTGGTATTGTTGGTCTGCTTGGCGGGGTCTTCATAGCTGTGACCGTTGACAGTGACAATGCCATTGGTATTCTCATTTACCACTGCGCCCTTGGGGTTCATGCAGAAGGTACGAACCAGGTCGCCGTACTTCTCAGTACGGTAAACGATCTTACTTTCATACAGCTCATCGGTCAGGTGAGAGAACACTGCCGCGGGCAGCTCCACCCGGACGCCAATATCCACGCGGTTGCTCTTGGTGGGGATCTGCAGATCCTTGCAGACGGTCTCCATCCACTTACTGCCGCTTCGCCCTGCGGAAATAATGCACTTCTCGCCCTCGAATACTTCACCGGATTCGGTAATCACCCGATAGCCGTCCTCGGTCTTTTCCACCTTGGCAGCGGGGGTATTGAAACGGAAGTCCACCTGATCTTTCAGCTTATTGTACAGATTTTCCAGCACAACGTAGTTGATATCCGTGCCAAGATGCCGCACAGAAGCGTCCAGCAGATGCAGGCCGTTTTGCAGGCACTGCTTCTTAATGGCGGTATTGGCTGTGGAATAGAGCTTGGTACCCTCACCGCCGTGATCCAGATTGATCCGGTCCACATAGGCCATGAGGTCCAGAGCCTCCTGCTTGCCGATGTGCTCGTAAAGGGTGCCGCCAAACTGGTTGGTGATATTGTATTTTCCGTCAGAAAAAGCACCAGCGCCGCCAAAGCCATTCATAATGGAGCAGGGCTTGCAGCCGATGCAGCTTTTGATTTTCTTGCCATCGATGGGGCATTTACGCTTGTGCAGCGGATTGCCGGATTCCAGCACAGCCACCTTAAGCTCAGACCGCAGCTTCAGCAGTTCATAGGCAGAGAAAATGCCGCCGGGGCCCGCGCCGATAATCAAAACATCATATTTCATAATTTTCCCTCGCTATCGTCATTTTAACCGAAGAATATTATACTTTCCAGCAGGGATTTTGTCAAGAACTGCCTATGCATTTTCCGGTCTTTTCCCTATCCGGCGGGTTTTTCTTGACATCTTCTACCACCTGTGGTAGTCTTTTTGTATAGTTTTACTCAGGTATGACCTTTGGGTCATTCTGAGTATTTTTTAAGGATGATAGATCTATGGATTGGAATTTTGTTTTTTTCTTTAACAGTATTCTGCTTGGCATCGGTCTTGCTATGGACGCCTTTTCTGTTTCTTTGGCCAACGGCCTGAACGAGCCCGGTATGCGCCCCCGGAAAATGACTCTGGCAGCCGGCATTTTTGGCATTTTCCAGGGTCTGATGCCCTTAATCGGCTGGATCTGCATCCACACCCTTGTTCAGTATTTCCACGCCTTGGAAGCACTAATCCCCTGGATCGCTATGGTTCTGCTGTGCCACATCGGCGGAAAGATGCTTTACGAGGGAATCAAGTGCAAAGACGGCGCCTGTGAGATCAAAAGAGTGACCCTCGCCGGCCTCATCGTCCAGGGCATCGCTACATCCATCGACGCGCTCAGCGTAGGTTTTACCATCGCGGAGCACAGCCTGATCATGGCGCTGGTTGCCGCCGGTATCATTGCCGCTGTGACCTTTGTAATCTGTATGGCGGGTCTGTACATCGGCAAAAAGGCCGGCACCAAGCTGGCAGGCAAAGCCGGCATCCTTGGCGGCGCAATTTTGATCATCATCGGACTGGAGATCTTCATCACCAGTTGGTTCTAAGAAAGACAGTGAACGTTTATGCTACAAAGAAAAAATTTCTCCCGGCTTTCCTTGGGTAAGCGCCGGGATGTGGATATGACAGAGGGCAATATCACCCGGCATATACTCTCCTTTGCCCTTCCTCTGCTGATCGGAAATGTATTTCAGCAGCTTTATAACACGGTGGATACCTGGGTTGTGGGCAACTATGTCAGCAACACGGCCTACTCCGCGGTGGGCACCGTAGGCCCCATCGTCAATATGCTCATTGGCTTTTTTATGGGCCTTTCCTCCGGTGCCGGCGTGGTCATCAGCCAGTATTACGGCGCCCATAACGAAGAAAAAGTCCGGCAGACTGTCCATACTGCCCTGATGATGACGCTGATCCTGGGCGTGATATTCACGGCCCTTGGCATCGCCATGATCCCGCTGATGCTGAAGCTGATCAATATGCCCACTACTGTCCAGGGCGAAGCCAGTACCTATCTGACGATCTACTTCGCCGGTATTCTGGGGCTTATGATCTATAACATAGGCGCCGGAATCCTCCGGGCTGTGGGCGACTCCCAGCGGCCGTTTTATTTCCTGGTGGTCAGCGCGGTACTGAATATCGTGCTGGATCTGGTATTTGTCCTGGTGTTCAAAATGGGCGTCGCCGGTGTGGCACTGGCTACCATCATCGCACAGGGCACCTCCGCAGTGCTGGTCATCTTCACCCTGCTGCGTACGGATAGCTGTATCAGGCTGATCCCCAGGCAGCTGCGACTGCATTGGGATATGCTACGAAAGATTTTTAACGTGGGCATCCCCGCAGCCCTGCAGATGGCCATTACATCCTTCTCCAACATTTTCGTGCAATCCTATATCAACCATTTTGGCGAAGATTGTATGTCCGGCTGGACAACCTATGCCAAGGTAGATCAGCTGCTCTTCCTGCCCATGCAATCCATTGCTCTGGCTGCCACCACATTTGTCGGCCAGAATCTGGGCAGAAACCAACCCAAGCGCGCCAGACAGGGCGTGCGGCAGGCGCTGCTGCTTGCGCTGGCGTCAACCGCAATCCTGACAATTCCAGTAGTCATCTTTGCCTCTCCCATTGTTGCGTTTTTCAACGCCAAACCGGAGGTCGTGGACTTTGGTACCGTGTTTTTACAGTGGCTATCGCCCTTTTATCTGCTGTGCTGCTTCAATCAGGTTTATGGCAGCGCGCTCCGGGGTGCCGGCAATTCCCGGGTGCCCATGATCATCATGCTCACCTCTTTTGTGGCATTCCGGCAGGTCTACCTGTTTATTATGGCGCGGGTCTGCAACGAGATCCTGCCGATCGCCATGAGTTATCCCGCCGGCTGGCTGGTCTGTACGATCCTGACAAGCCTTTACTACCATAAGGCTCAGCTCAGCAAGAGCCGCTTGGTGGAAGATGAAGAAACAGCATAAACGAACCCCTCCCCATAACGGGGAGGGGAAAAATTTTATGCATAAACCGCATCGGACAGCGCTCTTGTAATATAAAAAACGTCCCTAAAGGCAATTTTGTCGTCTGTTGTTTCACCACTGGGGATGATACCCTCAGCCTTTGTATCCGCAACATAGCTTTCATAATTTCCGTTGTCGATAGCAAACCAAACCGTTTCCGTACTATCTGTCAATTCATACTCGACCCGCAAACAGAGCTTATCATCACCCTGCCAGGCAGCAAAGGATTTCACTCTCAGGTAATAATCGGATGCCGCGTAATCCAAAACCGCGAACTGGCACTTGTCATAGAACGCCTGCTCATCCGCATCCAAGCCACTAAAGGGATGGAATACCGGGGGCTCGTCCGTAAAATCAGATTCGCCATAGACGGGGTTCTTATAGGGCGTGTAAATGGTCTTGGAGGCCAGCAGAATATCATGCTCATCATAATACAGCGTTACACGGTAGAAATAAACATCGCTGGCATCGATCTTAAATCGGATCCAATACCTGCCATTGCTCGGCATATCAGAGAACTTATCATTGACGACCTCATAGTCACCTTCCGCCCATTCGTTGGAGCCCTTTTTTGCTTCCAACTTGTAGCGGATATTTTCTCTGTCATGCTCGCCCTGCAGCGTAATATGGATATAGGCATACTGCTGACCATTGTTTCTGTTGGCCGGGAAAATGCGCAGATCGGTCTCCCAGTCCTCCTTTTCGAGGTTGATGATCATGCACCTCAGGCGGAACAACGACCTCCTCGGTTTCAGTAGGAGGAATCATCTCTGTAGGAAGTGTGGAATCTTCTTCCCTTGCCGCATTACAGGCGCACAGGGACACCAAGAGGGACATTAGGAGAATCGCCGCAAATAATCTTTTCATGTAAGTACTCCTTTTCTAGGTATTATCTACATCCTAATATATAGAAAAATAAATTGTCAGGTATTTTTCAACATAAAGTACAAAACATTTCTGTGGTCGGAGTGTCGGGATTCGGGTGCATCTGCGCCTTGCGCAGATAAATGTTCGGCTCGGTCAAGCCATCGCCGGCAACAGTCCCCCCGGACTGTTGCATTTAGATCATTCGAATCCCACACAGTCATGACCTCCGGCTAAGCCGGAGGCTTGATTAAGCCCTAGAAGGGCTTTTTACCGGCGGGCATCTAAAGATGCACTGAATATTATTTCTTCTGCATCAACTGCTCCGCCGCCCGTAAACGGGCACTTATGCTTCATATTAAGTTTGTACTAACTTGCTAGATTGCTTGTTAGTGACTCGCTTCGCTCGATGCTTGAAGCTAAAGCTTTTTTACGGGGTACCTTCACCGGCATAGCCGGTGGTTTCCGAAATCAATGATTAAAAATGGGAACCCGCATAAGCGGATTCCCATTTTTTGGTCGGAGTGTCGGGATTCGAACCCGAGGCCTCTTGGACCCGAACCAAGCGCGATACCAAACTTCGCCACACCCCGATAACCCAGTCATTATAATGAAATTTCCGATTATTGTCAAGCCCCGGCCACGGCTTTTTTCTTATGGCATGGACACCCCCCGGGCGCATAGACTCCTATGGGAGGGATCGTTATGTCCTATCGCATTGAGTACGGCACATCCGGGGATCGCCGCAAACCGATTCTAAGAAAGAAAACCGTTGCCGCCATCACCGCTGCAGCCTTGGTCTTTGTTTTAATTGCCGGCGCATTAACCGTGAAGATTGTTGGCCTGACCTGGGTGCAGGAGGTGCTTCTGCCCGGCGACCCAGCGGTTACCGCCGCGGCGCTGGAAAATCTTGCTGCCGACCTGCAAAGCGGCGAACCGCTCCTGGAGGCTATCACGGCCTTCTGCCGAGAGATCATCCGCCATGCTCCGTAATTTCACTATCTCCATTTCCCCCGGCATATGCCTGACCGGCGCTATCATGCTGCTGATCCTGCCGCTGCCGTGGATCGTCGCGTTTCTTCTGGCATCCTGTTTCCATGAGCTATGCCATTATGCCGCCCTGCGGCTGTCCGGTCACAGGGTAATCCGACTGGGCTTCGGTACCAATGGAATTCTGATGGAAACCCAATTTCTGTCAAACAAATCCGAACTTTTCTGCACACTGGCCGGCCCTTTGGGCGGGCTTTGTCTGCTTTTCTTTGGGCGATGGTTTCCCCGCACCGCCATCTGCGCCGGACTGCAGTCACTGTATAATCTTCTGCCCATTTATCCTTTGGACGGTGGCCGGATTCTGCGCTGTCTGGCGCGGCAGCATCTTCCTCCCGGGGTTGCCATGGCTGTGGAAGTTTGGGTGCAGCGAATCTTTTTAGGCGGTATTCTCATCTTATTGGCAGCCGCCTTTTGGTATGGGTTGGGAATTCTGCCATTGATCGCCGCCGGGATGCTCATAATGCGAATAAAAAAGGAAAAACTCCTTGCAAACCGTCGCAGTTGCGGGTACAATAGAGCTAACCTATCAAAAGAGGTAAGAATATGACCGAACTGCTGCAGCGAATTCTCCCTACGGTGCAAAAACCCGGCCGCTATACCGGCGGAGAATTCAACGAAATTAAAAAAGATCCCGACTCCGTTCGTGTAAATATCGCTTTCTGTTTTCCGGATACCTACGAGATCGGTATGTCCAATGTGGGTATGCGGATTCTCTACGGCGTGATGAATCAAATGGACGGCGTTTGGTGCCAGCGAGTCTTTGCCCCCTGGGGGGATATGGAAAAGGCTATGATGGAACACAATCTACCCCTCTGGGCGTTGGAAAGCCAGTCTCCTGTCCGGGATTTTGACATGATCGCCTTTACCATCGGCTATGAGATGTGCTATGCCAACATTCTCAATATGCTTAGGCTTTCCGGAATCCCCCTGCGTTCCAAGGATCGTCCGGGACTTAAAAATATTGTGTTTTCCGGTGGCGTCTGCGCCTACAATCCGGAGCCCCTGGCGGAGTTTGTGGACTTCTTCGCCCTGGGCGAGGGTGAAGATATCACCGTAGAGATCGTGTCCCTCTACGACCGGGCCAAGGCCGAGGGCTGGAGCAAGGAGGATTTCCTGCTGGCGGTTTCCAAAATCCCCAGTGTGTATGTCCCTTCTTTCTATCGCCATGAATACGCTGCTGACGGCACATTGCAAGCCATCGTTCCTCTGCATGACGCCCCCGCCAAGGTCACCAAGCGGATTGTGGAGGATCTGGACAGCGCCTACTGGCCCACCAAAATGATCGTTCCCTCCACGGAGATCGTTCATGACCGGGCAAACTTAGAAGTTTTCCGGGGCTGTATCCGGGGCTGCCGGTTCTGCCAGGCAGGCTTTTCCTGCCGTCCGGTGCGCAAAAAGAGCCCAGAGGTACTGTACCGCCAGGCTGTGGAAACCTTGGAAGATTCCGGCAACAATGAGATCACGCTGTCCAGCCTGTCCACCTCGGATTACCGGGGCTTAAAGGAACTGACGGACAAAATGATCCCCTATTGCGAGCAAAACCGGGTCAATCTCTCTGTTCCCTCCCTCCGGGCAGACAATTTCTCCCGGGAGCTGATGGAAAAGCTCCAGACCGTCCGCAAAAGCGGCCTGACCTTCGCCCCGGAAGCCGGCACCCAGCGGCTGCGGGATGTCATCAATAAGAACCTCTCCGAAGACGAGATCCTGACCACATGCCGCAATGCGTTCTCCGGCGGCTGGAATAATGTGAAGCTGTACTTCATGCTGGGTCTGCCCACGGAAACCGATGAGGATGTTCTGGGTATCGCGGAGTTGGTATACAAGGTCATCCAGACCTGGAAGGAGCACGCTACCAACAAAAAGCGTGGCTTGCGCGTTCATGTGGCCACCGCCTATTTCGTGCCCAAGCCCCACACCCCATTCCAGTGGGAACAGCAGATCACGCCTGATGAGTATTTGCGGCGCTGCCGGCTGCTGAAGAGCCATTTTTATTCCAAATCCATTGAATACGACTACCACGGCCCGGACTTAAGCCGCCTGGAAGCTGTATTCGCCCGGGGCGACCGCCGTCTGGGTGTGGTCATCGAGGAGGCTATGAAAAGCGGCGCCAAGCTGGATGGCTGGGATGAGTATTTCAACTACGGCATTTGGTTCGACGCCTTCGAAAAATGTGGCATTGACCCGGATTTCTACACCGTTCGGGGCTATGGAGAGGACGAAATCCTCCCCTGGGATACCATTGATGTGGGTGTCAGCAAGAAATTCCTGCAAAGAGAACGCCGCCGGGCATACGAAGCCACCATCACACCGGACTGCCGGGAGGGCTGTGCCGGCTGCGGCGCCAACAGCCTTCTGAAGGAGGTGCAGTGCGATGCCTAGAGCTTTGTTTGAAAAAACCGGGCAGGCGGTGTGGATGTCCCATTTGGATCTGATGCGACTATTCCAGCGGGCTTTTAAGCGGGCTGGGCTGCTGCTGACCCATACCCAGGGCTACAATCCCCGGCCGTCGGTATCCATTGCACTGCCCTTGTCGGTGGGCGTGGAAAGCCACTGCGAGCTGCTGGATTTCGATCTGGAGGGCGAGGGCGTTTCCTGTGAGGAAATCAAAAATCGACTGAATAACGCCCTTGTAGAGGGTGTAAGGGTGTTGGATGTCTACGAAAACGAGGGAAAAATCAAGAATCTTGCCCTGTTGGACTGCGTTGTTACACTGGAATATGACACCGGCATCCCGGAGGGTGCTGTAGAAGCCATCACTTCCCTTTTTACGCAAAAGAGTCTTATTGTAGAGAAAAAAGGAAAGAATGGCGTAACCGAGCAGGACATCGTTCCCATGATCCGAAAAATGGGGGTTTTGCGGCAGGATGACCACTGCATCCGGCTAAAAGCACGGATCTGCTGCCAAAATCCGACGCTAAACCCCGTGCAACTGGGCGCTGCAATCGCGAAATACCTGACGCAATATGTGCCGGATTTTGTCAGCAGTTGCCGTGAGGAAATCTATACCCAGGAAGAAACGATCTTCAGATAAGGAGTCATTATGGAAAACATCATCGAGCTGGAAGAATGCCCCTGCTGCCGCGGTAACGGTATGCTGGTTCACGAGGGTGGCTGGAGCGTGCAAGTAGAGTGCGCCGACTGCGGCAGCCACACCGTGTATGTGGAGTACGAGGGCGAGGAGCAGAAAAAAGTGGCTGAGCAGAAGGTTGCTATGCTGTGGAACATCGGCAAAGTAATCAAGGCCAACATCAGCGAATAAAATTTTTCAAAATTTTAAAAATAATGCTTGCATTTTTCGTCAAGGTGTGCTAATATACTCTGGCGTTGAGAAAACGCAAGCATATCCGGGTGTGGCGAAGTTTGGTATCGCGCTTGAATGGGGTTCAAGAGGCCTCGAGTTCGAATCTCGACACTCGGACCAAAAATACCGAAAGAGCATTTGCTCTTTCGGTATTTTTCTTTTTCGATGAGGAGAGATTCGAATCATGTAAATCGCAATATGCCGGTTGCATATTGCTGCCGCCAGTTCAAAAAATGGTGGCTACCATAATTGCCGTCCATTCCCGGACGGCAATGCAAGCAAATCTCCACGTTCGGGGAAAACCTGTTATGTGTATGTATCATTTCCTTTTTCTGAGGGCATACTATCCCGGGTGATAATATGCTGGATTCCATTTGGACTTCCGAAGGAATGATTCCTACATTTCCGCACTTGGAGAACGACACCAAAACCGATGTGCTGATTATCGGCGGCGGTATGGCAGGACTGCTGACAGCCTTTATGCTGACCCAAGCAGGGGTGAACAATCTGCTCATTGACGCTGACCGCATCTGCCACGGCGTGACCCGGAACACCACCGCCAAAATCACATCCCAGCATGGTCTGATCTATCAAAAGCTGGTGGATCAATTTGATTATGACACTGCCGGGCTGTATTATCAGGCAAATGAGGATGCCATCGGGGAATATCGCAGGCTCTGTAAGGAGATCCCCTGCGAATTTGAAAACCAAAGCGCCTATGTTTACGCCCGGGGCAGCGAAAAGCGACTGGAACGGGAAATGCAGGTTTTGCAGAAGATCGGCATCCCCTTTGACGCGGTACAAAGCACTGCCCTGCCGTTGCCCACAAAGGGCGCGGTCCGCTTTCGCAAGCAGGCGCAATTTCATCCCCTGAGGTTCGCCGCTGTGATCGCAAAGAATTTAAACATTCGGGAACAGACGAAATTCCTTTCCTTTGATGGGGAGGATGTTATCACGGACCGGGGCGTTATCCGGGCAAAGCGGATCGTAGTTGCGACCCACTTCCCCATACTGAACAAACACGGAAGTTTCTTTCTGAAAATGTATCAGCAGCGATCCTATGTGCTGGCGCTCAAGGCTGCGAACGGGATCAGTGGTATGTATCGGGATGCGGCGGAGGATGGCCTGTCCCTGCGAAGCTATGGGGAATATCTTCTGCTGGGGGGCGGCTCACATCGGACAGGAAAGCCCTCAGAGGGCTGGAGACCCCTGGAAATCGCCGCGGACAAGTATTTCCCCGGTGCAGTAAAAGTGCGCCAGTGGGCCACCCAGGACTGCATAACATTGGATGGCATGCCATATATTGGGCAGTACAGCAAGCGCACGCCGAATCTCTATGTGGCCACCGGGTTTAACAAGTGGGGCATGACCGGTTCTATGATATCCGCAACGGTACTGAGCAAGCTCCTGCAGGGACAGGACGACCCCTACGGCGGACTGTTCTCGCCGTCCCGGAGTATTCTGCGGAAGCAGCTTTTGGTGAACGGAGTTTCCTCCGCTGTGAATCTGCTGACCCCCACAAAGCCCCGGTGTCCCCATCTGGGCTGCGCCCTGAAGTGGAATACGCACGAACACTCCTGGGACTGTCCCTGCCATGGCTCCCGGTTTACGGAGGATGGGAAATTGCTGGACAATCCTGCCACAGGGGATCTGTCTAAGGAACAATAACAAACGGGCGTGCCTGATGGCACGCCCGTTATGTGCTATAGCAAGTCATAATTATGAAGAGCTTGTGCCTCTGCCCAATATTGTGGGAACTTTTCCTGCACAAATCTGCATCCCGGATGGCAATTGTCATTCATCAGGTCATTTCTTTTAATGAAACGAATAATATGACCGCGAATCACATCTATTCGCCATTGTGGCAAATCTTCATATCTCTCATAAATAAACTTTCCTTGTTCGGCATACTTCCAGATATGTTCATACACATCCTCAATGTGCTCACAATCCGCAACCGGAACAGCAGTTTTCGATGTTGCACACGTAAGAACACCTGTACTGGGGTTGATTGTATAATCACCATCACAATGGTAAATATATCCAGATACGCCTTTATAGAAGTATTCTAGGGCGCCGCTGAACATTTCTTTAAACACTAGGGATCCATCCTCACATATGTGTAACATTGGCATTTTAACACCAATTCGTTCAATATCCCATATGTAATGAAGTGCCAATTGTCTGCTCGTTGTCATATATACGAGAGGTTCTTTCACATTTGTGTACCAAGATGTGCGTGGAGTCAGTTCTGTAAGACCTTTTACTATTGATCCATGGTAAAACTTCATGTGAATATTCTCCTATAAAAGATCATGTTCAGCTAAAACTTCTGCTTCTTTCCAATACCGAGGAAAATTATCCCTGATAAATTTACGACTAGGATGTGCTAAATCGCAGATTAGATTATACCGCTTAATACGGCGAAGTATTTGTCCCCGAATCAAATCAATTCTCCATTGGGGTAAATCTTCATAGTGCTCATAGATAAACTTACCTTGCTTCGCATAGCTTAGGATATGATCGTAAACATCATCGATGTACTCACAATCTGTGACAGGAACGACCGAATTTGTCGTTACACCGGTTGCTACACCCGAATCGAGCGAAAGTGGATAGTCCCCTTCACAGTAGTAAATATATCCTGAAACGCCCTTATACAGATACTCTAACGCACCACTAAACATTTCCTGAAAAACGAGCGTACCATCTTTTCGTATGTCCAGCATCGGCATTTTTACACCAAGTCTTTGAGTGTCCCATATATAGTGCAACGCCAGTTGTCTACTGGTTGTCAAGTATACAAGTGGCTCCTCTGAATGGGCACCTACTGGAATATGTGGTTGCAATTCGGTAAGTCCTTTGATAACAGATCCGTGATAGAATTTCATAAACGTAGCCCTCCTGTAATATTTGATTCCAATTGAAAGAATACCATACACATCGCAAAACTACCAGTCTTGTAATAGTATCATTTTTATGTTATAATGTTTGTGAAGAAAACAGTAAGCAGGGGTGACCAATGGATACCCCTGCAGTAGTAAAAAGTCAAAGGGCGTGCCGATTGGCACGCCCGTTTCATTATACTTTTTTCTTCGGCAGTTTCTTGAGCACCACGGCGGTACGGCTGGGCAGGTACAGTCGGAAGCCGATGCTGCCGTCGCTCTGCTTTTCCGCAGTGTAGGTTTCGTGCCAGATGCGTCCCTGGCCGCCGAAGCAGTAATCATCAGAGGTCATGACCACCTTATACTGTCCCTCTGCATCCACCGGGATAAACCGGCCATCGTAGGAGTTATAAGGATGGAAGTTAAAGGCCAGGTAGGCACTTCCCTTCTTGTACACCAAAACCTTGTCGGTATCATCCAGCATCAGCTGCTTGTCGCTGCCGCCCAGGATGCGGAGCTTCTTCGCCGCATCCACCATGGCTTTCTCAAAGGCCAGGAGATACTGGTACTTCAGGTCTGGATTATCCGCCAGGCTCCACTGCCGGCGGCAGTAATGGAAGCTCCAGCCGTTGCCCTCCCGGGGGAAGTCGATCCACTCAGGATGGCCAAATTCGTTGCCCATGAAGGTTAGGTAGCCCTCGCCGCCCAGGCTCATGGTCAGCAGCCGCAGGAGCTTATGCAGTGCCATGCCGCGATCCACCACCATACTTTGGTGGTCTTTGTGCATGGAGGTGTACATCTCGCTGTCGCAGAGGCGGAACATGATGGTCTTATCGCCCACCAGGGCCTGGTCATGGGACTCGCAGTAGCCAATGACCTTCTCATGGGGGCGGCGGATGGCCAGCTCGTAATAGATCTTATTCAGATCCCACCACTCATCCGGGGTTTCCTTCAGCAGTCGGATCCACATATCCGGCTCGCCCATGGCAAGACGGTAGTCGAAGCCCATGCCCCCATCGGCGATGGGCAGGCACAGCCCGGGAATGGCGGAGGTGTCCTCGGCGATGGTGATGGCATTGGGGTTGACCTGGCGCACCATCTCATTGGCAAGCTGCAGGTAGGTCACCGCCTCGGTATCCGTATTCATGGAGAAATACTGCTCGGGGCCGGTAAAGGCAGTGCCCAGGCCGTGATCCAGATACAGCATAGAGGTCACGCCGTCAAAGCGGAAGCCGTCAAAGTGGTACTCGTCCATCCAGTATTTCAGGTTGGACAGCAGGAAGTGAAGGACTTCATTCTTACCGTAGTTGAAGCACTTTGTGCCCCAGGCGCTGTGGTCGCCCTTACTGCCCTCGTGGAAGAACTGGTAGGAAGTGCCGTCAAACTCGTTGATGCCCTCCCGGGTATTCTTGGAGGCGTGGGAATGGACAACATCCAGGAGCACCGCGATGCCCATTTCATGGGCGGCGTTGACCAAGGCTTTCAGCTCGTCGGGCTTGCCGAACCAGGAGGACGCGGCAAACAGGTTGCTGACCTGATAGCCGAAGGATGCGTAATAGGGATGCTGCATGACCGCCATGATCTGCAGCGTGTTATAGCCCAGGGCTTTGATGCGGGGCAGGGTGTGCTCCTTAAACTCCAGGTAGGAGCCGATTTTCCCCTCCTCCTGGGCCATGCCCACATGGCACTCATAGATAAACAGCTTTTTTTCCGGCACGAAGCCATCGTCCGTCCAGACAAAAGGCTGCTGGGACACATGGATGGCTGCGCTCCAGGCTGTGGTTTCCTTGTCCTGGATGACATAGTTGGCATACAGAGGGATGCGGTCCAGCTCCTGGCCGTTATGGACAACGATGGCCATGACCTTCTGGCCATCCTTAAGGGCGTCCTTGCCGGGGAGGAAAACTTCAAAAACGCCATGCTCCTTCTTCTCCATAGGGCAGGCGTGGCGATCCCAGCCGCAAAAATCGCCGGTAAGGTACATAGCCTCTGCCGCAGGCGCCCACTCCCGGTAGTACCAGCCGTCCTCACAGCGGTGGAAACCGTAGTACAGGTGGCCGTTGGCGAAGGACGACAGCGACGTGGCACTTTGCAGAAGCTCTGCTCTTTTTCTTTCATAGTTGACCTTGCGCAGGTCGAAATCTGCCTCAAAGGCCTTTAGGGTCGGATCGTACTGGAATATTTTATGGTTCATAATCCTACATCCTTTCCGCGAGTTCTTAGGAACAAAAATATTATAGCACACAATTTCCAATTCGACCAGTCCCCAAATACTGCAATTTTTTCAGGTTCTTGCCTTTCAGGGAAAGCCGTGGTACAATGGTGCAAAAGAGGTGAAAGTATGATCTATCTGGAAACGGGTTCTACGGATCCTTCCTACAATCTTGCCTTTGAAGAATATGTGCTGAACCACCGTACCCAGGGAGACATTCTGATCCTTTGGCAGAACGACAATGCGGTGATCGTGGGTAGAAATCAGAATGCCTCTGAAGAGATCGACGGCGGTTTTGTTGCAGAGCACGGCATCCGGGTGGTTCGTCGAAACACCGGCGGCGGTGCGGTATATCACGATCTGGGAAACTTGAATTATTCCTTTATCACCGACGCGGTGCAGGACGCCGCTGCCCACAAAAACGGCTTTTCCGAGATGGTCTCCGGGGCGCTTCGGGGTTTGGGGCTGGATGCGGAGGTATCAGGCAGAAATGACATTCTGGTTTCCGGCTACAAGATTTCCGGTACGGCGCAGCAGGTATGCAAAGGGCGGATTTTGCATCACGGAACACTGCTGTTTGATTCGGATATGGGCATGATCAGTGGCGCTTTGACACCGGATCCGGCAAAATTCGCGTCAAAAAGTGTGAAATCCGTTCGCAGTCGGGTGGGCAATATCCGGCAGCTTTTGGCTGCCGATATGACGCTGGATGGGTTCTGGGGGTATCTCAAAACCGCTCTGTCCAATGATCTGCACCGGGAGGAACTGACCCCAGCGGAGCTGGCGGAGGTTGCCAAACTGAAAGCGGAAAAATACGATACCTGGGATTGGAATTTCGGAAAATCCCCTGCCTACGATCTGCGATCCCGGAAGCGCTTTGCCGGCGGTACGCTGGATGTTCGGCTGACTGTAAAAAAGGGAATCATTGAAAACGTCAAGATCTATGGCGATTTTCTGGCGGTCAGTCCGGTGGCAAATTTGGAAGATGCCCTGATTGGCTGTGCATACCGGGAGGATGCCATCGAGGGAGCCATCGCCGGTGTCGCGCTGGTGGAATGTCTGGGCGGTATTACAAAAGAAGAATTCATAGATACCCTGCTGGACAACAATTAAGGGCACGCGAATGCGTGCCCTTTAAATATGCAATTCCAAAGTCCGGAGAGGGTCTGCCAGAAGCACACCGTTTCCCCTATACTGCTTGAGGGCAGCTTCTGCCGATGGGCGGAAGCTGTTTGTGTCGTCGGCCCCGAAGGGCAGATGCCAGAATATGGCTTGCTTCGGTTTCATGACCTGCTCCAGGTATCCCCTGCCCTTTTTCAAGGTCAGCCAGGGAAAGTTCAAAATGGCCAGGTCGATTTCAACACTTTGCAGCATACCGCTCAAAGCACTGTCGGCAACTTGGCAGTCACCGGGAATCAAAATATGCATCCCCTGCCAAGCGATGAGCAGGCCATAGTGATGGGTGTTGGCATACTGCACGCCCTCGTGAGTCAAAGCAAGGAAGCGAAGCTGCAGGTCTTCCCTCTCCCAAGTATATTCGTGTCCGGTAAGCAGGACTTGGGAGGAAAAATGGGATTCCGGCAGGAAAACCTCGGTCTCCGGCCAGAGTTCCATAGCCTTTTGCGTCAATTCCTGGGAGAAATGATCCGGGTGACAGTGAGTAAATGCAATCAGCTCCGGATTTTGAAAATTCGGATTTTGCAGCATTTTCCCCTGCAAATTGCCATCCAAAGTGGAAAATCCCAGGACTTTTTGATTATGTAGGGCATCGATCCACAACCGGTGCTCTCCCAGCTCCAGGACGCCGCCGGCATTGGCGCTGAGGGTCAGCTTTAACTGCGCCATATTATGCTTCCAGCGCCTTGACGAAGGCGGCCTTATCCTGGCTGCGGAAGAAAGCAGAACCGGCCACCAGCACATCCGCGCCGTTTTCCTTGCAGATTTCCGCGGTGACCATGTCTACACCGCCGTCTACCTCCAGGTGGCAAGTGGGATTGACTTCGTCCAGCATCTGCCGCAGCTGCTTCAGCTTCGGCATCATATCCGCCATGAATTTTTGACCGCCGAAGCCGGGTTCCACAGTCATCACAAGCACCAGGTCACATTTTTCCAGGTAAGGCGCGATGGCCTCTGCCGGGGTCTTGGGCTTTACCACGATACCGGGCTTGACTCCCAGAGAGCGGATCAGATCCAAAGTTCGGTGGATATTCTCCGGGGTATCGGATTCCACATGGATGGTCAAATAATCGGCGCCGGCCTTGCAGAAGGCTTCCGCGTATTTAATAGGGGTATCGATCATCAGGTGGACATCCAGCACCAGGTCCGTAATGGGGCGCATGGCCTGGACGAGAGAATAACCAAAGGTAATATTGGGGACAAAATGGCCATCCATGATATCTACATGGAGCCATTTACAGCCCACATTCTTGCAGTTTTCAAAATCCCGCTGCATATTCATATAGTCGCAGGACAAGATGGAGGGAGATAAAATTGCCATATTATTTACTCCTTTCGGATGTTTTGTTTTTGTTCAGCCGCTGCCCTACCGCGCCACCGGGATGGATCAGGGCAAACTGGGATTCCCGGTAACCGGTTTCCTCGATGACGGCAGCCTGCAGCGCATGGAAGATCATGCAAAGGGCAGTGGTACTGGTAGTGCCCTGGGCGTTCCACTTATCGGTTTCCCGGTTGACGTATTGCTTCAGCACCACATCCGCACCCTGGGCAAGGGGCGATTGTAAATTCTCTGTCACAGTAATGACCGACACGCCCTTGGCTTTGCAGATATCCAGAATCGGCAGAAGCTCTGCGGTCTTGCCGCCACGGGACGCGAAAACCATCACATCCCCCTGCTGCAAAAAGCCCGAAGCACCATGGACCGCTTCCGCGGGGCTGATGAATCTGGCGGGGCGCTCGATGCAGCACATCAGATGGGCAAAATGCTGGCAGGCAATACCGGAGTGACCGCAGCCGGCGGCGCCGATCCTGGGGGCGGCGCACAACAGCGATACCGCCTTGGCGAAAGCGGTTTCGTCAAAATATTCCTTCATTTCCTGGATGCAGGCGGCTTCGATATCATAGGCTTGCCGAGCCGCCGCCAGAGCGTTTTCAGAAATCATTTCGTTCTTCACCTTTCTTGACAGGCTGTTATATCCATGATATTTCTTTTTCGCGCCAATGTCAATTCCTGTTTTTTCTTTTCGCAAAATCGCCGCCCGTTTCCGGGCGGCGACGAAGTTATTGATAGCTTAAAATGTGGTTCCATAACTGCCGGCAAAGATCCGGATTCTTTGTGTTGACGATAAAGCTCAGGTACACCGCCTTATGGGATGTAACACAGGCCTCAGCAAATTTAGTTTCGGAAATGTTTACGCCGACAGGCACGGAGCTTCCCTCCTCCGTTTTAACATAGAGAATCCTATCCTTCCACTGAGCAAATTCTTCCTCAGAGAAGAAGTCCTGCAGATCCATGCACAGCCCATTAATGGACTGGGCTTGTAAGGCGCTTTCATCGGTGATCATATAATCCAAGGACTGGTCGCTGCATAGCGCTGAAAGCTGAATGACCGTGGTGTAGCTGGTCTCACCCGCATTTGCAGACTCCGGGTTGTAGATTCCGGAATTGAGTTCGACAGTCTTCTTTCCAGAGGCGTCCACCACATCCCGAAAACCGGTGCTGAGATAGGCCGTACCTTCCTCAGACAGGTTTATATTCAGTATATAGCCGCTAAACACCACATCCGGCTTACTAAGAAAAGCTGTCAGCAATGCAACTACCAGCACAAGCACGCCGATGGTGATCAGGATCAGCTCCTTATTGTATGTCCAAATATGATCCACCTTCTGGCCAAAGGTCATGGGTGCAAGGTCGATTTTTAACTGTTTGAAATAATCCTTTAATTTCATAAGATTCGCCACCTTTGCATTTTTTGGTAAGTTCATTGTATCACATTTATCTTCAGACAATGTAAAGAAACTGTAAAGATATGCCTTAAATCGTGGATTTTAGCCACTTTGCCGCGTCAGCGATCCATGCGTGGGCTTCGGATGCGGGAGGTTTCAAAGTGGTGCATGTCTGGTCGTCCGCAGTTGCCAGGCCGTGGGCGCCGTGAGGATAGATGCGAAGCGCAAAACTTACCTTGTTTTCCGCAAGAGCCTGGGCATACAGGAGGCTGTTCATCACGGGCACCAGCTCGTCCGCAGCGGTATGCCAGAGGAAGGTTGGCGGTGTGCGGGGTGTGACACGGTTATTCAGAGAGAAGTATTCCACATCCTCGGCTGTAGGTTCACTATGCCCGGAGACACATCGGATACTGTCGCCATGATGGTATCTGGGATCTGCCGTAATAACAGGATAGGTCAGCACACAGGCATTTACCGGCTTACTGTCGGGGAACACTTCCCTAACCTCCGGGCAATCGAAGCAATTGGAATAGTGACAAGCAAGATGACCGCCAGCAGAAAAGCCCATAATGGCAATCCGGTTCGTATCAACGCCCCATTTTTCGGCATTGGCGTGAATCAGCTCCATTGCCGCGGCGACCTCACGGATTTGTGTGGGGAAATGATTGGGTGCCACAGAATAGGTCAGCACGAAAACATGAAAACCCCAAGGCATAAATTTCATTGCCATGGGCTCCGCTTCCCGGGGACTGACATAGCGGTAGCCACCACCGGGACAGACCAGAATGGCAGGCAGCAGTTTATCCTTGCGATTGATCTGCGGATCCATATCCTGGGCATAAACAGTAAGCGTCGGATCACAATTATGCTCCCCCAGAACAGGAAAATGCGCTTTCAGGTGGATGATTTCATGGATCATACGTATGCTCCTTTGCCGATTTTCTTTATTATACACCCATTACCGCGGTAAAACAAGTAGGAAAACAGCCCCGCGATTCTTTCGCAGGGCTGCATTTGTTATTCTACTGTAACGGATTTGGCAAGATTCCGGGGTTTATCCACATCGCAGCCACGGTTGACGGCGATATAGTAGCCCAGAAGCTGCATAGGGATGATATTCAGGCTGGGCTGGATCATGGGGTCTGTGGAGGGAACGGCGATGACATTCTGTGCCTGTTTTTTTGCCTCTGCCGCCAATTCTTCCAGAGTAACACAGAGCACATCCGCGCCTCTGGCGCGAACCTCACGGACATTGGCCACAGTTTTGTCAAACAGCTCCCGGATGGTAGCCAGAGCCACCACCATGTAGCCATCCTCGATCAGCGACAGAGGGCCGTGCTTCAGCTCACCGGCGGGATAGCACTCGCTGTGGATATAAGCCACTTCCTTCAGCTTCAGGCTGCCCTCCAGGCACACGGCGCCATCCAGGTTTCTGCCGATATAGAAAGCGTTGTTATGCCGGGTAAGGCGCTGGGCAAAGGACTTGATCTGGTCGATCCGATCCTGGCTCAGCAGGTCCTCCACCTGCTCCGGCAGCCGCTCCAGGGCAGCGACCCAACCGGCGTAGGTATCTGCGTCCACTTTACCCAAGGCCTGGGCGATGTGCATGGTCAGCAGGTAGATCACGGCAAGCTGGGTGGTATAGCCCTTAGTGGTTGCCACGGCGATCTCCGGGCCGGCGCAGGTATAGATGGTCTGATCCGCGGCTTTGGCGATGGCAGAGCCAACCACATTGATAATGCCCAAAGTCTTTGCGCCACGGCGCTTGGCCTCCCGGACAGCTTCCAGGGTATCCGCCGTTTCACCGGACTGACTGACAGCGATAACCAGGGTCTTTTCATCCAAAACGGGATCGCAGTAGCGGAATTCGGAGGCCATCATGATCTCAGTGGTGATGCGGCAGTATTTTTCCAGGATATACTTGGCGACACCAGCGGCGTAGTAAGCAGAACCGCAGGCTACGAAGCAGATCTTGTTCAGGCCCTTGAGATAGTCCGCAGACAGATCGATGCCCTCCAGTACCACCTTACCATCCTTCAGCCGGGGGCCGATGGTATCCCGAAGAGCCTTGGGCTGCTCGAAGATCTCCTTGAGCATGAAATGCTCAAAACCGCCCCGCTCCGCCGCGGAGATGCTCCAGGTGATCTGCTCACGGGTCTTTACGATGGGGTTACCATTGCCGTCGAAGAACTGGACGCTGTTGGCGTCAAAGACAGCCATCTCTCCGTCATTGAGGTAAGCCACAGTCTGGGTATGCTTCAAAATAGCAGGGACATCGGAGGCGATGTAGTTTTCTCCCTGGCCGAAGCCGAAAATCAGGGGCGAATTTTTCTTCACAGCCACGATGCGGTCGGGATCATCCACGCAGAGGATGCCCAGGGCGTAGCTGCCCTCCAACCGGGCAACGGTCTTGCGGATGGCAGCGATCAGGTCGCCGCACTCGTCATAGTAAATGCCCAGCATGCTGGCCACCACTTCCGTATCGGTCTCGGAAGCAAAGGTAATTCCCTTGGCCAGCAGCTCCTCACGAAGCCGGGCTTCATTTTCAATAATGCCGTTGTGCACCAGGGCGATCTTCCCCGAGGCAGAAAGATGGGGGTGGCTGTTATGGTCAGAGGGTGCGCCATGGGTTGCCCAACGGGTATGGCCGATGCCTACAACACCCTGCACCTCATTACCGCCGGCGGTTTTATCGCTCAAAATCTGCAGTCTGCCCTTGGCCTTGACAACATTCAGTCCATCTTCGCCGTGCACACAAATGCCGGCGCTGTCATATCCACGGTACTCCAGTTTGGAAAGTCCATCGATGAGGATCGGTGCAGCCTGACGGCTGCCGGTATATCCAACGATTCCGCACATGGAATAGTCCTCCTAACAATGTAAGAATCAATGCTTTTGCATTTTACACTATTTTTGTATCATTTTCAACTCTTTTGCAAAAATTTTTACGCTTCATTCAAAAAAATTCAGTGTGGCGCCCTGCAAGCCCCTCAGGTCATGCAGCGCATTCATGGTTACGGGCTCCGCACCCATCTGGATAAGTCTGGCGATGGCCTCACTGCCGTCCTGAAAACAGAACACCGAACTCCACCCAAAGCGAAGATTTTTTACCGTTCCGTCCCAGGTGCCGCCTGTTTCCAGGGAACACTGGGCAACAAAGGTCTTCTCCCCAAAAGCGTGAATCACATGGTTGCGATGCAGCGCCCGTTGGGAGGTAAATGCCAGATCGAAGCCATCCTCGCTGACATACAGCACATTGGGATCATTGGGTTGCTTTTCCAGCTCATCTGCCACCACGCTGATAACCTTGCCACCAGCACGGAGGCAGGCATTTTGGGCGGTGCGGTCAGCACCCCGGGCATTGCCGGAAACCAGGGTATAGCCCTGCAGGGCAGCCTGAATGCCAAGGGCCTGGGCAAAGGCTTTGCTATCCGGCAGGATATCCCGGCTGCCCACCAGGGAAAGCATGGGGCTTTCCAAAAGGGCGGTATTACCCTTCGTCCAAAGCGTTCCCGGGCAATCCAAGCCAAGGCGGATCCGTAATTTTCGGGGATAATCCGGGCTGATCCGGGTAATACAGCCGCAATTGGCTTTTTGGCTTCGGCGGAGGTAATGCTCCAGGTCATCTTCCTGGGAAAGCAGGGTCAGGACATGATCTGCAAAGCCGGTATCGTAGCCCAATGCCACAATATCGGAAGCCTCCAGCTCCCGATCGTAGAGGGGAACTTCCATTTGAGAAGCCCGCTTTGCCAGCACCCGGAACTGCGCCACCGTCAAAGGTCGGCGTTCGGGGTCACCCAATGGGCAAGTCAGCAGCAATATGCCGCGCTCCGAAGCCCTCACCGGAAGCGCCTCTTGGGAGGTGCGGGGGCTTTCACCGGCTCTTCGGTAAGCACACCCTCGGGACTGAGGATCATGGCCTTAATGGTGTAATTGGAGAATTTCGCGATCTCGTCCAGCTTGGCTTTCTCAGGGAAATTGCCTATGACAGAATATGCAACGCCCTTGCGCTTTGCTCTGCCGGTTCTGCCGATACGATGGACGTAATACTCATTTTCCTCGGGAACATCGTAGTTGATGACGCAGTCCACATCGTCCACATCGATGCCGCGGGATGCCACATCTGTGGCGATCAGGATGGCCAGCTTACCGTCCCGGTAACGCTGCATGGTCTTTTCCCGCTGGCTTTGGCGGATATCGCCGTGGATGCATTCGCAGTCCATGCCCGCACGCTGGAAATCGTCACACAGCCGCTGGCACATATGCTTGGTATTGCAGAAGATCATCACCCGCTCAAAGCCCTGGGTACGGATCAGCCGCAGGGTGGTTTCCGCCTTTTCCAGAGGGGTAACGGTCAGACTAAACTGGTCGATATCCGGCCGGTCTTCCTTCCGGGGTTCTACGGTGATCTCCACCTCGTCACGCTGGTACATCCAGGAAACCGTCATGACCTCCTGGGAAATGGTAGCGGAGAACAGGCCCAGATTCTTACGGTTTTTTACTTTTTCGATGATCCGGGTCACGTCCTTGAAAAAGCCCATATCCAGCATGCGGTCCGCTTCGTCCAGCACCACAGTCTGGATCTTGTCCAGCCGGATAGTCTTGCGGTTGTAGTGATCCATCAGTCTGCCGGGAGTAGCCACCACGATCTGAGGCTTCTTCTCCAGCTGCTTGATCTGGCCGCCGATGCCGGCGCCGCCGTAAAGCACTGCCACGCGGATGCCGTTGTAGTATGTGAGCAGACCACGAAGCTCGTCACAGATCTGGATGGCCAGCTCTCTGGTGGGAGCCAGGATCAGCCCCTGGACATCGGAGCACTCCGGGTCCACATGCTCGATCATGGGAATGCCAAAGGCAAAAGTCTTCCCGGTGCCGGTGGGAGCCTTGGCGATGACATCCTTCCACTGCATAAATTCCGGGATCGCCTGCTGCTGGATGGTGGTGGGATAGCCGTAACCCTTCTTCTCCAGCGCTTTCAGCATGGCTTCGCTGAGGCCTAGCTCAGCGAAGGTAATGTTCTCGTTCATATTCTTCGTCCTTTTTCGGTAATTTATTTTATTTATTCTAGCAGATTTTCCGCAATATTGCAACTAGAAATGCGGAATGGCCACGCTCTCATCCGTCACGCCTGTGGCGTGCCACCTTCCCCAGCGGGGAAGGCTTAACTCCCTCCGGTTTCGCTTACGCTCAACCACCTCCCTCAGGGATGGAGGCAAGGTTTTTGTTAGAATTTTTCCGCCGTGGTGGACAAACAGGAAAAAATGTGGTATCATATGGTATCATAGTATGGCTATGCTCGGAAGGAGATAAAAAATGGGTAAACTAATCGTAATCGAGGGTACTGACGGCTCCGGAAAATCCACCCAATTCAAGGCGCTGGTGGAGCGTCTTCGCCAGGATGGCACCCAATTCAAGACTCTGGTATTCCCCCAATATTCTGAACCCAGCTCTGCCCTGATCCGTATGTATCTGGGAGGCGAATTTGGCACAAATCCTTCCGACGTCAACGCCTACGCGGCCTCCGCATTTTACGCGGTGGACCGCTACGCTTCCTACAAAAAGGACTGGGGCGAATGGTTTGAGCAGGGCGGCATTATCGTGTCCGACCGCTACACCACTTCCAACGCGGTACATCAGGCATCCAAGGAATCCGGCGAAAATCAGAAAGAATTTCTGCGGTGGCTGTATGAATTTGAATACGACAAGCTGGGGCTCCCCCGCCCCGATCTGACCATTTATCTGGATGTTCCCACCGCCTTTACCGAGAAGCTCATGCGCCATCGGGAAGCGTCCACCAACACCCACGCGGACATCCATGAACAGGATCTTGCGTATCTGGCAACCTGCCGGGAGACCGGTCGCCGTGCCGCCCAGTTCTACGGCTGGACCATCATCGACTGCGTGAAGGATGGCCTAATGCGGAGCATCGAGGATATTCACGAGGAAATTTACCGGCACGTCCGGGGCTGTCTGGAGGATTGAGTATGGTTTATATGCTGCTTGGAACCGGCTTTGAGGAAACCGAGGCCATTGCGCCTCTGGATTTGCTGCGCCGGGCAGGCATCGATGTGATGACTGTGGGTTTGAACGGGAAAACCGTTTACGGCGGTCACGGCATCGGCATTACCGCGGATATTACCGTGGGCGAAATTGATCTTACTGATTTGGATATGATCATTCTGCCCGGTGGACTGGGTGGCGTCGCCTCCATCCGGGGCTGTCGGGAAGCTATGGATGCCATCGGCTTTGCCTGGGATAACGGGAAATTTGTGGCGGCCATCTGCGCCGGCCCTACGGTACTGGCAGATCTTGGCATCACTGACGGCAAGCAGGCCACCTGCTATCCCGGCTGCGAAAGCGGCATGGGTCAGGCCATTATGGCAGAGAATATGCCCTGCGTCCGGGATGGCAAGCTCATCACCGGCACTTCTGCCGGCTGTGCCATTCCCTTTGGCCTGATGTTGATCGCTGCGTTGAAAGGTCAGGTAGCCGCCGATGCAGTCGCCCAGCAGATCGTCATCCGCTGACAGGAGGAATCGTTATGGATAACGAAAAGGAAAAAATGAGCAACGAATCCGAGGATCTGTCCTGGCTGGACGAGATTCTGGGTGCCGTTGAGAAGCGCTCTGAATTGGATGCGGGCGAAGCTGCGGCAGATTCCGGCGAGGAAAGCAGCATCTCTGACGAGGAATTGGAGAAAATTCTCCACGAAACCTTAGATGAGGATTGGCAGAAGGAATCCAGCCTTCAGGAGAACGAGATCGAGCCTGCCTTTGACGATGAATACAGGGAAGAATATTCTGAGGAAGACTATGATTCCGACGAGGAATATTCGGAAGATGATGAGGAATTTTACGAAGATGAGGAAGAATCCGATCCGGATCATCCCGTTCGTAAAGTTCGCCCCAAGGGAAAAAAGGGCTACGGCCTATTTGGTCTTCCCCATATTCTCTCCACCGGCATCTGGCTGGTGATCGCTGTGATGATCGGTGTTTCCCTGGGCAGACTGGCCTGGATCTGCGCCGCAGATATTCTGGCCTTCGGCAGACCCGATCAGTCTATTACCATTACCATTACGGAAGACGACACGGTAGACAGCATTACCGATAAGCTGTACGATGCCGGGCTGATCCAGTACAAGGGGCTGTTTAAGCTCTATGCCGGACTTGCCAAAGCAGAGGAAAAGATCAGCGCAGGAACCTTTGTGCTGAACAGCCAGTATGACTATCACGCATTGGTCAGCGGTATGTCCGCATCCTCTTCTTACCGGGAAACTGTGGAGGTCATCATCCCCGAAGGTTATACCTGCGCTCAGATCTATGCACTGCTGGAATCCAAGGGTGTCTGCGCCGTATCTACCCTGGAAAGCTATGCCGCCAGCAGCCAATTCTCCAGCTATGATTTCCTGGAGGGCGTTCCCAGAGGCATAAAATACTGCCTGGAGGGCTTCCTGTTCCCCGACACCTACGAATTTTACACCAACGACACCCCGCAGCGTATTTTCGACAAACTTCTGTCCCGGTTTGAGGATCAGGTGGACGAGGAGCTCATCGCACACATCGATACGCTAAACGAAAAGCTGGCCGCAAAGATGCGGAGAAACGGCTACGGTCAGGACTATATCGATGAGAACAAAATGACCCTCTACGATGTGATCACCATGGCTTCCATCGTTCAGAAGGAAAGCGCCCACAGCGGCGAAAACTACGATATTGCGTCGGTATTCTACAACCGTCTGTGCAAAGCCAATGAGTTCCCCTATCTGAACAGTGACGCCACCGTGGTCTACGCCCACGGCGGCAAGCAGAATTTGACCGCTGAGGATTATAAGCTGGAAAGCCCTTATAACACCTATGTAACAAAGGGTTTGCCCATCGGCCCCATCGCGAACCCCGGTATCTCCGCCATCATGGCTTCCCTGAGCCCGGTGGACACCAACTATTACTACTTTGTTCTGGATCCCAGCATTGGCGAGCATCTGTTCTCTGCCACATTGAAGGAACATCAGGACAAGGTGGAGTCCCTGAGGAAATAACATGGCAAAATTAGAACTACTGAGCCCCGCAGGCGATATGGAACGGCTGAAAATGGCCGTACTGTATGGCGCGGACGCGGTATATCTGGCTGGCACCAGCTTCGGCATGCGCTCCTTTGCGGGTAATTTCACCCCGGAGGAGCTGCCCAAAGCTGTGGAATACGCCCATAGCAAAGGCGTGAAGGTTCATGTAACAGTGAACACCATGCCCCGAAACGACGAAATTCGGCATCTGCCGGAATATCTGGAACAGCTCCAGGATGCCCAGGTGGATGCCCTGATCGTGGCGGATATGGGTGCCTTTACCCTGGCCGGGAAATACGCCCCCAAGTGCCAGCGGCACATCTCCACCCAGCAATCCATCGCTAACTATGCATGCGCCAGGGCCTGGTATGACCTGGGCGCAACCCGGGTGGTTTTAGCACGGGAACTGAATCTGGAAGAGATCCGCACCATCCGGCAGAATACCCCCAAGGAACTGGAAATCGAAACCTTTGGTCACGGCGCCATGTGCGTCAGCTACTCCGGCAGATGCCTGCTCAGCAACTACATGACCGGACGGGATTCCAATCGGGGTGCCTGCGCCCAGCCCTGCCGCTATCAGTACGCGCTGATGGAGGAAAAACGTCCCGGGGAGTACTTCCCTGTTTATGAGGACGAAAAGGGCACTTACATCCTCAATTCCCGGGATATGTGCATGATCGACCATCTGGACGATCTGATGGACGCCGGCGTGGACTGCATTAAGATCGAAGGCCGGGCGAAATCCGCCTACTATGCCGCCATTGTCACCGGCGCTTACCGGCACTGCATCGACGATATTGCCGCCGGGCGCTCCATTGATCCTGTGTGGCGGGATGAAGTGGAGCATGTTTCCCACCGGATCTACTCCACCGGCTTTTACTATGGCGAGCCGGGTCAGTACACGGAAAACTCCCGGTACATACGGGAATGGCAAATTTGCGCCATTGTGGAAAGCTGTGACGAAAACGGCTTGGCGCTGTGCAGTCTGCGAAACAAGTTCTCTAAGGGAGAGACCTTGGAGGTAGTTGGACCGGATATGCGGCCTTTCGCCATCACCGCCGGTAACATGACGGACATCGAGGGCAATCCTCTGGCAGAGCCCAGAACCCCTCAGTCCAAATTTTACATTCCCCTGCCCAAGCAGGTGCCCCCCTTTACCATTCTGCGGCATGCTGTGGAATTATCTGCGAAATAAAAAAATCGGTGCGTAAAAACGCACCGATTTTTTATTAAGGCAAAAACAAATTGATATCCACATTGCCGGAGATTCCCGGCACGCTGCCAGTCTTGGTATACTGCCACATATCGAAATGATAGGGATAATCCATGGTATCGCTGTACCAGGCAACCCATTGTTGATACTGCGTCAGTTCATCCAACTGGAGCTTCTCCAATTCCGGGCGGACATAGATCATAGCCTGCTTCCCTGACTCCAGGATGCGGTCGCAGAAAGCGGCGGCGCAGGCGGTGACGGTTTCGGCATCGGAATGGGCCGTTCTGGCGGTGTCGCTGACATACTCCCAATCAAAGACGATGGGCATATCCAGTCCCCATTCTTTGGTCAGCTCCAGGGCATATGCCGCCTCCTCCCGGGCTTCCGCAACGGAAACAGCCTGGGAGAAGAAATACGCACCAACCTGCAACCCGGCGGCCTTTGCGCCATCATAATGGCTTTGCGCCAGTTCGTCAGCATACAGGGCGCCGGACTGGCCGTATCCCCTGCCGCCGATGCGGATAACAACAAAGGTAATGCCGGCATCGGCCACCTTCTGCCAATCCACATTCTGCTGGTACTTGGAAACATCGATGCCCAGTTTGTAAGGCACGGTAAGGCAGGACAGATAGTCCCCATCATAGGCAAAGTCTGCAGGACGGAAAGAATTGGGCTGCGCTGTGGGTTTCACCGGTACTGACGGCTGCGTTGGCACTTCTGTAACCGGTTGGGAAACTTCTGTGGGGTTACTCTCCCCCGCCGGTGTTTCTGTGGTAACAAGCGGCAGAAGCAACGCCAGAACCAGCAGTGCCGCCAGCAGGCCACACAGGACAAGAATCCAGATTTTCATATCAATTCTTCAGGCTCTGCAGCGGTGCGGGAATCCGTCCGCCACGGCTGACAAATGCCGCACTGGACTCCGGATGCACCGGCATCACCGGGGCGCTGCCCAGTAAGCCGCCCATTTCCACCCGATCGCCCACCACCTTATTGGGGGCAGGAATGATACGGACGGCAGTGGTCTTGGAATTGACCATTCCGATAGCCGCTTCGTCCGCAATGATAGCGGAAATGGTTTCTGCAGAGGTATCTCCGGGAACGGCAATCATATCCAAGCCCACAGAGCAAACGCAGGTCATGGCTTCCAGTTTGGAAAGGGTCAGCGTACCGGATTCCGCGGCGGCGATCATGCCCTCGTCCTCAGACACGGGGATAAAAGCGCCGGAAAGGCCACCAACATGGTTGGATGCCATGACGCCGCCCTTTTTGACCGCGTCATTGAGCAATGCCAGGGCGGCAGTAGTACCGTGGGTACCGCAAACCTCCAGGCCCATTTCCTCCAGGATCCGGGCAACACTATCGCCTACCGCGGGAGTGGGTGCCAGGCTCAGGTCCACAATGCCAAAGGGCACGCCCAGCCGTTGGGATGCCTCCACGCCCACGATCTGACCCATCCGGGTGATCTGGAAGGCGGTTTTCTTAACGGTTTCCGCAACAACATCAAAGGGCTGACCCTTGACGCTCTGCAGGGCATGGTACACTACGCCGGGGCCGGAAACGCCCACATTCAGTACGCACTCCGGCTCGCCGACACCATGGAAAGCACCCGCCATGAAGGGGTTATCCTCTACGGCATTGGCGAACACAACCAACTTTGCGCAGCCCAAACCGTCGTCATCCGCTGTGATTTCTGCGGTTTTCTTAATAATTCTTCCCATTTCCGCAACGGCGTCCATATTGATGCCGGCCTTGGTGGAGCCCACATTGACACTGGCGCAAACGCAGTCGGTGGATGCCATGGCTTCCGGGATGGAGCGGATCAGCTTCCAGTCGCCAGCGGTGCAGCCCTTCTGCACCAAAGCAGAAAAGCCACCAATAAAATTGACACCGCACTTTTTGGCGGCAGCATCCATTGTTTTGGCGATCTCCACGTAGGAATCCGCTTCGCAAGCGCCTGCCACCAGGGCGATGGGGGTGACGGAAATGCGCTTGTTGACAATGGGAATACCAAATTCCCGCTCGATATCCTCACCCACCTTTACCAGATCCTTTGCACAGCGGGTGATCTTATCGTATATTTTCCGACAGCAAACCTCAAGGCTCGGATCACAGCAGTCCAACAGGCTGATGCCCATGGTGATGGTCCGGATATCCAGGTGGCGCTTGTCGATCATATCCAGAGTTTGTAAAATGTCCTTTTGATTCAGCATACTCTACCTCAGATGCGATGCATGGCTTCGAAGATATCTTCCCGCTGAACCCGGATGGAAAGGCCCATATCCGTGCCGGCCTGCTCCATATCCTTGCTCAGCTGGGCCAAGGGAACATTGCAGGCGGATACATCCACGGCCATCATCATGGTGAAATAGCCCTGCATAACGGTCTGGCTGATGTCCAGGACATTGACATTATACTCAGCCAGCTTAATGCAGACACCGGCGATGATGCCCACACGGTCTTTACCGACAACTGTAACGATTGCTTTCATATTTTTTACCTCATTTATTAAAGGGATCTTCACGTATACAAATACCGGGGCCGGCACTTTGCCAGCCCCGGTATCCATAGATTTTTTACTCAGCTTCAGTCTCAGCGACTTCTTCTGCAGCTTCTTCGGTTTCCTCAGCTACGGGCTCCAGCAGAGCGCGGATGGACAGGGAGATGCGCTTGTTCTCAGCGTCCACATCGGTGATCTTGACCTGCACGCTCTGGCCTTCGGACAGGACATCCTCGGGCTTGCCGATGCGGCGGTCAGCAATCTGGGAAATGTGGATCAAGCCGTCAACGCCGGGCAGGATCTCAGCGAAAGCGCCGAAGGTCATCAGCTTGACGATCTTGGCATCCACAACATCACCAACATTGTAGTTGGTCATGAACTGATTCCAGGGGTTCATCTCAGCGGTCTTGTAGCCCAGGGAGATCTTGCGCTTCTCAGCGTCAAAGGAAATAACATAAACATCGATCTCGTCGCCAACCTTCACAACGTCAGCGGGAGTCTTGATGCGGTTCCAGCTCAGCTCGGAAACGTGAACCATGCCGTCAACACCGCCGATGTCCACAAATGCGCCGTAAGAAGTCAGGGACTTAACGGTGCCGTGGTACTTCTTGCCTTCCTCGATCTCGGCCCAGATCTTCTCCTGGAATGCCTTGCGCTCCTCGGAGCTGGCAGCACGGATGGAGCCGATGACGCGGCGGCGGGGACGGTTGACCTCGGTAACCTTCAGGTTGACAGTCTTGCCGACCATACCGGCCATGTCGCCACCCTTGGCAACGCCGGACTGGGAAGCGGGGATGAACACACGGATGCCCTTAACGGTAGCAACCAGGCCGCCCTTGTTCTCTTCGGTGATGACGCCTTCGATGGTGGTCTTCTCCTCCACGTAAGTAGCCATGTCGTCCCAGATCTTCATGCCGTCCAGCTTCTTCTTGGACAGCTGAACAGTGCCTTCCTGGTCGTTGACGCGCACAACGAAGACCTCAATCTCGTCGCCCACATGGAGAATGTCCTCAGGCTTCACAGAAGGATCGGCGCTGACTTCGTCGTAGGGAATGTAGCCAGCATGCTTGGTGCCCAGGTCGACCTGGACTTCGGTGTTGCCAATACCGGTAACGGTTCCGATAACCTTATCTCCTGTATTTAAAGTCTTGATGGACTGCTCCAGGAGTGCCTCAAAGGTTTCCTCCTGCACAGCATCAGCATTGATAATTTCGCTCATAGTCTTATTGACCTCCTTTATTATCCACGCCGGAGTTGATGCACCGGCAGTGATTCCAACTTCACGCACGCCCCGGAAAAATTCCCCATCCAGTTCAGTGGCGTTATCCACCAGGATGACCTTGGGGCAGTGCTCACGGCAGATGCTTGCCAGGCGGCCGGTATTGGAGCTTTTGGCATCTCCTACCACCACCATGGCCTGACTTTGGGCACTTAAGTGCGCCGCTTCTGTCTGCCGAAATTCCGTCGCTTTGCATATTGTATCAAAAATTTTTACATTAGTAAACTCTTTTTTTGCAATTTGAACGCTTTTTTTCCACAAAGATTCAGTGGAAGTTGTCTGGCAAACCATGCAAATTGGCAAATTCGGGTCAATTTCCCCGGATTTTACCCAATCAGACAGTTCTTCGGGGGTTTCGAAAATTTGGCACTGGCTGCACCAGCCGGCGATGCCCTCCACCTCAGGATGGGAGCGTGTGCCGATGATCACCGGGAGTCTGCCCTCAATTTCAGCCTTTTCCACGATTCCGTGGATCCGCTTCACGAAGGGGCAAGTGGCATCTATGATCTCCACGCCCCGGGACTGAAGCTGCTCCTGGACCGATCTGGAGACGCCATGGGAACGGATGATAACCGTCATCCCCGGCTGCGCCTGCTCCGGAGAATCGATAACAGACACGCCCAGTGCTTCAAATTTTTCCACCACATGGCGGTTATGGATAATGGGCCCCAGGGTGACCACCTTGTTTCCCGATGCGGCAGCTTTTTCCACGGTTTCCACTGCCCGGTTCACGCCGAAGCAGAAGCCTGCACTTTTGGCTACTGTAATCATACCGGGATCTTCTCCGTAACGATCTTGCGAATGGTCTCCACAACACCGTCGATATCCAGCTCGGAGGTATCCACCTTGATGGAATCCTTGGCCATTTTCAGGGGCGCCAGCTCCCGGTGGGTATCCTGATAATCCCGCTGCTGGATCTCCTTGAGAATCTGGGCGTAATTAGCCTTTTGACCCTTAGCCAGCAATTCATCGGTACGGCGCTGTGCCCGGACTTCGGCAGAAGCTGTCAGGAAGATCTTTATATCCGCCTTGGGCAGCACCACAGTGCCGATATCCCGGCCGTCCATAATGACATTGTGAGCCTTGGCCACATCCCGCTGCATATCCAGCAGAACGCCACGGACAACGCCATGGGCGGAGACCAGGCTGGCTTTCTGAGAAATATCCTGGGTGCGAATGTCCCCGGTTACATCCATACCGTTCATGATCATGTGCTGAACGCCCTCTTCATCGTACTCGATGCCGATGGTCAGTTCGTCGATGTATCGCTCAACGCCGTCCACATCCTTGGGGCTGACGCCCAAAAGATCCAGGAAATACGCTACGGTGCGGTAGATGGCACCGGTATCTACATAGTAATATCCCAGTTCCTTTGCCAGCCGCTTGGCGATGGTGCTTTTACCCGCGCCGGCAGGGCCGTCAATGGCGATGGAAAATGTCTTAGCCATAATATTGACCTTCCTTTGTTTATCCTTCTTTTCGCAGCTTTGTCAGAGCAGCAGCCTCACGAGCCACTACCTCTGAAGCGGTCAGTCCCAGCCGTTTGCCGGTTTCCTCGGGACTCATGGGCAAGCCACCCTCTAAACCGAAGCGCAGGTTCAGAAGCTGCACATCGGCTTCCTCCAGGGAAGAAAGCAGCTCAGAGATCCGCTGACGCATCTGGAAATAGGCGGTGTCCTCCACTGCCTGTTCTTCCTCCTGAGGGGTATCCTCCGGCTGCGCCTTGGCACGGCTCATCATCCGGGCAGCTTCCAGATTTTCTGCCACACTGGCGGCCACCTCCGGGGTCATATGCAGAGCATCCGCGATTTCCTCCAGAGTGGGATTTCTTCCAAGCTCTCCAAGAAGTCGTTCGTCCACACTGCGGTAGTCTTCCATAGCCTGGCGGAGCCGCTGTCCTACGCCGTTGGCGCGAGCCTGCAGCACCACGGTTTTGGCAAGGGTTCTGCGGATGCAGCGGCAGCAGTAGCTTTCAAAATCGCCGCCGGTATACTCCAAAATCGCTTTCCAGAGAGCCAGGCTGCCCTCCTGAATCAGATCCATCAGCAGTACCCCCTGACCTGCCAGGGAAAAGGACTGCCGCACCACCTGACCCAGCATCAGATTGGTCAGGGCAAAGCGGGCATTTTCATCTCCGGCGAGACTTTGTTCTGCCAAAACCTGAGAATCGCCGGAAGTCGGCATTGCCGCCAGCTCTTCCAGATACAGCCGGAGAGGATCATTCTCCTCCAGGCCATGAGGCAGTCGGTTTTCCTTACATAATTGGGCTTCCTGACGCAGGCGCACTGCCATTTCGGCAGAGGAAGCTGCCTGGGGCAGATCCCCCAGGGAAAGCAAAATATCCTTTTCTTCCAGAAGCTCCAAAGCATCCATAACAGCGTCTTCGGATTCCGGTTCCATCAATGTCAGAAACCGGGCAGCGGACAGCTCCGCCCCCCTGGGCAACCCTCCCAGGATCCCCTCCCAGGGTGCTGGGTCAAAGGTAATATCCAATTGGTTCATTCCAAAAAATCCTCCAATCCCATGCTGGCGCCCAGAGTCTGCAGCTTGTCCATGGCTTGCCGTTCGATCTGCCGGGCCCGTTCCTTGGAAATGCCCAGCATTTCGCCGATCTCGCCTAAGGAATGGCACACGCCGTCAGCCATGCCGAAATGCAGCCGCAGTACCTGCTGCTGCCGGTCTGTCAGCATCGCCAGCAAGGTATCCATTGTATGATTCAGTTCTTCCCGGACCAGCTCCTCATAAGGCTGGGGGGATTGCAGATCCTCCAAAAGCGCCGCCAGGGTTCCATCCTCATCTTCGCCAACAGGGGCATCCAGAGAGAAGGTCTGGGGGTGGTACTGCAGAAGCTGCTGCACCTTTTGGACGGGGATCTGGCAATACGCCGCCAACTGCTCCACCGTGGGCTCTGCGCTGTTTTCGCGCAACAGCTCAGTGCGGGCAGAGGTGACCTTGCGGATGCGTTCGGCGGTATGGGCCGGCACCCGAATCAGGCCGTGATCCGCAAGACAGCGGGTGATGCCCTGGCGGATCCACTTGGTGGCGTATGTAGAAAAGCGAAATTCCAGCGTATGGTCAAATTTCTTGGCGGCGGCCAACAGACCGATGCTTCCCTCCTGGATCAGATCCAGCAGCGGCACGCCCCGTCCGGCATACTCCCTGGCCACGGACACCACAAGCCGCAAATTGGAATTGACCATATGACGGATAGCCTCTGCATCCCCCTCAGCGCAACGCTGGGCCAGTTCCTTTTCCTCCTGAGGAGTCAATCTGGGGTAGCTGCGGATATCCTGCAAAAACTGCCGCATATCGTCGCCTGCGCTGACCGGCAGCTCCGATTCTATTGTCAGCAGATCAGATGTCATGCTTTCATTCCTTTACGTTTCTTTAACTTTTCCTGGTAGGCCAGCAGGTCATCCTCCGTGGTGACCCGGCCTGCCTGGTACTCCGAGCGCACCGTGCGGACGCAGTCCAAAAAAGCCTGCTGGTTCACAGGGCCCTGGTGACGCTGGGTAATGGATGCGGCATGGGAGGCCTCCTCGGAGGAAAGGTCCTCCAGCACAGCCAGAGATACCTCCAAGCCGGAGCGATAGCGACTGCACAGCTGACCGTAGATCTTACCCAACAAAGGAGCGGAGAATTCCTCCGGGGAAAGATCCTGGGCGTTTTGGAGCAGCGCAGGCTCCCGAAGCACCAGGGCGATAATGCCTTCCTCTGCCATGGCAGATTTCATATTGTCATAACGGATGGTGCGGCTTTTGGGCTGCAGCGCCTTGGCAGGTGCCAGGTCAATGGCCTCCTGCTTCTTTTTCTCCATAGCGGTGCGGCGCTTGATGGCACGCTGGATCTCCAGGTGCATGGCATCCAGGCTGATCTTGGCGGTTTCCGCCACACGGCCACCGTAGACCTCCCGCTGAACCGCGCTGGAGAGGGTGCTGATGAGGTCCGCGGATTCCTGGAGGTACTTTACTCTCTGGTCATCCAGCCCCAGGTCGTACTTTCTGCGGATTGCATCCAGCTGATATTCCACCCGGTTGGAGGATTCCTCAAGCAGGAGCTTGAACTTGTCTGCGCCGAATTTCTTCAAGAATTCATCGGGGTCTTTGGCATCCCGAAGCTGCAGGACCTTCACCTGCAGGCCGGCCTTTTCCAGAATGGGAATGGCCCGCTTGGTGGCATTCTGGCCGGCCTGGTCGCCGTCGTAGATCAAAATGACCTGCTCGGCGTAACGGGTAATGAGGGTCGCCTGTTCATCGGTCAAGCTGGTGCCCAGGGAGGCAACCGCATTATCAAAGCCGTACTGATGCAGGGCAACCACGTCGATATTGCCCTCCACCAAAATCAGCGAATTTTCTTTGGATTTCTTAGCCAGATTCAGACCAAATAGATTTTTCCGTTTGTTGAAAATCATGGTTTCCGGGGAGTTTAAGTATTTTGCCGTATCCTTGTCATTCTTCAAGGTACGGCCACCGAAGGCGATAACATTTCCCCGGACATCGATGATAGGGAACATCAATCTGTCCCGGAAACGGTCAAAGAGATTGCCGTTTTTCTGGGACACCGTAACCAGGCCGGAATCCCGAAGCTCCTGGTCGGTATAACCCTTGGCACGCATAGCCTTCACCAGGCCATCCCAGCTTTCCGGGGCATAGCCCACGCCGAAGGTGGTGAGGATGGATTTGGACATTCCACGGCCATAAGCATACTGCAAGGCAGCCTGTCCCACCGGGGCATACAGCTGACTGTGGAAATACCGGGCAGCTTCCTTATGCAGTGCCCACAGGCGCTCCTGCTGCTTATAGCGGCTCTGATATTCCTCGTCCTCCGGCACGCTCATGCCGGCACGCTTGGCCAAGGCCCGGACTGCGTCGGGGTAGCTCATACCCTCCACTTCCATCTGGAAATTGATGACGCCGCCGCCCTTATGGCAGCCGAAGCAGTAATAGATTCCCTTATCGGGAGCCACAGAGAAGGAGGCGGTTTTTTCGCCATGGAACGGACACAGGCCAAACATATTGGCGCCGGAGCGCTTCAGATTCACATACTGTCCCACCACATCCTCAATGGGATTGCGCTGTACCAGTTCATCAATAAATGACGGCGGAAACGCCATAGTCCGTCCCTCCTTTCTGTTTGTAAGTTGTTGTTATTTAAAGAACCAAAGCGTCACAGCCTCTGCTGCCAGCAACGTGGCAACTATGCCACCAATGGGTGTCAGTGTTCCCAAAATCATGGGAGAAAGGCTCATAACGCAGCCAAAGGCAGCCAGACCCAGCATCCATTTTTTCAGTGTTTTGGTTGGCTTATACAGGGCGATTGCTCCCAAAACCGCCAAAATGGCCGCAGAAACGCCTGCAAGCATCGGGCCCCATACCGCATAGCCAACAGGCAGCAGGTCAAAGCCGGAAAAGTATTCGTAAAAGGATTGTTCCGGGCCTGCAAAGCGGAGCATGACCGCTTTGGGCAGGGCATTTAAGAGAGCAGCGCAACCAGGAAGCAGGAGCAAACAGATTCGAATCAGGTTCTTTTTCATCTCCAAAGCACCTCTTGATACGCTATCCGATACATTATAACACATCAACCCCGGACTTGCCAACCCGCAGGAACAAAAATTTGCGTAAATTTATCCACAGCATAATTATCCGTCATGCCGGCGATATAGTCGCAGACGGTGCGTTCCAGTCCGTCAAAGGACATCTGAGGCTGAAAATCCTCAGGAAGCTGCTCGGGGTTTTTATAATAGTACTCAAAAAGCCGGCAGAGCATATCCTTTGCCTTCTGCTCCTCCCCTTTTGCCACCGGGTTGCGGTACACGCGGTCAAACATAAAGCTGCGCAGATCCTTCAACGCTTGATCCACAGTGGGAGAAAGGCAAATGGCCCCGGCTTCCCGGGAGGACTGTATGATATCACAGACCAGAGCATTGATGCGCTGGCCGTGGGTATGACCCAGAACATCAGAAATAGCAACGGGGATATCCCCGTTGGTCAGGATACCTGCCCGGATAGCATCATCAATATCGTGGTTTACATAGGCCATCTGGTCAGCACGGCGAACCACCTGGCCTTCCAGAGTTTCCGGAATATGGGCTCCGGTATGTCCCAAAATGCCCATGCGGACTTCGTATGTCAGGTTCAGGCCCGCACCGTCATTTTCCAGTACATCCACCACACGCAGGCTCTGCTCATTATGGCGGAAAGGCTTGCCGATACATTCGGACAGCGCACCCTCGCCGGCATGGCCAAAGGGCGTATGTCCCAGATCGTGACCCAGAGCGATGGCTTCGGTGAGGTCTTCGTTCAGCGCCAATGCCCGGGTGATGGTTCTGGCGATCCGTGAGACCTCGATAGTGTGAGTCATCCGGGTGCGGTAGTGGTCACCCTCCGGCCGCAGGAACACCTGAGTCTTATGCATCAAGCGGCGGAAAGTTTTACTATGAACGATGCGATCCGTATCCAACTGATAGCAGGTACGGACATCCATCCCCCGGTCCTTATCTCCCATAGGCCGACCCTTACTCTGATCGGCAAAGGCTGCCAGCGGATTTAAGCGGCGATGCTCCTGAAATTCCAGTTCCTGGCGTACTGTCATACCCATCATCCTTCCTTATTCCACAGGGAAAGCCCTGTACTCTTTTGCTGTTTCCATTCCCTCGATATTGGCGGCGCTCATGTCTGTCAGGCGATCCAGGAAGGACTGCGCCTTGGCTTCCGGCATCAAAATCTCCAGCTCCACCTCAGAACCGAAGTCCGTATTGCGGATGATACCGCCGAACGCGGCTACCTCCAGCTTGACTCGCTCGTAATAAGTATACGGGCAGGGCACATACAGCACCGTCCACACCCGTTTGATGGATTTTCCCGCAGCGTCCACGGCGATCTTCGCGCCCTTGGTATAAGCCCGAACCAATCCTCCGGCCCCCAGCAAAATGCCGCCGAAGTACCGGGTGACCACGCAGACTACATTGAAAAGGCCTTCCCTCTGCAGCACCTGGAGCATGGGCATACCAGCCGTGCCACCGGGCTCGCCGTCATCAGAAAACCGCACAGCACCGTCCTTTATGATATACGCCCAGCAGTTGTGGGTGGCATCATAGTGCTGCTTTTTCATTTCCTGTATTTTCGCCAGAGCTTCCTCCTCGGTTTCCACCAGCCAGACACGGCCAATAAACCGGGATTTTTTCTCCGTAAATTCGTCTTGCCCAAAACCGGCGGGAACCAAATATTCCTCCAACCGTCAGCACTCCTTTGTGATATATTCCCGGATCCTTCCATAGAGGATGGGATCCACGATTGCT
Source organism: Oscillospiraceae bacterium (assembly GCA_015068125.1). GTDB lineage: Bacteria > Bacillota > Clostridia > Oscillospirales > Oscillospiraceae > Faecousia. The sequence goes on along the minus strand of SVLD01000003.1, from coordinate 72,880 downwards.
TCCACCACGATTCCTTCCCCTGTATAATCCACGCTCAGCACCTGGGCGCCGGAATGGAGGGTCTCCACCATGCCGCCCACGGCGTAAGGCAAGGTCACCACAACATGGTGGCGGCTGTGACCCAAGGTGCGCTCAATGGCTTTCAACAATTCCGGCATACCGGCGCCGTTGGCAGCGGAAACAGCCACCACATCCTCGCCAATTGGGATGTCGGTCTTTTCCACCAGGTCGGCTTTGTTATAGACCCGCAGCACCTTGGTGCCGGGCTTGGCAAGCTGAGAGATCAGCCGGTCAACAACTTCGATATGCTCCTGGCGGTTTTCATCCGCCGAGTCGATAACATGGAGCAAAAGATCCGCGTATTCCAGTTCTTCCAGGGTAGCCCGGAAGGCATCCACCAGATGGTGGGGCAATTTCGCGATAAAGCCGACGGTATCCGTCAGCACCACATCCAGATTGTCGGAAACGGTAAGCTGACGGGAGGTGGTGTCCAGCGTGTCGAAAAGCCGGTTATTAGCCGGGATGCCTGCGCCGGTGAGCTGATTGAGCAGTGTGGATTTGCCTGCGTTGGTGTAGCCCACGATGGCCACCACCGGCACAGAATTTTTCATGCGGCGCTCCCGTTGAACACTTCGCACCTGACGCACCTGCTCCAGCTCATGCTGCAGCCGGGCGATTCGCTCCCGGATATGCCGGCGGTCGGATTCCAGCTTGGTTTCGCCGGGGCCCCGGGTGCCGATGCCGCCGCCCTGCCGGGACAGCGAAGCGCCCATACCGGAAAGTCTGGGCAGCAGATACTGATACTGGGCCAATTCCACCTGAAGGCGGCCTTCCTTGGTCTTTGCCCGCTGGGCGAAGATATCCAAAATCAGGGCACTGCGATCCAGCACCGTTACGCCGATGATCTCCTCCAAAGCCCGGATATTTCCCGGGGAAAGTTCGTTATCAAACACCACCATGGTGGAAGCCGTAGCTTCTGCCAGCATCTTCACCTCGATGGCCTTGCCCTCGCCGATAAAGCTGTGGGAATCCGGGGTATGGCGGTTTTGCAGTACCTTGCCGGTGCAGAAGCCGCCGGCGGTTTCCAACAGTGCTTCCAATTCTTCCAGTGTTTCATCGGTGGCGGTTTGCTCCTTGCGGAAGCAGTCCGCATTCAGGCCTACCAGCACCGCACGCTCCTGGATATGCTGTTCAAAATTCGATTCCATAGTTCCTCCAAATGCGCTTTTCCTTAGTATATCACATTCAACACCTTGCTGGCAACTTTCTCACAACAAAAAATCCGCACTACGTACTACCGTAGTGCGGACTTTGCGCTTACTTGATACCAAATCTCTTGTTGAACCGATCAACGCGTCCACCGGTGTCAACCAGCTTCTGCTTGCCGGTATAGAAAGGGTGGCACTTGGAGCAGATTTCAACGCGGATGTCCTTCTTGGTGGAGCCGGTCGTAAAGACGTTGCCACAGGCACAGCGGATGGTAGTCTGTTCGTAGTTGGGATGGATGCCTTCTCTCATTTCGTTCACCTCTTTCTTCTCATGTAAAAGGGCATAATTACCCTAAGCAATTTCAATCGCTCGGCTATTGTAGCACAGATAGATACAGAATGCAAGCCTTTTTTTCAGTTTTTTGAAAAAAGTCCTGATATTTTTGTTCTCTTAAAATGCCCAGTTGCCGTTTCGGAAAATCGGAACCACCTTGCCGTCGGCGCAGTGGGCGTCGATGTTCATGGTGTCGCAGCCGATCATGAAGTCCACATGGATCATGGAATCGTTGATACCCAGATCCTGGCACTCCTTCAGGGTCTTATTGTGATGATCCCGGATGGTATCGGCAAAGCCGGCGCCCACTGCCAGATGGCAGGCGGCATTCTCATCAAACAGGGTCTCATAGAACAGCAGGCCGCTTTCCGCAATGGGGCTGGCCTGAGGCACCAGAGCGCACTCGCCCAGGTAGCCGGCGCCGTCGTCCATGGTCAGCATGGTGTTCAGCAGCTCCTCACCCTTCTCGGCCTTGGCTTCCACGGCCTTGCCATTTTCAAAACGGATGGAGAAATTCTCGATGAGCTGACCCTGGTAAGACAGGGGCTTGGTGGAATAGACGATACCCTCAGCCTTGCCGCGCATGGGAGAAATGAAGCACTCTTCGGTGGGGATGTTAGGATTGAAGAAGATACCCTGACGGGAAACTTCGCCGCCGCCGCAGAAAATGGCTTCGGGGATCATGCCCACGGTCAGGTCGGTGCCGTTGTCAGCGGTATAGTGCAGGGATTCGATACCCAGGCTATTGAGGTAGTCACAGTGGTTCTTCAGGTTAGCATTATGCTCCTGCCATGCCTTCACGGGGTCGTCATTGACCCGGGAAGTGGACAGGATCGCCTCCCACAGCTTTTCCATAGCCACGCTGGTGCGCAGACCGGGGAACACCTTCTTGGCCCAGGCCTTGCCGGGGACAGCGGCGATGCACCACTGCTGCTTGCCGTCACGATCGTCGATATAGGGCTTCAGGATGGGGTAAGACATTTTACGGGCCTTGGCCATCTTGGCAACATTGACACCCTTCAGGCCATCGGGATCCTCGGAAACCAGGTGGATCCGGGCAGGCAGCACATCGCAGTAATGCTGCTGGCGTGCCTTCTGCCACTCGGGCACAGTGCCCATAGTGGTGACGGACTGATAGCGGACATGGAGCTTGGTCAGCGCGTCATAGTTCCACTCCACGATAACCTTCTTGGCCTTGGCCTTATATGCCTCGTCCACAACCATGGCCACAAACTCCGGCTGATCCAGGCTGGCGTAAACCATGACTTCCTGGCCCTTCTGGACATTGATGCCGCAGCGGACGATGAGCTTTGCATACTCTCTTAAAACAGATTTTTTCATTTATATCGCTCCTTATCTGGAATTTTCCATCATTTTACCAGATGTTTATTCTTTCGTCAATGACTGTTGCAAAGTTTTGTTCTTTGTCATATAATATAGGCACATTTTTGAGAGGATAGACAGCTTATGCTCACAAGTAAGCAGTTTCACAACAAAATTGCCGCCGGACTGCGGTATCTGGATGGTGCCACCGGCTCCAATCTGCAAAAGGCCGGTATGCCCAAGGGCTGCTGCACCGAACAGTGGGTACTGGAGCACCCCGAGGCGCTTATCCGTCTGCAGCAAAGCTATGCGGAAGCCGGGTGCCAGATCCTGTACGCCCCCACCTTCCAGGCGCAGCCCATCGCTTTGGAACGGGTAGGTTTGGCGGAGCAGACGGAGATGGTTAACGAAAAGCTGGTGGCCATCAGTCGGCAGGCTGCCCCTGGCTGCCTGATCGCCGGAGATATTACGACCCTTGCCGCCTTTACCGACAGCTGGGATCCGGAGAATTTTGATCTGCTGGTAGAAAACTACCGGCGGCAGATCCGGGGCTTGATCGACGGCGGTGCAGACTTGTTGATCGCGGAAACCCTGATGTACCCTCAGGAGGCCGAGGCGATCCTCACCGCTGCAGAGCTGGAGCAGGCCGGTGCGGTGATGTACAGCTTTGTTATGACCGGGGACGGCGCTTTGTTCTCCGGGGCGGATGTAGGCCCGGTTCTTCGAGAGCTGGAAGAAGCCGGAGCTGCCGCGGTAGGCTTCAACTGCGTTGCCGCTGACCGGATGACCCCGTATCTGGTCACCAAGCTGCGGCGGTATGTGCGTGGGCCGCTGATCTGCAAGCCCAATGCCGGCATACCGGTGATCGGCAGCGACGGTATTCCCTGCTACACTATGGATCGGGAAGCATTTACGGATATTCAAAGCCAGTGTCTCGCCAACGGTGCCACCTTGCTGGGCGGCTGCTGCGGTACAGATCCGGATCTTTTGGCGCACATGATAAAGGCACTTTCCTGTCAGAAAGAATAATTTTCTGACGGCAGGAAATGGATATTGAATTTTTCCGGCCAGGTTGCTATAATATAATGGAAAGAAATCCTCCCGGGCAAGTGCCTGGAGAAAGCTGTATAAATGGAGGTATTTTATGCCAGGTACGTTTGACAATTCCAATGACGACCGCCGTGAGGGCTCGAAGTTCGGTCGGTTTATGTCGCGCTATTTCCCGTCTATCTGCCTGCTGCTTCTGGTTGTAGTATGCGTCAGTCTCGTGATCGCCACCGTCAGCAGCATCCGGGACATTATTAACCATGGCCCCACCAACGGCATCCAGTTAGAAAGCCAGCCCGGCAGCAGCACCGGTAGTACAGACAGCACCGGCAGCACCTGCGGCACAGAGAACACTGCGCCTACCGATCCGGTGACCCCCCCCGTTACCGGTGACCTGAAGGAGCTGCTGGATCAGGCGGAGTTCATCGCCAAGGGTTATGATTACGCCAAGGCGATCTCCATGCTGCAAAGCTACACCGGCTACGAAAACGAGCCTTCCATCACCGCAAAGATCGCGGAGTACACCACCCTGGACAGCCAGCTGGTGTCCTATCCGGACTTGGACAGCATTACCCACATTTTCTTCCATTCCCTCATTGTGGACACGGATCGGGCTTTCGACGGTGACGAGGATTCCAGCGGCTACAACCTCTACATGGCTACCATTTCCGAATTTAATGCCATCATCCAGGAAATGTACAACCGGGGCTATGTTCTGGTCTCCCCCTATGACATCGCTTACGAGACCACCGATGCCAACGGCAATCCCAACTTCGTCTACGGCGACATCCGTCTGCCGGCAGGCAAAAAGCCCTTCCTGCTGAGTCAGGATGACGTCAACTACTATGGCTACATGGTAGGTGGCGGCGACGGCAAGAACGAAACACCCGTTTATCCCAGCACCAAGGGTGACGGCTTCGCCAGCAAGATCATTATCGGCGAGGACGGCTTCCCCACCTGCGAATATATGGACGCGCAGGGCAATGTCCATGTTGGCGATTACGACCTGGTTCCCCTTCTGGAGAAGTTTATCCAGGAGCATCCCGATTTCTCCTACCATGGCGCAAGAGCCATGCTGGGTGTCACCGGCTACGAAGGCGTCCTGGGCTACCGTACCAAGCCCTCCTACGCCAACACCATCGGTCAGGAAGCCTGGCAGAAGGAAGTGGATCAGGCCAAGGCTGTGGCCGACTGTCTGAAGGCTCACGGCTGGCTTCTGGTGAGCCACTCCTACGGACATCCCGCCTACGGCAATCTGACCGCCTCCCGCGTGGAAGCGGACTCTCAGAAGTGGGAAGATACCTGTCAGTATATCATCGGTGAAACGGATATCATTCTGTATCCCCACGGCTCCGATATCAACGGCCCCGGCAAGTACACCATGGACAATGGCAAGTTTAAGGCGCTGTATGATGACGGCTATCGCTACTTCTTCAATGTTGACTCTGCCGTGGCCTGGATCCAGGTTGGCAGCAACTATTTCCGCGGTGGACGGAGAAACATTGACGGATTCCGGATGTACCATCAGCCTGAAAAGCTGGCGGATCTGTTTGATGTCAGCAAGATCTTTGACCCTGCAAGACCCACCCCGGTTCCTACCATTTGACACAAAACCCCCGGCTGCGATGCAGCCGGGGGTTATTGCTATCTATGGGGATCGCCACGCCGGTGTAGGCACCGGCTCGCAATGACAGGCCTTACATTTCCTGTCTGCCCTCCAGGGCACGGGAGATAGTCACCTCATCGGTATATTCCAATTGTCCTCCAACGGGCACACCGTAGGCAAGCCGAGTCACCCTGACCTCCATGGGCCGCAAGAGTCGGGAGATGTACATGGCGGTGGCTTCCCCTTCAGTATCGGGGTTCGTGGCCATGATGACCTCTCTGACCTCTCCGGAGCCAACACGGATCAGCAGTTCCCGGATCTTGATATCGTCCTGGGAAACATGGTTCAATGGCGAGATCACGCCATGCAGGACATGGTAAACACCGTTAAACTCCCGGCTTCGCTCCATGGCGATAACATCCCGGGGCTCAGCCACCACGCAGATGACACTCTTATCCCGCATGTCATCGTTACAAATGGGGCAGATTTCCCGATCCGTCAGATTCTGGCACACCGGGCAGGTATGCACCGTGTTTTTCGCGGCGATAATGGCGTCGGCAAATTCCCGAGCCTCATCCATAGGCAGACTCAGCACATGGAACGCCAGCCGCTGAGCGGTTTTGCCGCCGATACCGGGCAAACGGGCGAACTGATCCGCCAGTTCCTGCAACGCTGTGGGAAAGTACTTCATCAGAACAACCCACCCAGGTTCAGGCCGCCGGTGATCCGGGACATATTATTGGCAGCCTCGGTGTCCGCGGTGCGCATAGCCTCATTGACAGCGGCCATGACCATATCCTGGAGCATTTCCACATCATCGGGGTCCACAGCTTCGGGTTTGATCTCCAGATTCACCAGCTCATGCTTGCCGTTGACGGAGGCGGTGACCATGCCGCCGCCGGCGCTGGCGGTATAGGTCATGGTTTCCTGCTCCTGCTGCATACGCAGAAGCTCCTGCTGCATTTTCTGAGCCTGCTTCATCATAGCGGCCTGGTTCATGCCACCGGGCATACCCCGGAAATTATTCTTTGCCATAAGAAATTCTCCTTACTCTTTAATGTTTACGATATCACTATGCTCCCTGCTGAAGCGCATAAGGCGCTCCATCTGGGCATTATTTTTAGGTTTTTCGGACTGATCCACTGCTTTGGCAGTGACAGTTCTGCCCAAAATTGCAGAAGCCTTGCGGCTAACCAGCGCCAGGATTTCCGGCTTGCTGACCATCTCCAGGGTAAACTTATTATTGCACCGCAATACCACCTGGTTGTCCGTCAGGGCGCACTGGACAGGGGCGTTGGATGTGGTAACGAAAAATCCGCTGACCGGGGGACGCAGCTCCTGACGGATGGCTGCCACCAGCTCTGTCCAGAAGCCGGCTGGGGTTTCTGCTTCCACCGGGGGCAGGTCCGGCACAGATTGTGCTTCCGGTGGTGCATCTTCATCCGTGGGCACAGGGGGCATTTCTTCCGGCTCCTGCTGAGATTGGACAACAGGCGACATGGTGGGTGCTGCGAAATCGCCGCTGTCCAGACGCTCCTCCAGCCGGGTCAGCCGGGCATTCAAAGACTGGCTGTCCAGCTGCAGCTTGGGCTGGCACATGGTCAGGATGCAAAGCTCCGCGTCCAGCCGGCGGCTGGCATTGCGGGTGAAGCCGGACATAGTATTTTCCAACAGCTCCATGATCCGCAGCAGTTCCCCGGCAGAGAACACGCCTGCCAGCTTGGCGGCTTCTTTATCGGATGCAACTCCGGAAAGCATGGTCACGCCGCTGTCCGGGGCGGTTTTCAGGATTAAAAGATCCCGGGTAAGGCAGGCCAGCTCGTCCAGCAGAGCACCAAGATCCTTACCTTCGGCATAGAGGCGGTTAAACAAAGCCATGGCCTTTGCGGCATCATGGGCGGCCACATAACCCATCAGCTCTGCGGCCTTTTGCTCACCGGCGATACCCAGACAGGCATAGACCCGGTCAGCAGTCAGATCTCCGTCAGTGGCGGAAGCGCACTGATCCAGCAGGCTCAAAGCGTCACGCATGCCGCCGTCGGCCATGCGGGCCAGTACTCTGGCAGCGCCGTCCTCCAGCTCGATATTTTCCTGGTAGGCCACATACTGCAGCCGCTCCACGATATCCTCCTGGCTGATCCGGCGGAAGGAAAACCGCTGGCACCGGGACAAAATAGTGGCAGGAACTTTATGCAGTTCCGTGGTGGCGAGGATGAACAGCAGGTGCTCCGGGGGCTCTTCAATGATCTTCAGCAGGGCATTGAAGGCCGAGATGGAGAGCATATGCACCTCGTCGATGATATATACCCGCATTTTTACCTGGGAGGGTGTATAGACTGCGTCATCCCGCAGGTCACGGACATTGTCCACGCCGTTGTTGGAGGCGGCGTCGATCTCCAGCACATCCATACAGGCGCCGGAATCGATGGCACGGCAGGCTTCGCAGCAATTACAGGGGTTGCCGTCCTTGGGATCCAGGCAGTTTACTGCCTTGGCCAGAATCTTGGCGCAGCTGGTCTTACCCGTGCCCCGGGAGCCGGTAAACAAATAAGCATGGCTCATTTTGCCGCTGATAAGCTGGGTTTTCAGTGTTTGCGTCACTGCAAGCTGACCCGAAACATCATCAAAAGTCTGGGGACGGTATTTGCGGTATAATGCTTGGTACATAATTCACCTCCGACTCCTGAATTGAAAATTGAAAGTTGAAAATTGAAAATTATTGTTTCAGCGATTTCACAATGGATACCAATAATTTCTCCAGTTCAACACCATCGGCATAGTACGACTGGTACTCTGCGTCATTTAAATACTCAGTAGCATACAGCAAACGAATCCAATACTTTGTTTCTGTAGCTTCCTTTAAAGCTATATTTAGCTTAGAAATGAAATCAGCTCTGCTCTGGGCGTTCTTGGATTCTGCGATATTCGCACCAATACTCGTGCCGCTTCGCAGAAGTTGCTTCGACATCACATATTCATTCTTGTTCGCACACAGATACTTATACACATTTACTGTGCGAATCGCAAACTGAAAGCTTTTTTCCGCAATTACATTCTGCATAATTTTCAATTTTCAACTTTCAATTGTTAAGTTAAAAAAGACCGGCCTATAACAAGATCGCACACCCACATTTGAACCTGCTGAATATCCGGTATCTGCGCAGCCAGCTCGGGAACGGCAACCCCGCGGCACACGCTCCGATCCGCTTAATGCTGCTTGGTTCCCCACCTGACATGGTTCACGGGAGAACGTTGCGCGGGACCAATCCTTCAACGCCGCTTACGCAGTCCAGACGATACTCAGACAAGCCCGGGTGTGGGAATTCATCCCTGCTGTAGCGGATTGCAGGCAACAGGGCACCGCTATCTCCCCGACTAGTGCGACCTTGTTATAAGCCGGTCTGGCCAACAAGGCTATTTGATTGAATCAGTTGATCTTGGAGTCGATGAAGTCAGCCAGCTCACGGAAGGTGGCGATGGACTGATTCTCCATATCCAGCTCGATGCCCAGCTCGGACTCCAGATCCATGATCATCTCCACGATGTCCAGGGAATCGATGCCCAGGCTTTCAAAGGTGCTGTCGGGAGTGATCTCAGAGGGATCCAGCTCCAGCTGCTTGGATGCATAAGAAACGAGTTTTTCGTACATAATGTATTCCTCCAATATATGTCTTAAAAGGCACTACTGTTTGTTTATTTTAGTACAGCGTACGCGGTTTGTCAATGGGTGTTTTTTACCGCGCAGCCGGCGGCGTAGGCGGTGGACCAGGCGATCTGGAGGTTGAAGCCACCGGTATAAGCATCGCAGTCGATGATCTCACCGGCGAAGAAAAGTCCCGGGATCAGCCTGGATTCCATGGTTTTGGGGTTGATCTCCGAAATTTTGATGCCGCCGGAGGTGATGATGGCCTCCGCCACCGGCCGTTTGCCGGTGATGTCCAGAGAAAAGTTCTTCAGCAGTGTTACCAACTCCCGGCGTTTTTGCTTGGTCAGGGCATTGGCCTGCATGGTTGGATCAATTTCCAGCCGCCGCAGAACCACCGGGATCATACTCCGGGGCAGAAGATCCGTCAGAGCGTTTTCCATGCTTCGGTTTTGGTACATGGAAAGATCCCGCAGAATACGGCTGTCCAGCTTTTCATCCTCCAGGGCAGGCTTCAGGTCGATGACCAGGCGGCAATTCTCCCCTTTCAGGTGGGCGCTGGCACTTAAGACCGTGGGGCCGGATACACCGAAGTGGGTAAAAAGCAGTTCGCCGAAGTCCTTATACAGCAGCTTCCCTTTTTCGTTCAGGAGCTTGACACCTACATTCCGCAGGCTCAGGCCCTGCATAGCCGGGCAGTCCTCCCCTGCTGTTTCCAAGGGCACCAGACTGCCTTCCGTGGCGGTAACAGTATGTCCCACAGCCTGAGCCATGGAATAGCCGTCACCGGTGGAGCCGGTGGTGGGGTAGCTCAGGCCCCCGGTGGTCAGAATCACCCACTGGGCTAAAAATTTCTCTTTGTCCGTCTGCACGCCGGTGACGATGCCGTTATCTGTCAGAATCTGACGGACGCGACCGGTCTGTACCGTGACGCCCAGGCGGCGCATTTCCTTTTGCAGACATTCCAGGATGGAAGATGCCTTATCAGACACAGGAAATACCCGGTTGCCTCGCTCGGTTTTTAGGGGGCAGCCCCGTCTTTCAAAGAAATCCATGACCATTTTGGGTGGGCAGGCATCCAGGGCACTGAACAGAAAGCGGCCGTTTCGGGGCACATTCTGCAGCACCTCCTGCTCGGTGCAGTCGTTGGTCACATTGCAGCGGCCTTTGCCGGTGATCAGCAGCTTTTTGCCCAACCGGTCATTGCGCTCCAGCAGCAAAACCTTGCTGCCGTTTTGGGCTGCGGTGATGGCGGCAAACATTCCCGCAGGGCCGCCGCCGATGACGATGCCATCATAGCTCATTGGCCGTCACCCCGCTTTTCATAGACATTATATTCCTCCCACAGCCGTTCCAGCTGGTTAAAGGTTTGGGACAATTCCTGCTGGCGCTTGGTGGACAAGGCAACGATCAGCGCATTGATGACGCTCAAAGGCGCTACCAGGGAGTCAACCAGGGAGACCATATCGCTCTTAGCCAGCAGCACATGGTCGCAATTCTGCCCCAATGGGGACAAGCGGCTGTCAGTAATGCCGATAACGGTAGCGCCGGTGCTGCGGCAGTATTGGGCGCCCTTGGCGGTGGATGTGGAATACCGGGGGAAGCTGAAGGCCACCACCGCGTCGCCATCCTGCGCACCGACGATCTTTTCAAACATAGCGCTGGTACCGCCATCGGTGACGATCTGCACATTGTCAAACATATAGTTCAGGTAATAGCCCAGGAAATTGGCCAAAGGCGCCACGGAGCGCACACCAATGATATAGATCCGCCGGGCGCCCAAAATGGCATCCACCGCGGCCTGGAACTCTCCCCTATCCACAGTTTCGCCGGTTTTCCGAAGCTTATCCATATCCGACTGGAGCACCATGGAAAGGATATCCTGGTTGCCGATGCGGTCGGTGGCCACCTCCATGCGCTGGACAGAGGTCAGGCGGTTGACAACCATCTCCTGCATGGCCTTTTGCATACTGGGGTAGCCATCATAGCCCAGCTCCATGGCAAAACGAACCACCGTGGATTCGGAAACGCCCACGGTTTTCGCCAGGCGATTGGCCGTCATAAAGGCGGCTTTATCATAGGATTCCGTCAGATATTGGGCGATCAGCTTCTGTCCCTTGGAGAAGCCCTGAGCTTTGGATTCCACCAGGGCGAGAACATCCTGCTTCATTTTGCTCACCTCATGATCGTTTTCTTTCATTAAAGTGGGTTTATTATAACAGTTTTTCCTTGTTTTTGCAAGACGATGAAAGAAAAATTGCAAAAATAGCGGAGCTGTTACAGCTTCGCTATTTCTTCTTTGGTAAGATATCTCCATTTTCCAAGGGGCAGGTCGCCAAGCTCCAGTTTGCCTTCCCGGATACGCTGCAGCCGCCGAACTTCCATGCCAGCATGGGCGCACATTCTGCGCACCTGGCGGTTTCTTCCCTCGTGGATGGTAATATGGTACAGCGCCTGATCTTCCCCGGAACGCACAAGCGTTACCCGGGGCGGTTTGATTTTATAGCCATCCAGCACGATGGGCTGTTTCAAATTTTCCGTGGCGTCGGAGTGATAGCCACGGACCCAAACCGCATAGGTTTTCTCCACCTCGTGCTTGGGGTGCATCATGGCGTTGGCAAATTCGCCGTCATTGGTCAAAATCAGCAAACCCTCGGAATCGTAATCCAGCCGTCCCACCGGATAGACCCGGCAGCCACAGTCGGCAACCAGCTGCGCCACAGTCTTTCTTCCCTTTTCATCGGACAAGGTTGTGACATAGCCACGGGGTTTATTGAGCATGATGTACACAGATTCCTGAGTGGATGGGAGGGGTTTCCCATCCACGAGAATTTCGTCAATATCGGGATCGGCGCTTTCGCCAAGCTGGGCAATACGGCCGTTTAGGGTGATCCGGCCTGCGGTGAGCATCTCTTCTGCCTTGCGGCGGGAGGCGACGCCCCGGGCGGATATAATTTTCTGTATGCGTTCTGTCATGTTCCGCCTCCAAACCATTTTTCCCAAAAATGCTTCTTTTCTGTCTTTTCCTGCTCCACGGTCTGGCCGTAGATCATGGCCACTTTGCCGATACATGCGTCGCCGATATAAACATAGGCATAGCCGGCGCTTTGTCCCTGAGCCACCGGCGCATAGCAAAAGCCCGGAGCGCCCAGCAAAATATAGGGATCTTCATCCTGCGCCAGGGGATAGGAAAAATCCTCTGCCGCCAAAAGCTGGACGCGCTCCGCCTGGCCGCCGATGATTTCCGCCGTTCCCAGGCAGCTACCCTCAAACACGATTTCTTGCAAAGTATAGCGGGAAAGGGCATTTTCCAGCAGGGTTGCGTGATCCACCCAGTCGTTGCCGTCGTTGATAGTCACGCAGATCACCCGGCGGCCATTTCTGGCCGCGCTGGACACCAAAATCCGGCCGGCGGCTTTGGTGAAGCCGGTTTTTACGCCGTCTGCCCCCTCCAGCCGCCACAGCAGCTTATTGTGATTCTGCAGACTGCGCTGACCGATGCGGATATTTTTGGTAGCCACCGTCTGGGCAAAAATCGGATTTTGCATGGCGTGGGCCGCCAAAACCGCCAGATCCCGGGCTGTGGAATAATGCTCCGGGCTGTCCAGGCCGTGGGGATTATCAAAATGCGTCCCGGTAAGACCAAGCTGACGGGCTTTATCGTTCATCAATTCCACAAAGCCCTCCACTGTGCCGCCACAGTAGATGGCCAGAGCCACCGCCGCGTCGTTACCGCTGTGGAGCATCAGGCCATAGAGAAGCTCCTGCACCGTCAGGATCTCCCCCTCCCGAAGGTAGATCGACGAGCCCTCGATGCCCACCGCTTCCTTGGGGATCTTGACCCTGTCCAGCACATTACACTGCTGGCAAACTACCAGCGCCGTCATAATTTTGGTGGTACTGGCAATCAAACTGCGGCTGTCGGCATCCTTTTCAAAATAGACTCTGCCGGTTTGAGCATCTGTAACAATGGCTTTCTGTGCGGAAACGCCCCTGGCATGGCACGGTAAAAGCAGGACGGCGACCAGGAATGCTGCCGCCGTCCGCAAAATCATTCTTTTCACATTCTTCACCCGGCAATAGCTTTTCCCGGGGAGAGGATATTATTCTCCGTCTTTCTTGGATCTGGAATCGATAAAAGCGGTAACTTTATCCAAAAGATCCGGCACCTGCTCTACAATACGATCTGCTGTGGTATTGGCAGGGGCTGCCACAGGCAGCATCCGCACAGAGCCGTCCTTAACAATCAGAAATGCCACAGGTGTGACCTTGACGCCGCCGCCAACGCCGCCGCCAAAGGGATTTTCCTGCTTGTTTACATTTCTGGAAACAAAATCAGAACCGCCGCCGCCAAAGCCTACACTGACTTTGGAAATAGGGATGATGGTAACACCGTCGGCTGTGATGGGCTCACCGATGACGGAATTGACATCCACCATCTCACGGATTTTAGCAATGGTACTTTCCAGCATATTGGGAAGATTCTTACTCATTTCATGGCACCGCCTTTTCTTAGATTTCTAAATTTCAGATATTCCCGGAGTCCCCGGATTCCATAGCAGGTCAAAATACGCAGGAGTCTTCCCAGAGTGATGGTCAGCTCCAGCCGGGCATACACCTTGGTGGCATCTGCCTCAAAATCGCACTGTACCTGCAAATCTTTCTTTTTGATTACAAATATTCTGTCCAAATGGGGTTCCAGATTTCCCAACGCCGCCCAGGCCCGACCGTAATTAACTGCCAGGTCGCAGGGGTCATCCCCTGCCAGGGTCAGTTTGACTTCCAGCCGGTTTACCCGGAGTTTTCTGCGGAAATCGCTGAGCAAATCGAAAACCAGGTAGACAAAGGGAAGAAAATCCGCCAGATTGCCGCCGCTTTTCTTTTGCTCGGCTGCAGGCTTAGGCGCAGCTGCCGGTTGCGGCTGCTTTGCGGCCTTCGGTTTCTTCTCTTTTTTCTCTTTTTTTGCTTTCTTGGTTGAGGGCAGCAGTTGGATTCGCACCGGGCCACCTATGATGCTTACCAGCGTGCCTGCCTCGTCATACCGGACAAGGACGCCCAAAGGCAGTACCGCAAGCAGAACGATGACCGCCAGGGCGATCAGCCAGCCCATTAAGCTTCCTCCGCCGGAGCCGGCTCTTCTTCCGGGATGGGTTCGCCAAAGCTGACCTTTTCAATTTCCGGCAGATCTTCCAGAGAGGAGATGCCGAAGGTACGGAGGAAATCCGGGGTAGTGCGGTACTGAATGGGTCTGCCGGGGACATTCAGCCGACCGGCTTCCTCGATGAGCTTCTTATTCAGCAGCGCGCCTACGGAGTAAGAACTGTCCACCCCGCGGATCTGCTCTACCATGGCCTTGGTGGCCGGCTGGTAGTAGGCAATGATGGTCAGGGTTTCCAACTGGGAAGCAGACAGCTTCGGAGGCTTTCTGGTTTCCAGAGCCTTAGTGACATACTCAGCCATTTCACCGGAGGATACCATCTGGTAGCCCTTTTCCAGTTTCAGGATCCGGATGCCCCGGCGCTGGAAGGCCCACTCGTCTGCCATGGCATCCACGGCGGCAACAATTTCATCTTCATCGATTTCCAAAACGGCGGCCAGGCGGGATGCTTCGATCCGTTCACCGGCGGCAAACAGGATGGCCTCGATGGCTCTTTGCAATTCCGTTTGTTCCATTAGGTCAATTCCTCCGTTTCGATCTTGGTTTTATCAAGCAGGCGGACATCAGGATTCTCGCCGTTGACATCGCCCTCCAGAGTAACGGTGCCGGTCTTGCACATTTCCAGCACGGAAATGAATGTGGCTACGATCTCCGAACGGCTCTTATTGCCTTTGAACAGGCTTTTCAGCTTTTCCACACCCCGAAGAATCAGCCGCCGCAACAATTCGCCTGTCTTCCGGGTAACGGGATAGGGCTCTTTGCCCACGATGCCCTTGAAATTCACCGTAGGCGGCGGCAGACGCCGCTGATTGCGCTCAGAGATTTCATCCAGCGCCCGGAGAAGGTCGGTAGTTTCATGCTGATAGCGGTAGGTTTGATCCCGGCGCAGTGGCTCCGGCTCCTTGGTAAACAGGCACCGGCCGATCTCGTTTCGGGGCTCCAGCCAGGAAACGGCGATACGGATCTGCTCGATGGCTTCCTTGCGCTGGCGCTCAATAAGGGACTGTCGCAGCAGATCCAATTCGCTCTGCGCCTCCGCCGCTTCGGCAGCAGAGAGAAGCATCTTGGTCTTGATAAGCATCAGGTGGGAGGCCATGGTGATAAACTCACTGGCGATCTCCATATCCAGGCGTTTCATTTCCTCCAGGTAGGCCAAATACTGCTCCAAAATCGCGGTGATAGACACATCCTGGATCTCTATTTTATTTTTACTCAGCAGCAGAAAGATAACATCCAGAGGGCCTTCAAAGTCCTCCATCTGCTCTGACCGGGTGCGGACAACACCCTCCAGGCGATATTGCGGTTCTCCCATAACGGCTCCTTGCACAGTACTTACCCATGATAATTGGTAATATTATAGCATCATTTTCTGTCATGCGCAAGTCTTTCCCGCAAAATTGACATTTTTTCGGAAACGGTTGCTTTCTTTGGCAAGTTGTGCTATAAAGGAAGAAACAATGCGAAAGAGGTGGAATTATGTCAGACAGATTTGGAAATTACAAGGATTTTGACCGGTTGATGTCAGCGATCATCATCGCCACCACGGTAGATTTTATCCTGTTTTTGATATTCGCCGGTATCGGTATCCTCTGGCTGAAGGTCATTACCGCTATTGTAGCCATCGGCGTGCCGGTTTTATGCCTGATTCGGTTGGTTTTGTCCAGGGAATGGCTCCGGGAGCGGAGCCTGTGGCTCACCACCGGTTTCGCCGCGATCATGGTTTGCACCATTGTTTCGCTGATCTGCAATTTCCCCGGTCCTGCTTAAAAAATGGCGTGCTTCAGCACGCCATTTTTATGTTTCCCGGCAGAGGGTGCAAGATGTTGTCAACACTGAACCGTCAGCATAGACCGCGTGTTCCAGGATCCTTTGGAAGCCGCAAGCCCCATGGGTTTTCAGGGAGGCGATATTCTTTTTGGATACATGGGAGTAAATTTTATTCCTGGGCAGTTCTGTAAGGACAGTTTGGATCAATTCTTTGGCATAACCCTGACGGCGATGCTCCGGGGCGGTTTCCAAGGCTGCCAGAAGCAGCCCATCCCGGTAGGGCTCCAGCCGCAAAGCGCTGACATATTTCCCATTTTCCACCCACAAGGCATAAAAAGCACCCTGGGTTGGAAAGAAGCATTCCTTCAGATACTGGTAGAAGTCCTGCTCCGCACGGATGATTCCCTGTCCTAAGGGCAGCTCCGGCCACAACTCTTTTGCGTTTTCCATATTGCCTTCGGCGTAAACCTCCATGAGCTGACGAAAGCTAAGCTCCCGGAGGTTGTTTGCGATATACAGCATAATCTTTATCTTCCCTAGATATTACACCAAAGCCGCTTCTTTGCGAAGCTGACTGGGGGTTTTCCCCGTGTGTTTCTTCAGAATTTTGCGAAAGTAAGATGCGGAGCTGAAGCTCAGCCGGGTGCTGATCTCCTCCACACTCAGGTCCGTGGTTTGCAGGAGCTCCACCGCCATTTCCGCCCGGATTCGCTGACGCAGGTCATTGGGCGTTCCCCAGCCACTCCGGGCAAAAGCATTATACAGCCCGGACTGACTGATGGCGCAATTTGCCGCCACTTCCGCTATAGAGGCTTCCGGGTGCAGATAGAGATAAAGCTGGGCTTTTTGGAGCACATCCCCCTCAGCGCCGCTGGTGGCCATTTTCGGAACGACTGCACTCAGCAGTGCGAAAAAGTATCCCAAGTTTTCACTGCAGACCTGACGGTTTTGGGAAATGGCATCCGCCAGGGCGATCATGGAATCGTCAGCCGGGATAATCTGCATGGTATATTCAGCGGAGTCTCCCTCCGGGAACCAATGAAAGCCCAGGGAATCAAAGAGGATCTCCTCCTCTGCCTGCCAATAGGACTGGTAGGCTTCGCCCTCAGGGATGTACATAAACTGTCCCTGCTCAATGGTCACCGTCCTGTCCCGTCCAACAAACCGGGCGCGGCCCTTTCGCAGGTACACAAGAAAGTGCATGGCCGCACCATGGCGGACATCGGTATAGCGGTAGCGGTGACTGCTGATCTGGCGAAACCAAAAGTAGTTCGAGGATTTTGGCTGTTTCATAGCGCAACTCCTTATATTTATGGAGTATTTTACCTTGTCGCTTGTAGAATAGCATATTTCATTCCATTTTACAAGACTTTATAATAACAATAAAAAGGAGGTATGTAACATGGACAACAAAGTGATCGTATTCACCGCGCCCAACACAGCGGAGTTGGCAAGCTGCGAAATGCCCCGTCTGCAGCCAGGTCGTGTACTGGTGCGGACAGTGATCTCCAGTATCAGCAGCGGCACAGAACGGGCTCTGCTCACCGGCGATGCTAACATCAGCCCCAGCCGGGACTCCGTCGGTGCGGCTGCGGAATTCCCCCGGTGGCCGGGTTACAGCAGCGCGGGCGTAGTGGTTGAAGTCGGTGAGGGTGTTACCTCTGTCGTTCCCGGTGACCGTGTTGCGGTCATCGATCAGCGGCATCAGCACTATGTATGCCCTCCGGAAAAGAATGTTTTTAAGCTCCCCGAGCATATCAGCTTCAGCGAAGCCGCTCTGTGGCATATCGCCACCTTCCCGCTGGCGGCCATCCGTAAGTGCAAGCTGGAGATTGGTGAGTCTGCCATCGTCATGGGACTGGGCGTTCTGGGCATGATGGCCGTCAAGCTTCTCCGGGCCGCAGGTGCTACCCCCATTATTGCGGTGGACCCTGTGGCAGACAAACGGCAGTGGGCGCTGGAAAACGGCGCAGACTATGCACTGGATCCCTTTGATCCGAGTTTTGCGGAAACTGCCAAGGCTCTCACCGGCGGTGGCGCAGCGGTGGGCATCGAAGTCACCGGCATCGGCAAGGGCCTGGACGGGATTCTCGACTGCATGGCGAAGTTCGGTAGAGTGGCTCTGCTGGGCTGTACCCGGAACTCCGATTTTACCATCGACTACTACCGTAAGGTCCACGGCCCCGGCATCACCCTGGTAGGCGCCCACACCAATGCCCGACCCAAAATCGAGAGCTATCCCGGTATGTGGACACGGCAGGATGACACCAAGGCACTGCGGCAGCTTTGTGCCACAGGCAGAGTGGAATTTGCCTCCATGGTAGCGGAAATCCATCCGGCTGAGGAAGCGCCAGAGACCTATCGGCGATTGGGTGCGGAACGATTCTTCCCCGTTGTGCAGCATCACTGGGGGGAATAACATGCAAAAAATCAGAATTGCCCAAATCGGCATTGGCCACGATCACGGCAAGGAGATCTTCCCTGCCCTGTGCGGACTGACCGATTATTTTGAAGTCGTCGGCTACGCTCTGCCGGACTGTGAAAAAGAAAATCCCGCTTTTGAAAAGTACATCCAAAAGGCCTTTGCTGGTCACCGGGAGATGACAGTGGAGGAGATCATGGAAGATCCCACCATCTCCGCCGTGGCCATAGAGACCGAAGAAGTGAATTTGAGCAAATACGCCCTCATGGCCGCCCGGCATGGCAAGCACATCCACATGGACAAGCCCGGTGGGCTGGTGCTTTCCGAATTTGAAGAACTGATCCGCACCGCAAAGGAAAATCGAGTGACCCTGCATCTGGGATATATGTACCGCTACAACCCTTGCATCAGACGGTTGCTGGAGCAGATCAAAACGGGTGAACTGGGTGAGATCAATAGTGTGGAAGCACATATGAGCTGCTGCCACGGCACTGCCAAGCGGCAGTGGCTGGATCGATTTCCCGGCGGCATGATGTTTTTCCTGGGCAGTCACCTGGTGGATCTGATTCTGCAAATTCAGGGCATCCCGGAGAAGGTCACCGCGTTCAACAAGTCCACCGGCAACGACGGCACCACTTCCGAAGACTGCGGTTTTGCTGTCCTGGAATATAAAAACGGCGTATCCTTCGTCAAGTCCAGTGCCGCCGAAATGGGTGGCTTCTCCCGGCGGCAGTTGGTAGTCAACGGCAGCACGGGCAGTGTCCGGCTGATGCCTTTGGAAATGGTTTGGAGCGAAGAAGACCGGCTGAATCTTTACACCGATGTGACCGATTATAAGGACACCGGCTGGTTCAGCAAGGGTGAAACGCAGCGCAGCGAAGCTTACGATCGCTACAACGCCATGATGACCGCTTTTGCAAAAATGGCATGTGGCGAAATCGAGAACCCCTATACATACGATTACGAACTGGCAGTTTATAAAACCTTGCTTCGGTGCTGTGGTGTCACGGCATGAGAATACATGCCATTCAATACGCCCGGTCTGCCCTGCCGGAAAGCATGGTGCTGTTCGGCGGAAATGCAGACAAGCACCTGCCAATCTCATTTCTGCTGTATGTAATCGAAACGCAGCAGCGGCGAATCCTGATCGACGCCGGCTGCGACAGCTTACCTGGCTTTGAAATGAAAGACTTTGTTTCTCCGGCAGTGGCGCTGACGGCTTACGGAATTGATCCTGCGGAAATTACCGATGTGATCATTACCCATGCCCACCATGATCACATTGAGGGGTTACGGCATTTCCCTCACGCGCAAATTCACATACAAGCCGACGAATATCGGAAAGGTTTGGCATATATCCCCGAAAACGCAAACCGCAATATCTTTGAGAATGAGGCTGTGGTAGCTGAGCGGATTCTGGTAGAGCGCATCGGTGGACATACCATCGGCTCCAGCATAGCAAAAGTACAGATTGGAGATATACAGTATATCTTCGGTGGTGACGAATGTTACCTGCCAATATGTCTGGAACAAAACATTCTCACCGGCGCTTCTCACAATCCGAAAGCCAGCCGCGGATTTATTGACCGCTTTTGCAGACCGGGTTATCGGATACTGCTCTCCCATGACTCACAAATTCAAACTGGTATTATCATCTCAGAAAGGATATGAAAATAATGAAAGCTATTCTCGTAAACGACGACCGTTCTCTGCGTTGGGATGAGGTTCCCAACCCCATTGTTGGCGATGAAGATTGCCTGGTCAAGATTGAAGCCGCAGCCCTGAACCGGGCTGACCTGATGCAGCGTGAAGGCGATTATCCGCCCCCTCCCGGCTGCCCCGACTGGATGGGCCTGGAAATTGCCGGCACCATCGTGGAAGTTGGCAAGGTTGCCGCAGAAAAGTCCAACTGGAAAGTTGGCGACAAGGTCTGCGCCCTGCTGGGCGGCGGCGGTTACGCGCAGTACGCCAATGTCAAGTATGACATGCTGATGCCTGTCCCCGAAAACTGCTCCATGGTAGAGGCTGCCGCCATCCCCGAGGCCTTCGCCACCGCCTATCTGAACCTGTTTATTGAGGGCAATATCAAGCCCGGCAACACCCTGCTGATGAATGCTGGTGCTTCGGGTCTTGCCAGTGTCATCATCCCTATGGCCAAGGCCTTTGGCGTCCGGGTCATCACCACTGTTCTGACCGACGAGATCGCCGCATCCATTACCCACCTGAAGGCTGACCGAGTGGTAGTCACCACCAAAGAAGACATCGCCGAGGTTCTGAAGGAAGAGCTGGCCGCCGGTCACAGCGTGGATGTTGCCATTGACTGCCTGGGTGGTGAGATCATGGGCAAGTGCATCCATTACCTCACCCACGGCGCCCGTTGGATCATGATCGCCGCTCTGGCCGGTCAGTTCACCCAGATTGATCTGAAGAACATTTATGTTCGCAATGTTCGCATCATCGGCAGCACCCTTCGTTCCCGCACCCCGGAAACGAAGGCACAGATCCTGGCAAGTCTTGTTCGGGATGTATGGCCCAAGGTGGCAACCGGAGAGGTCAAGCCCACCATTTACAAGGTTCTGCCCATCCAGGAGGCAGAGGCCGCCCACGATATCCTGTACAAAGGACAGAATGTTGGCAAGGTCGTTCTGACTGTGGAATAAGCATTTTAGGAGGCGTTTTCATACGCCTCCTTTTTCCATATTTCGTCAAAAAATTTGCTTTTCTGTGAATAAATGTTATGCATTTGGTTTACATAAACACAAAATAATTCCTTTTAATGGAAAGTTATTCACAGTTTCCACAGGTTTATCAACAGGCGGGCGCTTGCATTTTTATTGTCGAAATTGGTCAAATCTCGTATTTTGTGAGGTATTCCAAACTATTTATCCAGGCAATTTTGTTTTTAACTGATATTTACTCGGTGATTATGCATAAGCAGTATGTAACAGCCGTTTTGAGCGCAAAAATACGGAGGCATTTTCGCCTCCGTATTTTTATCACAGGGTTTCTCCCAAAATGGATTTTGTTGCATAGGCGTTCAGCCCCATATCCCCCAGATTTCCGGCCAAGTATTCGTAGTACGCCTGGGCGCCGATCATGGCAGCATTGTCGCCGCAAAGAGACAGCGGCGGCATAAAAACTTCAGCGTTCAGCTTCTCCGCAGCTGCAAGGATATCCCGACGGATCCGGAAATTGGCCGCTACGCCGCCGGCTACCGCTATCTTCCGCAGACCGGTTTCCTCCAGGGCGCGAACCACCCGGGGAACCAGAGTATCAGACACCGCGGCGGAAAAAGAGGCACAGAGGCTGGGGATATCCAGCTCCTCGCCCACCTGCTCGGCATGGTGGATCAGATTCAGGGCAGCTGTCTTAAGGCCGGAGAAGCTCATATTATAGGGATTTTCGCCGGGCTTGCTCCGGGGCAGATCGTACTTGCTTTCGTCGCCGGACGCGGCGGCTTTATCCAAGGCAGCACCGCCGGGATAGGGCATTCCCAGCACCCGGGCAACCTTGTCAAAAGATTCGCCGGCGGCGTCGTCCAATGTGCCGCCCAAAATCTCCATATCCGTATAGTCCTTCACATGGACGATCATGGTATGGCCGCCGGAAACCACCAGACACAAAAAGGGCGGCTTCAAATCGGGATAGGCGATGTAATTGGCGGCGATATGTCCCCGGATGTGGTGCACCGGGATCAGGGGCTTATCCATAGCCAGAGCTGCCGCCTTGGCGAAATTCACACCCACCAGCACCGCGCCGATGAGGCCCGGAGCATAGGTCACGGCCACGGCATCGATATCCTGCCGGGTAAGATTGGCAGTAGCCAGAGCCTGGTCGGCCAGGCCGTAGATGGCCTCAATATGCATCCGGGAGGCAATTTCCGGCACAACACCGCCGTAGATCCGATGCAGCTCTACCTGGGAGGCGATGCAATCCGTCAGCACTTCCCTACCGTCCCGAACAATGGCAACGGCAGTTTCATCGCAGGAGGATTCAATTGCGAGAATATTCAAATCTGCCACTCCTTTCGCAGGATCAGCGCATCCTCTTTGGGATTGCGGTAGTAATTGGGACGGCATCCCACCTGGTGGAATCCCAGTTTTTCATACAGGGTAGTCGCAGGGGTGTTGGAGGGACGAACCTCCAACATGAGGCTGTGGTTGCCCCGGCGGGAGAGTTCTTCGATCAGCGCTGTCACCAGAGCCTCAGCAATGCCCTGTCGGCGGTGATCCGGGTGGACGGCGATGTTCATCATATCCGACTCTCCCAGCACGCTCTGAGAGCCTACATAGCCCACGACACATTCCCCATCCATAGCCACAAGCCAGCAGGACAGGTCGCTGGTCAGTTCGGTAGCGATGCTCCTTTCGCTCCAGGGGTCGGAGAAGCACAGTTTTTCCAACTGGGCGATTTGGGAAACATGGCTTTCATCCATGATTACGATTCTCATTTTGCTTCAAACCAGCTCTTTCCGATTTTTGCTTCCGCGGTCAGGGGCACTGCCAAGGCTGCCACCTGCTCCATTTCCCGGCTTACCAGTGCCGCCACCTCGGTGGCAATAGACTCGGGACATTCCACGATGAGTTCGTCGTGAACCTGCAGCAGGAGCTTCGCTTCCGGGTAATGCTCTGCCAGAGCCTTGTCCACCCGAAGCATGGCCAGCTTGATGAGGTCGGCGGCGGTACCCTGGATGGGGGTATTCAGGGCGATGCGCTCCGCACCCTGGCGGATATTGAAATTGGCAGCTTTCAGTTCCGGGATATAGCGCTTGCGGCCATAGAGTGTCGTTGTAAAGCCACATTCTCTGGCATCCGCTACCACGCGCTTCATATAATCCCGGACGCCCCGGTAGTTTTCCAGGTAGCTGTCGATATAGTTTTTGGCTTCGTACCGGCTGACACCGATATCCTCCGATAGGGAGAACTCCGAAATGCCGTAGACGATACCGAAATTGACGGCCTTTGCGTGGCGTCGCTGGAGGGGTGTGACATCCTCCGGAGCAACACCGAATACCTGGGAGGCAGTAACGGTGTGGATATCCATACCGCTTTTGAAAGCCTCCTGCATCACCGCATCCTGGGCGATATGGGCCAGGACCCGCAGCTCGATCTGGCTGTAATCCGCATCCACAAGCACACAACCGGGCTTGGGTACGAACATTTTGCGGATCTCTGCGCCCAGGTCTGTACGGACGGGGATATTCTGCAGGTTCGGCTCCGTAGAGGAAAGGCGGCCTGTGGCGGTGACCAGGTTTTGGAAGGTGGTGCGGATACGGCCATCGTCGCAGATGACCTTCATCAACCCCTCGGCATAGGTGGATTTTAGCTTAGTCAGCATCCGGTAATCCATGATGGCCGGAATAACGGGGTGCTTGTCCTTCAGTTTTTCCAGCACATCGGCATTGGTGGAATAGCCGGTTTTGGTTTTCTTCACCGGGGGCAGGCCCAGTTTTACAAAGAGCAATTCTCCAAGCTGCTTGGTGGAATTGATATTGAACGGTTCTTCGGAGTAACCGTAGATCAGCTTCTCGCATTCGTCGATACGCACAGTCAGCATATCGCCGAACTGGGCAAGCTGCTGACGGTCAATGGATACGCCGGCCTTTTCCATGCGGTAGAGCACATCGCAAAGAGGCAGTTCGATATCCCGGTACAGGGCGGTCATGCCGTCTTTCTCCAGTTCCTCTTCCAGGACGCTCTGCAGATTCCAGACAGCCTCCGCACCGGCAGCTGCGTCCCCATCCTCCACAGACACACCCAGGTAATTGGTGGCCAGCTTGGACACAGCGTAGTCCGACTGGGAGGGATTCAGGTCGTAGGCCGCCAGGGCAGTGTCAAATTCACAGTTGCCATAGGCGATGCCCATTTCATCCAGGGCGTGCATGGTGGTTTTACTGTCGTGGAAAATAAGGTTCTTGTTTTCCAGGGAAATGCCACCCATCTGGGCTTCCATGGGAGTCAGCACGCATACGCCTTTCTCCCAAGCTAAGCCCAGGCTGCCGTCCTCCGCCAGGTACAAGGCGCAGAAAGATACATCTTCGGGCACAGCATCCACCCGGGGCAAAGCTTCCGCTTTCTTTACAGGGGCGGCGCTGACCGTTTCCAATTCCGCACCCCGAAGGCCGTACTTATCGATCAGCTTTACAAACTCCAGTTTCTGGAACAGGGCGTACAGTTCCGGCCGGTTATAGGGCCGCACCAGGGCATCCCGGGGCTCAAAATCGATAGGGGCTTCGCAGCGGATGGTGGCAAGGTCGTAGGACATATAGGCACTTTCCCGGCCAGCCTCCAGCTTTTCACGGAGCTTGGGGCGGATGGAATCGTCCGCCAATTTTTCATAAACGCCGTCCAGGGAGCCGAATTTCAACAGCAGCTCCGTGGCGGTTTTGGGGCCGACGCCGGCAACGCCGGGAATATTGTCCGAGGAATCGCCCATAAGGGCTTTCAAATCCACCATTTTCTTCGGCTCAAAACCGTACTCCTGACGGAAAACCTCCTCGGTATACAAGGTAGCAGTGGTCTGTCCCGGACGGGAAATGACCAGCTTGACATGGACATTTTCGTCGATGAGCTGCAGGCTGTCCCGATCACCGGTGACCACCACGCACTCCCATTGATTATTTGAGCAAATGCGGCCAACTGTGCCGATGACATCGTCGGCCTCCCAGCCCTGACATTCGTAAATGGGAATGTTCATAGCTCGCAGGACATCCTTCATTACCGGCATCTGCATTGCAAGCTCTTCCGGCATGCCGTGACGGGTGGCCTTATAGCCATCGTACTGCAAATGACGGAAGGTAGGTCCATGGAGGTCAAAGGCCACGCAGACCGCCTCGGGCTGCTCCTCTTTTTCCATGCGATCCAGGATATTCAGGAAGCCAAAAATGGCATTGGTATAAAGCCCCTCCCGGTTGGTAAGGGGCTTAATCCCGTAAAATGCCCGATTGATGACGGAGTTACCGTCAAGGATCATCAGCTTCATACTTTTCTCCACTTGGCGCCCTGGGGCGTATCGATGATCTCGATGCCACGGGCCTTCAGTTCGTCACGGATACGGTCTGCTTCCGCCCAGTTCTTGGCCTTCTTGGCCTCGGTACGGGCAGCCACCAGAGCATCGATCTCGGGATCGGCGTTGGCGGCCTCTTCCTCAGCCTGCTTTTTCCGCAGAGACTCCGCAGCGGACAGCAGATTCAGGGACAGAACGGTATCGAAATCAGCCAAAGCCGCCAGCTTGGTGGCGTCATTGCACTTGGCTTTCAGTACATCGTAGACCGCGGTGACGGCCAGAGAGGTATTCAGGTCGCCATTGAGGGCATTGGAGAACTTCTCTTTTAGTGCGGCCAATTCGGCTTCTTCCACCGCGCCGTCATTTTGAAAGGTGGCAATCTTGGCAATCAGCTTATTGTAAGCGATTACCGCATTGTCCAGGTTTTCCCAGCTGAATACCAGGTTTCGGCGGTAGTGGCTCTGGAGGCAGAACAGCCGGTAAGCCATGGGGTCATAGCCCTTGCTTTCCAGCAGGGAGACCGTCAAAAATTCGCCCTTGGACTTGGACATTTTTCCGGTATCGGTATTCAGGTGATGGACATGGAACCAATAGTTGCACCACTTGTGACCCAGGTAGCTCTCACTCTGAGCGATCTCGTTGGTGTGGTGGGGGAAGGCATTGTCGATACCGCCGGCGTGGATATCCAGATCCTCGCCCAGGTGCTTCATAGAAATGCAGGAGCACTCGATATGCCAGCCGGGATAGCCAACGCCCCAGGGAGAATCCCACTTCAGCGCCTGATCCTCAAACTTACTCTTGGTAAACCACAGGACGAAGTCGTTCTTATTGCGCTTGTTGGTGTCCTCCTCCACGCCCTCACGGACGCCGGTGGCCAGATCTTCTTCGTCGTGGTCGTTGAAGACATAGTATTTTTCCAAAGTGGAAGTATCGAAATAGACATTTCCGCCCACGAAGTAGGCCTTGCCGGTATCCAGGAGCTTCTGAACCATTTCGATATAGGCATCGATACAGTTGGTGGCAGGCTCCACCACATCAGGCCGCTTGATGTTCAGCTTGTCACAGTCGGCAAAGAAGGCGTCGGTATAGAACCGGGCAATGTCCATGACGGATTTATTCTCCCGCTTGGCGCCCTTGAGCATCTTATCTTCGCCGGTATCGGCATCGGAAGCCAGGTGTCCAACATCAGTGATATTCATGACGCGCTTGACATTGTAGCCCTGGTAGCGCAGAGCCTTTTCCAGCACATCCTCCATGATGTAGGTACGCAGGTTGCCGATGTGGGCATAGTGGTACACCGTGGGGCCGCAGGTGTACATCTTCACCACATCGGGATGATTGGGAACAAACAGCTCCTTCTTATGGGAAAGGGAATTATAAAGATACATAGAAAAAACCTCCAAAAAACAGAATCCCGCCTCTTGACCAACGGTACAAGAGGCGGGTAATACTTACTCGCGGTTCCACTCTCATTTATTACTTGATATGCAGTTTTCGCTCCCGGACGCACTTTCACGGCACTCCCCTGCCCGGACTCCCACCATACGCCCAAGCTCTCTGAAGGTTGCGTTACCGCTACTCTTTCCGATCAACACGACTATCATTATTTTAACACCGGGACACCCCGATTGTCAACGGGTATTATACCCCCATGACCTCCACCTGATACCGGCGGATGCCAAGGGCCAGCAGATCCATAGCGCGGCTCAGTTCCTCCTGGCTGCGGACATAGGCGATGCGGACTTCATTGATACCCTTGCCGGGGGTTTCATAGAAAGGCGCGCCGGGGGCGAACATGACAGTATCGCCGTTGTCATCGAAGCTCTCCAGCAGCCAGCGCTGGAATTTATCCGCATCGTCCACCGGCAGACTTGCCATGACATAAAAGGCGCCCATGGGCTCCTCCACCAGCACGCCGGGGATCTGCCGTAGCTTGGAAACCACCAGATCTCTGCGCTGGCGGTACTCCTCCTTGCAAGTTTGGAAGAACTCCTGCCCCACGCTGTACAGGGCGGAAGCGCCGATCTGGTCGATGGTAGCCACGGACAGACGGGACTGGCAGAACTTCAGCAGCGCCTGCTGCAGTTCCTTATTCTTGGTCACCACGCAGCCAACACGGGCACCGCAGGCGGAGAAACGCTTGGAAACGGAGTCGATGATGACCAGGTTATCATCCAGGTCGTCGTAGCGAGCCATGGTGGGCACGCCGAACTTATCGTCGTAGCAGAATTCCCGGTAGACTTCATCGCAGATCAGGAACAGATCGTGCTTCTTGGCGATATCGGCGATCATCCGCATCTCCTGCTCCTCCAGCACAACGCCGGTGGGGTTACCGGGATTGGTGATGAGGATCGCCCTGGTATTGCTGGTGATCAGGCTTTCGATGCGCTTGCGGTCAGCATAGCGGTAGCCCTCCTCGGGGCAGGTATGCAGGGCACGGATCCGGCCGCCGGCAGCGTGGACGAAGGTGGTATAGTTGGGGTAGTAAGGCTCGGGGATGATGACCTCGGTATAGGGATCCAGGATGCTCAGGCAGGTCAGCAGCAGCGCTTCACTGCCGCCGGTAGTGACCAGAACATCGTTGTTTTCCAGCTCTACGCCCAAACCGGCATAATAATTGCGGATGGCATCGATGAGCTCCGGTGCGCCGGGGGATGCTTCGTAGGCCAAAGTGGTGCGGTCAAAGCTCCGGACAGCCTCAAAATAAGCCTCAGGTGTGGGCAGATCCGGCTGGCCGATATTCAGGTGATAGATGGTCTTGCCCGCTTTTTGCGCCTGCACCGCCATGGGGTGGAACTTTCGCATGGGCGACGGTTCGCAGCGGTTGGCATTGATGGAAATCTTCATAAGTACCTCCCTTGGCGCTTTTCTTCGCCAGGTTATGTTTGTATTGTTTGGTAAGGCGGGCAAGCTCCGGGCTCAGCGCCGCCAGTACGATCAAATTTGGAATGGCCATCAGGCCGTTGACAGTTTCGGAAAGAAGCCACACAGTGCCGGTTTTCAGCACCGCTCCCAGAACCACAGTGACGGATTGCAGGATCACAAACCGCTTCCACACATGGTCGCCGAAGAGATACTGGGCGCATCGGGCGCCATAGAGTCCCCAGCCCAGCACCGTAGCGATGGCAAAGCAGCAAAGTGCCAGGGCGATTACCACGCTTACCCAATTGCCGCAGACGCTGGAAAATGCCTGGGTGGTTAGAATTACCCCCACATCCTCTCCATAGGGGATGGGAATGCCGCTGACCAGGATCACCAAAGCTGTCATGGTGCAGATCACGACGGTATCCAGAAACACCTCCATGATCCCCATAAGCCCCTGCTCCGCAGGGTGGTCGACCTGGGCAGATGCATGGGCAATCGATGCAGTACCCATACCGGCTTCGTTGGTGAATACACCTCTCGATACACCGATGCGCAGCACCGAAAAGAGGGATCCCACCGCGCCGCCGGTGACGGCTTGGGGCGTAAACGCGCCATGGAAAATGGCAGAAAAGGCATCGCCAAGGGCATCCGCCCGTGCCACTAAAACCAAAATGCCCAAAAGCAGATAGGCGGCCGAAGCAAAGGGCACAAGCCGCTCCGCGATGAGGCCGATACGGCGCATGCCGCCCAGCAGCATGGAAGCGATCAAAACAGCCAGGATTGCACCCATCAGCAGGTTGCCGAAGGTGGTTTCCCGACCGCCAAAGCTCATAACCGCCTGATTGATACCGCCCACCACCGCATTGATCTGGGTGGCGTTTCCCACGCCAAAGGCCGCCACGACGCCAAAAAAGCTGTAACAGGCCGCCAGCCAATGCCAGCGCTCTCCCATTCCGTGGCGGATCATGTACATGGGGCCGCCTACCAGCTCGCCCCGCTGATCCCGCACCCGACAATGGACTGCCAGGGTGGCCTCGGCATACTTGGTGGCCATGCCGATAAAGCCGCAGACCCACATCCAGAAAATAGCTCCCGGACCGCCGATGGCGATGGCCCCAGCCACACCGGCCAGGTTGCCTGTGCCCACTGTGGCCGCAAGGGCTGTGCAAAGCGCCTGGAAGGAGGACACCGTCCCCTGCTGTTGGTTTTTTCCGCTTAGCCGGGAGAAAAACATTCGCACTGCCCTTGGAAAAAGACGAAACTGGACAAAGCCGGTTCGCAGCGTTATATACAGTCCTACGCCCAAAATCAGCACCAACGCCGGGATGCCCCAGACGAAGGCGTTGACATATTCCAGAATTTTGGTCATAATGCCCTCCTAGGATATCACTTTTTTAGTAACTTTGCAAGATAAATTATGATAAATTCCGCAAAAAAGCAGCTTCTTCCTTGGGAGAAACTGCTTTTGTGTTATTCCCATTTGCTCCAAACCTCGGGGCAGAAGCCCACGGTGGCGGTTTTGCCGTTGCGGACGATGGGGGTTTTCATGATTTCCGGGTGGTCGAAGACCTTATCCTCTTTGGCAATTTTATCCTCGGTGTACTTCAGCTGGGTGACGATCTCCGACTTATTATCCCAGTCGATGAGATTATCGATACCGCCGACAGCCCGGAGGACACTGTCAAATTCTTTGCCGGAAAGACCGAATCGGATGAGGTCAACGGATTGGAATTTTACTCTGCGTTCTTTAAACCAACGCTCCGCTTTTTTGTATCGAAGCATTTGGATTTTCCGAAAACTTGAATATTCAATATGTCACCTCCATCAGGCACAAGCCCTGGGCAGGCACAAGATGGCCTGCTTCTTCCCGCTTTGCGCCAAAGAGCGCCGGGATGCTTTCCGGGGATCTTTGTCCCATACCCACTTCCAGCAGCGTGCCTACCAGGATTCGCACCATGTTGTAAAGGAAGCCGTTGCCGGTAACGGTAAAGACCACTTCCTCCCTTACCCGGGCGATCTCCAGAGAATCAATGCGGCGGATGGTGGATTTTTTCATTTTCTTATTGGCGCAAAAGGCGGAGAAATCATGTTCCCCAAGGAAATTTGCCGCAGCAAGGCGCATCTGCTCCAAGTCCAGTTTCTCCGGCATAGGATAGACGAAGCGGCGGTCAAATACGCAGGGTGTTTCTGAATTCCACACCCGGTAGCGGTAGGTTTTGGTTTTGCTGTTCAGCCGGGCATGGAAACGCTCGGACACCTCTTTGCAGGAGTATATGCCGATGTCTTCCGGCAAATACCGGCGAAGCTGGGCAAGTAGCTCCGGGCAAGGCATGGTGCTTTCGCAGTGGAAATTTGCAACCTGGCAAAGGGCGTGGGCCCCGGCATCCGTCCGGCCGCTGCCGGAAATCTCGATATCCTCTCCCAATATCCGGGAAAGGGTCTGCTCCAGCTTGCCCTGGATGGTATTCTCTACCCCGGGCAAACGCTGCCAGCCCCGATACCGGGTACCGTCGTAGCAGATATCAAGCCGCAGATTCCGCATAATCTCTCAATTCCTCTCGTGCTTCCCTCTCGCTGTCTGCCGAGAACAGGAAGTTTCCTCTGTTGTCATATACCTGGACATGACCTTGAATATAGCGAATAGAATACATAACAGTCACTCCTTTTGTGTTTCTGTCTGTATTCTACCGCCATTCAAGTCCAATAAACCGGACTAATTATACCACTTCGTAGCCAGCATCGATGATGGCTTTTTTCAGGGCCTCCAGGGATGTATCGCCGGTGACGGTGACATTTTTCGCCTGCAGATCCACCACGGCATCCACAGTGCCGGGGACGGCCTTGCAGACTTTCTCTACCATAGCCTTGCAGTGGGGGCACATCATGCCGTTTACCTGAATGATCGTTTCCATTTTGATTTCCTCCTTGATTTTCGGTTTGGGGTCTGTCTTTTTCTGCTCCGTCCGGTATCGCCGCAGCCGCAGGGCATTGGTGACCACAAACACAGAGCTTACGCTCATAGCCGCCGCGCCGATCATAGGGCTGAGCATGCCCAAGGCCGCCACGGGGATTCCCAGACAATTATAGAAAAATGCCCAGAAAAGATTCTGTCGAATATTGCGGATGGTGGCTTTGCTAAGTCCCACCGCGTTGCTGACGCCAATCAGCGACCCGGACATCAGCACCACGTCCGCAGATTCCATGGCGATATCCGTACCGGCACCGATGGCGATACCCACATCAGCGGTGACCAAAGCCGGGGCGTCGTTGATGCCATCGCCTACCATGACCACCTTTCTGCCCTGGGCCTGCAGATTTTTTACGGCATTGGCCTTATCGGCGGGGAGGACATCGGCAATGACCTCGGGGATGCCGGCGGATTTGGCGATGGAGCGCGCGGTTTTTTCATTATCACCGGTGAGCATGACCACTTTCAGCTTTCGCTTCTGCATAGCTGCCACGGCTTCCACAGAATCGCTTTTCAGTACATCCGCCGCGGCGATAGTGCCCAGGAATTCACCGGATTGTGTGCCAAAGTACAGGGGTGTTTTTCCCTCCTGGGCAAGATAATCATAGTCGGGGACGGCGATCCCCTGCGCCTCCATGAGTCGGCGGTTGCCGCCGTAATACCGCACACCATGCAAAATACCGGTAACACCCCGGCCCGGCAGGGTTTCAAATTCCGATACAGCAGGTAAATCCTCCTGCTGCGCTTTCTCCAAAATTGCTTTGGCGAAGGGATGCTCCGAGGGTTTTTCCAGAGCCGCTGCCAAGAAAAGCAATTCCGTTTCTTTCAGGCTGCCGGGCAGGATGTCCGTTACAGCAGGCTTTCCGGTGGTCAGCGTGCCGGTCTTATCCAGCACCACAGTATCCACATTATGGAGATTTTCCAGGGCCGCGCCGTTTTTAAACAGTACGCCCAGACCGGCGCCACGACCGGTTCCCACCATGATGGCCACGGGCGTGGCCAGTCCCAATGCGCAGGGGCAAGAGATCACCAGCACGGAAATCGCCGCAGTCAGAGCATATTCCAAAGGTTTGGCGGCAATCAGCCAGCCGGCAAAGGTCAGCGCCGCAATTCCCATGACCACCGGTACGAAGATACCGGCGATTTTATCCGCCATCCGAGCGATGGGGGCTTTGGAGCCACCGGCCTCCTCCACCATACGGATCACCTGCTGTAAGGTTGTATCCTCACCCACCTTTTCCGCCCGGAAGCAGAGGTAGCCCTCGGTATTGATAGTAGCCGCCGCCACCGAGTCGCCGGGGAGCTTTTCCACCGGGACGCTTTCGCCGGTAAGGGCGCTTTGATCCACAGCGCCACGACCCTCCACCACGGTGCCATCCACCGGGATCCGTCCGCCGGAGCGAACAACCACCAGGTCCCCCACCCGGACTTCTTCGGCAGGGATCACTTCCTCCTTGCCATCCCGCAAGACGGTGGCGGTTTCCGGGCGCAGATCCATCAGCGCCCGAATAGCATCACCGGTTTTTCCCTTCGCTCTGGTTTCCAGGAATTTTCCCAGCGTAATCAGCGTAAGGATCATGGCGGCAGATTCAAAGTAAAGGTTTTCCCGGTAGCGGCTGACGGTTTCCCAATCGCCTCTGCCCATGGCATTGGCCATAACAAACAGAGCTGTCACACCATAAATAAGAGATGCGCCGGAGCCTACCGCGATGAGAGAGTCCATATTGGGACTGCGGTGGTACAAAGCTTTCAGACCTTTGGCGAAATATGTCCGATTCAGGTATACTGCCGGCAGTGTCAGCAAAAACTGCAACAGGGCGGCAGTGACCGCGTTTTCCCGTCCGTGATACCAGCCAGGCACCGGCAATCCTACCATGTGCCCCATGGTAAAATACATGAGGATCACCAGAAATACCGCAGAACCGATGATCCGGATCTTCATTTCTTTTTCCGTTTTGTCCTGCCGGATTTCCTTGGGCTTCTTTTCGCCCTCCAGAGATGCGCCGTAACCGGCATCCGCAACAGCCTGGATGATTTTCTCCGCCGCTGCTTCCTCAGCTTCTACCTGCATCTTGCCGGAGAGCAGATTAACTTCCACATTTTCTACACCGGAAACCCCCCGGGTCACCTTTTCCACCCGGGCGGAGCAGGCGGCGCAGGTCATGCCGGTAACCGTAAATTTCAATTTCAAAAGGCATCATCCTTTCTGCTGACATTATCTCCGATTATACCCAAAAATGCAACAGGAAAAACCGACATTCTTGACAGTTCCCCTATTTTATGATATCATCTATGCGTAAAAATTTGTATTTTGCATATAAGGAGTACCTTTATGAATATCAAAATTACCTCTGACAGCACCTGTGACCTCTCCCCTGCCCAGATTGCCGAGCTGAATATTACCTTGGCACGGCTGACCATCGTCAAAAACGACGAGTCCTTCCTGGATGGCGAGACCATCTTCCCTGCCGACATTTTTGCCCATGTAGCCGCCGGCGGCAATCTTTGCTCTACTACCGCTTTTAATGTGGGCGAGTATGACGAGCTGTTTGGCAAGCTTTCCAAGGAATACGACGGCATCATCCACATCAGCCTGGGTTCCGGCTTCTCCTCCTCTTATCAGAACGCCTGCCTGGCTGCCGAGGATTATCCCAACGTCCGTGTCATCGATTCCATGAACCTTTCCACCGGTCAGGGCCATGTGGTTCTGGAGGCTTGCCGTCTGGCAAAGCAGCTGGAGGATCTGGATCAGATCGCGGAGCAGCTACGGGATTACGCTTCCCGGGTGGAAGCCAGCTTTGTGCTGGATCAGCTGAAGTATATGGCCAAGGGCGGCCGCTGCTCCAGCGTGGCTGCGCTGGGTGCCAACCTACTGGGTCTGAAGCCCTGTATCGAAGTCAAGAACGGCAAGATGGGCGTTGTGAAGAAGTACCGCGGCAGCTATGCCAAGTGCCTGGCTAACTATGTCAAGGATCGTCTGGCCGACCGGGATGATATCATCCGCAATGAGCTGTTTTTGACCTACACCCCTGTGGACGAAGATTGTCTGGCTGCTGTCAAGGCCGCCATTGCCGAACACGGTCACTTTGAAACCGTCTACGAAACCACCGCAGGCTGCACCGTATCCTGCCACTGCGGCCCCGGCACACTGGGCGTGCTGTTCGTCAGAAAGTAAATCGCATGGGCGCGTTGCGAAACGCGCCCATTTCCTTTCTCCGGAATAATAAACGGCAATATTGACAGCATTTTTCTGAAAGGTTATAATAAAATTACCCTGATAGCAGGCAGATTCAGAAAGCGAGGTAATTGTTATGAGCAAATACTGTAATCACTGCGGTGCGGTTCTCGGCGATGAAATTCTGTTTTGTCCCTCCTGTGGTATGCGTCAGGCAGTACCTGCGCCTGCTCCTGCGCCGATTGTGCAGGAGGAATCCGCTCTCCCAGCGCCCAAAAAGAAGTTCTCCAAAAAGTGGCTGACTATTTGCGGCGGTATTCTTGGCGGAATTATCGTGGCTGCCATTACTTTGGTTTTCCTCTGGCCCACCCCCGGCAAGGCAGCTGTGCGCACTGCGGAAGACATTCTGAACGGTGATTTTGATAATTTGGAAGACATGGTGCCGCCGGAATACTGGGATTATATGGCCGAGCGTTCCAACTCCAAAACAAGCACATATTTGTCAAGATACCAAAAAACCTTTGAAGATCGTTACGACGAAGTCTTGGAGAAAATGGAAAATAAATACGGCAGAAACCCAAAGCTGAAATTGGAAATTCTGGCCAAGGAGAAAATAAGCGAAAGTATTGCGGACAAAATGAAGGAATATTTAGACGAAAATTATGGCATCGATGAAGACAGTGTGGATAATGTCTATACTCTGATTCTCCAATCTACCATTGAAGGCTCCAAGCGGACCAGCATCTATGGCAGTACTGTGACCGCCATTCAAATTGATTCAAAATGGTATCTGTGTTCCTACTACGAAATTGGTAATGACTGCATGGTTATTTTCCTGCCAACGCTTCTTACTGCAGCTGCATCCTCCTATCAACCGATCCCCATCAAGGACTTGCTCTGACAGTCACCCTGTTCTGGACATATTCTGTGTATGACATTAAACATCTTATTGTACCCGGGTGGGCTGCGGCGCACCCGGGATTTTTGCGGCAATTTGCATCTTGTATTTCTGCGGCGGTGTGCTATACTTATGGCGAAAGATATCCTTTGGAGGATAGAGAATGGAGTATTCAAAGCTGCTTGACCTGGCTTCCGATCTGGGCTACGAGCTTGCCATGAGCGGTGCGGAAACCTTCCGTGTGGAGGAGAGCATCTCCCGGGTGCTAAAGGCCTATGACATCGATGCCGAGGTTTTTGTCATCCCCAACTGCATGCACATCAGCATCGAGCCTGTTCCCGGCCGTCCCCTCACCCGGATGCGCCGCATCGGCCAACATGGCAACGATTTGGATGCCGTGGAGCGTTTTTCCGGCTTAAGCCGCAGGATCTGCGCGGAGTGCCCCGCCCCGGAGATCGCCGCCGCCTGGCTGAAGGAATCGAGAGAAAGCCGGCGTTATTATTCCATAGCCGGTTATCTGGCTGGTAATTTCCTGGGTGGCTTCGGTTTCGCTTTCCTCTTTGGCGGCGGACTGCGGGACGCCTTGTGTGCCGGTGTGTGCGGCATTCTCATCGG
The DNA here is from genome assembly GCA_015068125.1 of Oscillospiraceae bacterium. Taxonomy (GTDB): domain Bacteria; phylum Bacillota; class Clostridia; order Oscillospirales; family Oscillospiraceae; genus Faecousia. Next base: position 36,846 of record SVLD01000003.1, on the reverse strand, counting down.
CCTTATCAACAAATTTATGGATCGGGTTGGGGCGAACCAGTTTTTCCGTATTATCGCCGCAGCGTTTATCATGGCACTGCCGGCTTACGCCCTGGGCAGCGCCGGAATTATCTACAACCCGGATGCCGCAGTCATCGGCGCGCTGATGATCCTTGTGCCGGGTCTGCTGTTTACCAACGCCATGCGGGATATTATCTACGGCGATACCAACTCCGGTATCAACCGGGTGGTGCAGGTGCTTCTGGTTGCTATGGCAATCGCATTGGGTACTGCGGCGGCTTGGAATGTATCTTTCCACCTCTTCGGGTCCTACACCGCTGCCCCGGCTATCTCTATGCCCCTGTGGTTCCACGCCATCGTCAGCTTTGTCGGCTGCGTGGGTTTTTTCATCCTGTTTAACATTCACGGCCCCGGCGGTCTGCTATGCGCCCTGGGTGGTACGCTGACCTGGATCGTTTACTTACTGGTCAAGCAGTGGACCGGACACGACCTGATTGCCTATTTCTGCGCCACCCTTTTCTCCGCATTTTATGCGGAAACGATGGCGCGAATCCGGAAATATCCGGCAATTTCTTACCTCGTTGTATCCATATTCCCCCTCATCCCCGGCGCCGGCGCGTATTTCACCATGAATTACGCCGTCAAAGGTCAAATGGACGCCTTCGCCAGCCAGGGTATTCACACGGCGGCTATCGCCGGCGTTATGGCGGTGGCCATTCTGTTGGCATCCACCACCGTCCGCATTATTACAACCCTGCGAAGGAAAACAAAAAAAGTATGAAAATTGGGCATCTGCCACGGCAGATGCCCTTATGTTATTCCTGCTCCATTTCCAGCAGCAGCTTTTTATCCTGCTTGGAGGACAGATCCAGCTTCTCGTACATATCCGGCCGCCTTTCCCGGGTGCGAAGCAGCGACTGCTTTCGCCGCCACAGGCGAACCTTTTCATGGTTGCCCGAAGTCAAAATCTCCGGAATTGCCCGGTCATGCCACACTGCGGGGCGGGTATACTGGGGGTACTCCAGGAGGCCATTAAAATGACTTTCATCCTCAAAGCACTCCGGATCTGCCAGGACGCCGGGCACCATACGGCACACCGCGTCCGTCACCGCCATGGCGGCGATCTCACCGCCGGTAAGGACGAAGTCACCCAGGCTGATCTCCTCATCCACACATTCGTCTATAAACCGCTGGTCGATGCCCTCGTAATGGCCGCAGACCAAGACGATATTCTCCAGCTTGCTTAAGCGGATAGCATCTGCCTGGGTAAAGGTTTTACCGCAGGGGGACAGGTATATGGTATGCACCGGCCCGGCGGCTTCCTCGCAGATGGCCTCCCAGCAGCGGTACAAAGGGTCCGCAGTCATCACCGCGCCCCGGCCACCGCCGTAGGGATAGTCATCTACCTGGTTCTGTTTATTGGTGGTATAATCCCGGATCTGGTGGGTTTCGATACGGATAAAGCCCCGTTCCTGGGCCCGGCCCAGGATGCTTTCCGACAGCACATCCCCCAATGTTTCGGGAAACAGGGTCATGATATCAATTCTCATCGTTACGCATTCCCTCGATAATGGCAACATCCATGCGGTTATTTTCCAGATCGGTGTTCAGAACGAACTGCTTTACCGCAGGGATCATATATTCATGCTCACCCTTGACCACATAGACCATATTGCCGGGATAGTCCAGCACATCGGCGATCTTGCCGATGCAGTTTTCCTCGCAATAGACCTCCACACCCAGAAGCTCCGCAGCGAAAATCACTTCGTCGTCGATATCCTCCCGGTACAGTTCGATGGTCTTGCCCCGCATGGCCTGGGCCTTTTCCATGGTATCGATCCCGGACAGCACCACCAGATTGCAGGTCTTCTGCACCCGGCAGGACAGGATCTTATATTCCGCGCCGTCAATTCTGCAGCGATCAAATTCACACAAATCCTCAGGACCGTCCAGCCAGGGCAGAACTTTCACTTCGCCCTTGACGCCATGGGTGGTAACGATCTCACCGGCTTCAACAAATTGGAGTTTCATAAGCTTGCTCCTCACTTAAGAAATAATACGGAAAATGCGTGGCAAATGCCACGCACCATCCATTAATCCACAATATCGACAGTGACCTTTTCGCCAGTGCGCTGGGCAACTGTCTTTACGATGGTACGGATCTCTTTGGCGATCCGTCCCTGGCGGCCAATGACCTTGCCCATGTCGCCCTCAGCGACACGAAGCTCCAGCACCTTACCATCCTCGGAGTCGATTTCGGTAACGCTGACGGAATCAGGATTGTCCACCAGATTCTTTGCCATATACAGCAAAAGTTCCTTCATTACACAAACTCCTTAGGGGTTCTTACAGCACGCCAGCCTTCTTCAGCAGGCCACGAACGGTATCAGTGGGCTGAGCGCCGTTCTTGATCCAGTTCTGAGCCTTCTCAGCGTCGACAGTGATGTTGCCGGACTCCAGCAGGGGGTTGTAGGTGCCGATCTCTTCGATGCAGCGGCCGTCACGGGGGGAACGAGCATCAGCAACAACGATGCGGTAGAAAGGAGCCTTCTTAGCGCCCATTCTTCTCAGTCTGATTTTAACCATGGGTTTCACCTCCAAAAATTTTCTTTCGTAATCTATATCGCAAAGCAATTTGCTTTCAGCGAACTGTGTCAGAAGCCCGGGAAGCCGCCGAAGCCGCCCAAACCTCTCATGCGCTTCATTTTCTTGCCTGCTCCGGGGCCGGAGAACTGCTTGATCATGGCGCGCATCTGCTCAAAGGATTTGAGCAGTTTGTTGACATCCTCCACCTTTACACCGGCGCCGGCAGCGATGCGCTTCTTACGGGAGGCAGCGATAATGTTGGGATTTTCCCGCTCCTTGGGGGTCATGGAAAGGATGATGGCCTCGGTTCTTGCCATGGCTTTTTCATCCACATTGATATTTTTGAGGCCTGCGCCGCCGGGCAGCTGAGCCAGGATCTCCTGCATGGAGCCCATGGACTTCATCTGCACCATCTGGTCGTAGAAATCCTGCAGGGTGAAGCGGTTGGACTTGAGCTTCTCCTCCATCGCGGCGGCCTGCTTGGCATCGTATGCCTTCTCCGCCTTTTCGATCAGGCTCAGCACATCGCCCATACCCAAAATCCGGGAAGCCATGCGGTCGGGGTGGAAAGGTTCGATATCCTCCAGCTTTTCGCCCATACCGGCGAACTTGATGGGCTTGCCGGTAATGGCGCGGACGGACAGCGCCGCGCCGCCTCTGGCATCGCCATCGAGCTTACTGAGCATCACAGAATCAATATCCAGCCATTCGTTGAAGCTCTGGGCGGCATTCACCGCGTCCTGGCCGGTCATGGCATCCACCACCAGCATGATCTCATCGGGCTGGACAGTGGCTTTGATGTTTTTCAGTTCTTCCATGAGCTGCTCGTCCACATGGAGCCGGCCGGCGGTATCCAGAAATACCATGTCGTGGCCGTGCTGACGCGCGTAGAGCACCGCTTCCTTGGCGGTATTCACGGGGTTCTGGGTGCCACGGTCGAACACAGGTATGCCCAGCTTTTCGCCGCAAACTTTCAACTGGGTGATCGCCGCGGGACGGTAGATATCGCAGGCAACCAGTAGCGGGTTTTTGCCCTGCCGCTTCATAAGGCCCGCCAGCTTGGAGCCGTTGGTGGTCTTACCTGCGCCCTGAAGACCTACCAGCATAACAACGGTAGGGCCCTTGGGATTGATGGTAATATGCTTTATATCGCTGCCCATGAGCGCGGTAAGCTCCTCGTTGACGATCTTTACGATCATCTGGGCAGGGGTCAGAGACTCCAGCACATCCACACCGATGCAGCGATCGGTGACGGCCTTGGTGAAATCCTTACAGACCTTATAACTAACGTCCGCCTCCAGCAGTGCCATGCGGATCTCACGCATAGCCTCCTTGACATCGGCCTCTTTCAAACGGCCTTTGCCACGGAGTTTTCGGAAGGTGGCGGCGATTTTTTCGGTTAAGCCTTCAAACGCCATAGTTTACTCCTCAAGATCCCGGGCAGCGTCGATGATCTGCTGCGCCAGGTTGGAAACAGATATATCCGCACTAACCGCAAGCTGACGGGCAGCACCCAGAATAGCTTTCGCCGCTTTGCGGCAAGCCTGATCCCGACCGGCGCAGCCGGTCTTGGCTTCCATATTCCGCAGCAGCGCCTCGGTGCGGCTGAGATTGTCATGAACGCCCTGGCGGCTGATCCCCAGCTCCGCGGCGATCTCGCCCAGGGAAAGATCCTGATAGTAGCGCATTTCAAAGCACTCTTTCTGCCGATCGGTGAGCAGATCACCGTAGTAATCGTACAGCAGAACCATTTCCAAAGTGTCCATGTAAGCCTCCTGTCAAGCACTTTCGCTTGATACCTGGGGCATTATATCATGTCCCGTTGGGCTTGTCAAGTATTTTTTCTTTACAGCAGAAACGTTTTACAGCACCCGGTACCATTGGGAAAGTTCCTTGATTTTCACGAAGCCCATGCGTTCGTAAAGCCTTACTGCCCGCTCATTGGCCTCCGCCACTTTCAGCTTCACCGTATCCCCGGTGATCAGGCTCGCAAGCGTGCGAACAACCGTTTCCCCCATGCCGGGCTTGACAGCGATGACCGTGTCGATCACTTCCCCGGCGGCCTGGCCGATGCCCAGAAGCTCTCCGTCTTTATGGATGAAATAGCCGTCACCGTTTTTCAGCAGTTCTTTGCCGTCCCGGCTGTCCATATAGGCAGAATTGGGCACATCCGCCATCCGCTGATTGTAGATGTCCAGCCACTGCTGCACCGTGTCTTCCGTCACAGGAAAAAGGCAGGCATCGGTTTCGCCCAGAGCAGATTTGTCGCACTGCATGGCGATAAGAGCGGTAATCAGGGGGTATTTGGCCAGATATTCGTGTCCGGCGGCATCGATCCACTCCGCGCCGCAGGCTCGGCAAAAGGCCACACATTCTTCCAGTAGCTTTTCCGGCTCCAAAGAGGACTGTATCTTGATGTGCGCCCGCTGTCTGTAAGGGATCTCCCGCAGAAAAAGGCTGGCTGCCCCAAATTCCGAGGTGAATACAGGAATGTCGTTCATAATTTATCAACTCCAGGCTTATCATATCATGTCTTTTGGCCGCAGACAAGTCCAAACATTCCTCCGCTGCCGTGAGGCAAAACGGAATATGTATGTATACTGTACCAATGGAGTCCGTCCTGTGGGGTGATTTTTTAAGTAAATGCACCGAAAATTTCGCACTTTTCCCAAAAATGCTTGATTTCTCGAAAAAAACCAATATAATAAATCCGTTGCTTACAAATGAAAGGAGGTTTGTCCCATGAAGAAGATCATTTGCAAGAAGGAATATGATACCGAAACCGCTACCCTGATCAAGGCTTACAGCTTCGGCACCTACGGCGATCCTGCAGGCTATGAGGAGGATCTGTACCAGACTCCCAGCGGTCTGTATTTCCTGCATGTTGGCGGCGGCGAGGCTTCTCCCTACCCCACCGAGGACATCCTGCGTCTGGCTAAGACCAAGGTCAACGAGTGGCTGGATACCCACTAATATGTACATGAAAAACGGCTGCCAATGGCAGCCGTTTTTTGTTTTTACTTTTCTTTCAGACCGATGACATAGATCTTTCTGCGCTTCGGATCGTAGAGCACATCTGCCTTTTTACCGGTATAATCCCGAGTCGGGAACAAACCTTCGGAGGCATTGATGAACAGAGGATGGGTGCGAAGGACGATCTCGTTACCCCGGTTGGAGGAAAACTGGGTGATGTAGTAGGAAAATCTCCGATTGCCCCGGGCGGCGATTGGGGTCTCCAGCAGGACAGTATGATGCTCATACCGGGCAAAATTCTTTACCAGCTTTCTGTTTTGCAGCAGATTATAGCCGGCGATGGTGCCAATGACCAAAAGATAAGCACCGGCAAAAATACCACCGGCCAGCAGTGCTGCCCCCATTGAGCCGCCAAAGCCTCTGGACAGCATAAAAATTAGAATAACCACCGTAGTCAGGATGCCGAAAATACCGCAGGCTTTGGCTCTCTGCACCCGCCACTGGCATTCCATAGAGTTTTGAATTCGTTCTGTTGTCAGCATTTTACTCACCTCGTATTTATTATACAATATCTGTCAACGGTTTCTTGACAGGCGTGCTATGATTTAAGTAAGAAAGTATACACCCAAGGTGAAGAAACATGAAATTTACCACACTGCTTTTAACACTGGCCTTGGTGTTGGGGATTCTGTCCGGCTGCGGTGCGCAGGCTCCGAGTGCGGATATCGCCGCCACCACCCTGCCTGTGTATGAATTTACTGCGTTTTTATGCCAGGGAACCGGCCTGACAGTCACCCAAGTGGTGACGGAGAATGTTTCCTGCCTGCACGATTATTCCCTGTCCGTCGGCCAGGTAAAGGCCATAGAAGCCGCCCAGGTGGTGATCCTTTCCGGCGGCGGTCTGGAGGATTTTCTCACAGAACTGCCAGCAGGCAAGCCCGTGATCGACTGCAGCAGCGGCATGGCGCTTTTAGAAAGCTGCCATAATCACGAAGGCGGGCATGAAGGACATTCTCACGATCACGACCCACACTTTTGGCTCTCCCCTGCCTGCGCCAAGATCATGGCGGAGAATATTTGCAAAGGGCTGACGGAGCGTTACCCCCAGCACGAAAAGCTGCTGCGTGAAAACTTAAGCAAGCTGCTTGCCCGGCTGGATGCTCTGCAAGCCTACGGTCAGCAGCAACTTACCGGCCTTTCCTGCCGGGAAATGCTGACTTTCCATGATGGCTTTACCTATTTCGCCCACAGCTTTGATCTAGAGATCCTGGCGGCAGTGGAAGAGGAATCCGGCAGCGAGGCTTCCGCCGCGGAGCTGAAGGAGCTGATTACCCTGACCCGTCAGCACGGTCTGCCGGCCATCTTTGTAGAAGAAAACGGCAGCAGCCGTTCCGCATCGGTCATCGCCGATGCCACCGGGGCGGCCGTTTACACCCTCCGCATGGCCATGTCCGGCGAAAGCTATTTTGACAGTATGTACCACAACATCGACACTTTGAAGGAGGCACTGCAATGAAAGCGTTGATCCATGGAAATGGCTGCGGCGATTCCTGCTGCCTCCGGGTGCAGAATCTATCTGTGAAGATCGGCAGCCAGCAGATTCTGGAGGATCTGAATCTTCATGTGCACTGCGGTCAGCTCATGGCGCTGATCGGCCCCAACGGTGCCGGCAAGAGTACCTTTTTGAAAGCCGTTTTGGGTCAGTTGGAGTATAACGGTGTCATCGCTTTCTCCGTTCCCGGCGAGCGCAGCCGCAAGCCCCGGATCGGCTATGTGCCCCAGAGCCCTGCCTTTGATCCCAGTGACCCCATCAGCGTGGCGGATCTGTTCGTCTGCTGTCAGAGCAAACGCCCTGCATTTTTTGGCGTATCCAAGGCCATGCGGCAAAATATTCTGGAATGTCTGGACCGGGTGCACGCCACCGATCTGATCGACAAGCGGGTGGGCACACTTTCCGGCGGTGAGCTGCAGCGTGTGCTGCTGGCTTTGGCTCTGGAGCCCCTGCCCAATATTCTGATCCTGGACGAGCCTCTGTCCGGCGTGGATGTGGAGGGTCAGTCCGGGCTAATGGATATGCTGGACGAAATTCGCCAGACCTATGATCTTTCCATTTTAATGACCACCCACGATTTTACCATGCTGCACCGTTACGCTGACAAGGTCGCCCTCATCGATCATAAGCTGATCTGCAAGGGCACGCCGGAAGATGTGCTGGGCAGCGAAGATTTCCGTCGGGTATTCCGCATGAGAGGAGGCGACGGCAAATGAGCCTTTGGTATGCTTTTTGCGAGCTGCTTCCCATCGAGATGCTCCACTGGCGGTTTATGCAAAACGCCGTGCTGGCGATTTTAATCATGGCGCCGCTGTTTGGTCTGATGTCCACCATGATCGTTACGGGAAAAATGAGCTTTTTCTCCGACGCCCTGGGGCATTCCGCCTTTACCGGCATTGCCATCGGCTGCATCTGCGGACTGACTGCCCCCACCTGGGCGGCAGTGCTGTTCAGCGTGGTATTTGCGTTGCTGTTCTCCTATGTCCGCAGCCGAAGCAATCAAGCCGCCGATACGCTGATCGGCGTTTTCTCCAGCGCTGCGGTGGCTCTGGGTATCTTCATCGCCACTTTGGGCGGCGACAGCTTCACGAAGTACAACAAGTACCTCATTGGCGATATTCTCTCCGTTACCGCCGGAGAAATCGGTATTCTGGCGCTGGTGCTGGTGGGTGTTGTAATCTTTTGGATCTTGGCCGGCAATCGGCTAACCCTGACGGCGGTACATCCCCAGCTTGCTTCCTCACGGGGTATTCCCGTGGGACTGAGCCAGAGCATCTTTACCACCGCCATCGCCGTGGTGGTTACCCTGACCATTCCCAGTGTGGGCCTTTTGATCCTCAATTCTCTGCTGGTACTGCCCGGCGCGTCTGCCCGGAATGTGGCCAAAAATCTGCGGCAGTATCATGTGATCTCCGTTCTGTTTGCCCTGGTGGCAGGTATTATCGGACTGTGCCTGTCTTACTATCTGGGCAGCAGTGCCGGCGCGGCCATCTCCCTGGTATTGGCAGTCATTTTCGCAGTCAGCTTCTGTCTGCGCAAAGGGAGGACTTGATATGCAGGATGTGACGATTTCCGTGATTGCCCGGATGAAGAGTGACTTCCCTACCAAGTTCGGTATTCCCAGACAAAGCGGCCTGGTAGATGAACTGCGCTCCACCATTATTTTTGAGCCGGAATTTCGAAATCCCGATACCCTGCGAGGCATTGAGGGATATTCCCATCTCTGGCTGATCTGGCAATTTTCCGAGTCTGTCCGCAGCGACTGGTCTCCCACTGTCCGTCCGCCCCGGCTTGGAGGCAATACCCGGCTGGGGGTGTTTGCCACCCGTTCCCCTTTCCGTCCCAATTCTCTGGGACTGTCCAGCGTCAAACTGCTGGGGGTGGAGCATACCGAGGAATTCGGAACGGTGCTTCATGTGGGCGGCGCCGATTTGATGGACGGGACGCCGATTTTCGACATTAAACCCTACATCCCCTACGGCGATTGCCATCCCGAAGCCACCGGCGGCTTTACCGATACCGCCGGGGAATATTTGCTGGAAGTGGATTTTCCGGAGGAATTGCTGAGTATTTTGCCCAGGGATAAACGGGATGCTGCCATCGGCGTGCTGTCCCATGATCCCCGGCCATCCTATCAGCGGGATCCGGAGCGGATCTACGGCCTGAGCTTTGCGGGCTTCAATATTCGTTTTACCGTAAAGGCGCAGACCCTGCTGGTGCAGGAAGTAACGCCCCTTTCTCCCTAAGCAAGGAGGTAATATAGATGAGAATTGTAATAAAAGTTGGTACCTCTACCCTGGCCCACGCCGGTGGGCGGCTGAATATCCGCCGGGTGGAGCTATTGTGCAAGGTCCTCAGCGATCTGCAGAACGCCGGTCACGAGATCGTGCTGGTATCCTCCGGTGCCATTGGCATGGGCGTAGGCAAGCTGGGTCTGCCCGGTCGTCCTCAAAATATGAGCGGCAAGCAGGCTGCTGCCGCTGTGGGACAGTGCGCCCTGATGTATACATACGACAAGCTGTTTACGGAGCACGGTCACACTGTGGCACAGCTTCTTCTTACCGCTGAGGACATTCAGGATCCCCGGCGCAGTGGGAAGGTTCATGATACGCTGGAGCAGCTTATTACATGGAAGGTCATTCCCGTCATCAACGAAAACGATGCCGTTTCCACTGACGAAATCGGCATCCATACCACCATCGGCGAAAATGACACTTTGTCTGCCATTGTTGCCCGGCTGCTGAAGGCAGACCTGCTGGTTCTGCTGTCGGACATTCAGGGTCTGTACACTGCCGATCCTCACAAAGATCCCAATGCCACTTTGATTCCCGTTGTGGAAGAACTGACGGAGGATATCCTGTCTCTGGCCGGCGGCGCAGGCTCTGCCCTGGGCTCCGGCGGTATGGCAACCAAGCTCCGGGCGGCGAAGATCGTTATGGACGCAGGGCTCGACATGATCATTATGAACGGTGAGAATCCCGAAGCCCTCTATGATCTTTTTGAACAAAAGGCCGTGGGCACCCGTTTTATTGGAAAGAAGGCGCACGTATGACCACCCAGGAAATTCTTCACAAGGCCAAAGGATGCTGCGGCGCTCTGGCAGTGGCTGACACGGATCAGAAAAACCGGGCGCTGCTTGCCATGGCGGATGCGCTGATCGATAACACCGACGCCATTTTGCAGGCAAACTCTGCTGACATGGATGCCGCTAAGGATACCTTAAGCCCCTCCATGCTGGATCGGCTGGCCTTGACTGCGCAGCGGATCGAAGCTATGGCCGAGGGCATTCGCCAGGTGGCGGCGCTGCCAGACCCTGTGGGACGGATTCTCAGCCAAATCCAGCGGCCCAACGGCATGGTCATTGAACGCAGAAGCGTCCCCATGGGCGTTGTGGCCATCATCTATGAAAGCCGCCCCAATGTAACCTCCGATGCTGCAGCGTTGGCGGTAAAATCCGGCAATGCCTGCGTGCTTCGCAGCGGTAAGGACGCTTTCCGCTCCGCAAACGCCATCGTAAACGCCCTGCAGCTGGGACTTTCCCAGATTGGGCTTCCTGCTGAACTGGTACAGCTTGTGCAGGACACTTCCCGGGAAAGCGCTCGGGAGCTGATGACCGCTGTGGGCTATGTGGATCTGCTGATCCCCCGGGGCGGTGCGGGACTGATCCGCAACTGCATCGAAAACGCCCGGGTGCCCTGCATCCAGACCGGCACCGGCATCTGCCATATTTTTGTGGATAAAACCGCCGACCAGGCTATGGCTCTGGATATCCTTGAGAACGCCAAAACCAGCCGACCCTCCGTGTGCAACGCTATGGAGGTCTGCCTGGTGCATCAGGATATCGCGAAAGAATTTCTGCCCAAGCTCCACAAACGGTTGGTAACAGACCGGGAAAACCAGCCTGTAGAACTTCGGTTGGACAGTGCCGCTGCTGACATTATCCCCGGAAAAACCGCTGAGCCCCAGGATTTCGATACGGAATTTTTGGATTACATCCTGGCTGTGGGCGTTGTGGAAGATATCCAGCAAGCCATGGAACACATCTCCCGACACTCCACCGGCCACAGCGAGGCAATCCTTACCCAGGACGAAAAGAACGCCGGGGCCTTCACCCGACAGATCGACAGTGCGGCAGTATACGTCAACTGCTCCACCCGATTTACCGATGGCGGCGAGTTCGGTCTGGGCTGTGAAATGGGCATTTCCACCCAGAAGCTCCACGCCCGGGGTCCCATGGGCTTAGAGGAGCTTTGCAGCTACAAATATGTGATCCGGGGAACCGGACAGATTCGATAACAGGAGTTTCACCATGAAAAATACATTTGGTTTTATCGGCACCGGAAATATGGGCGGCGCACTGGCGGAAGCCGCTGCCAAGGCCATGCCTTCGGAAAACATCTGCCTTTCCAACCGCACCGCCGCCAAAGCCGAAGCATTGGCAAACCGTCTGGGCTGCCGGACAGCGTCTGTGGAAGATACTGCCGCTTCCTGCAGTTTTCTGTTTCTGGGTGTAAAGCCCCAACAGATGGGTGCGCTGCTGGCTGATCTCTCCCCTGCTCTGGCTGAACGCAAGGACGAATTTGTATTGGTGAGCATGGCGGCGGGACTGACCATGGAACGTATTCAGGCCATGGCCGGCGGCAATTACCCGGTGATCCGCATCATGCCCAATACGCCCTGCGCTGTGGGCGCAGGCATGATTCCGTTTGACTGCACGGACAATGTCACGCAGGAGACTCTGACGCTGTTTTTGGACGGTATGCGCTTTGCCGGCATCTTTGACCGTCTGCCGGAAAATCTTATCGACGCAGCCAGCGCGGTGGCCGGCTGCGGACCGGCTTATGCTGCCATGTTCCTGGAGGCCTTGGCCGACGGCGGCGTAGCCTGCGGTCTTCCCCGGCAGAAAGCTCTGCTGTACGCCAGTCAGATGCTTCTTGGCACTGCCAAGCTTGCCCTGGAGACCGGCAAGCATCCCGGCCAGCTGAAGGATGCGGTATGCTCCCCCGGTGGCTCCACCATCGCCGGTGTGAAGGCTCTGGAGGATGGCGCATTCCGCAGTGCGGTGATGAACGCTGTAAAGAACGCTTGGAAGAGAAACCAAGAACTGGGAAAATAAGTCAGCAAAAGCGGCTCTGACTGAGCCGCTTTTACTTTTTTCTTGCCAAAACCTTAAGATTATGTTATGATTATACAGCTATGGAAAGAAAGAAAACTTTTTATGTCAGCCGTAAAAACGCGCTGACATGGCTGATGGCACTGTGCCTGGTCGGCTCGGCAGTGGCCCGCATTGTGATCGCCTGTATGAAAGGAACAGGCGGCTCACAGGAAGTGTGGAGCCAAATCGTTCTGCCAGTAGCAGCCACCCTGCTGTTTGTGCTCATCGTACTTATCAACGGCAAAGAAATGCTTTATAAGACCGCCATTCCCGTCTGGATGATCGTCATTTATTCGGGTATCTGGATTTCTGCCAATGTCAGCAGCCTGATGGTTTCCTGGCTGTTCTGGATCGCACTGATTTTCTTCGGTGTGATCTACATGGAAATCACCTGCGGACGCTGGGGCGGTGTGGTGTGGCTTCTGCTGCCCATCATGCTGGCGCCCATGGTCGCCATCCTGTATTACCACAAAGAAGCTGTACTGCAACGCAATTGGAGCGTGCTGATGCCGCTGATGCCGGATCTTTTGATGCTGTTTGGCGGTTGCCTGCTGGTATTTGCCATCCGGGTTCACGCAGACGGAAAGTATCATCCCACCTGGGGCGACCGCAACGACGGTCGGAAGGTGCGCACCCTGGCGCCTATGGCTCAGATCACCGCCTATTTCCAGGTGGAGCGCAATACCTGCTCCAACCTCTTTGAGGAATCCTTTGAGATCACCCACATTGACCGATACATTCGCCAGAAGCGCAGAGAGGGTCTGACCGATTTCGGCATCACCCATGTTCTGCTGGCGGCCTATGTCCGGGGCGTTGCCAAGTATCCGCAGCTGAACCGCTTTATCAACGGCCAGAAGGTCTATTCCCGTGATGAGGATATCCAGTACTGCATGGTCATCAAGAAAGAGATGTCTGTGGATTCTCCCGACACCTCCATCAAAGTGCATCTGACCCCCCGGGACACCGCCGAGGATGTCTACCGCAAGCTCAACGCTGCTGTGGCCTCGGTCAAGGCCACCCAAGAGCTGGACTCCAATCTGGATAGTCTGATCATGTCCCTGAACCTGATCCCCAGCGTGGTGCTGAAATTCGTGGTATGGCTGCTGAAGCTGCTGGACTATTTCGGCTGGCTGCCCAAGTTCCTGCTGGAGCTGAGCCCCTTCCACGGCAGTCTGTTCTTCACCAGCATGGGTTCCCTGGGTATTCCTCCTATCTACCATCACCTGTATGACTTCGGCAACCTGCCCGTTTTCGGTGCCTTTGGCTGCAAGCGCAGAGCGTTGGAGGTGCAGGAGGACGGCAGCGTGGTGCAGAGAAAGTACATCGATGTAAAGTTCTCTCTGGACGAGCGTATCTGCGACGGTTACTACTACGCCACCTTCTTCAAGTATTACCGCCGGCTGCTGGCTCATCCGGAAGTGCTGGACAATCCTCCGGAGGAAGTCGTCCGGGATATCGACTGAGTTATGGTTTCTTTCGAATTGCCCCACTGCCATCCCTGGGCTGACAAAATTCATTGTTTTGACTGTGTGGACTCCACCAACACTCTGGCAAAGCAAATGGCGCTTCAGGGCGCGCCTCACGGCACTGTCCTGATTGCCGACCGGCAAACTGCCGGCCGGGGGCGGCTGGGCCGGAGCTTTCTCTCCCCCGGGGGTATGGGACTTTACATGAGCGTGATCCTGCGCTACGACTGTGCGGCAACAGAGCTGATGCATCTGACCTGCGCCTGCGGTGTCGGTGCGTGTAACGCCGTGGAAGCGGTTACCGGTATCCGCCCTGGCATCAAGTGGATCAATGACCTGGTGGTTGGCACCAAAAAGCTGGCCGGTATTCTGACTGAGCTGGTATTCACCGGAAATCAGGTTTGCGCCATTGTTGGCATTGGCATAAACTGCCGTCAAAGATTGGAGGATTTCGATCCCGCCATCCGGGACATGGCCACTTCTTTGGCCACGGTCACCGGCGAAGACGTTTCCACGGAAGTCATGGCTGCGGCAGTATTGCAGGCGCTTTATCAAATGGATGGCCAGCTTTTTTCTAAGAAAAAGGAACTTCTGTCCCAATACCGCGCCGACTGTATTACCCTGGATAATGAGATCCGGGTGGTTCAGGGCGAAAACTCCGCCTACGGCCACGCCATTGACATTCTGGAGGATGGCACACTGCTGGTTGCGTTTACTGACGGAACACAACGGGCGGTCAATTCCGGAGAAGTCAGCGTCCGGGGAATGTACGGATATGTCTGAATTGTAAAAATTTTATTTTACCAGTTGCAATTTTGGAACACATTGGTTATACTGTAATTGGTAAGAAATAAAAAACAGGAGGCTATTGATATGAAGATTTTTGGTATTGTTATGAAGATCGTTGCAGCTCTGGCTGCCATCGCCGGCATCGCCTTTGTCGTAGTGAAGTACGGTGATCAGATCGTTGCCTGGTTCAAGAAGACCTTTGGCGATCTGTTCTACTGCGAGTGCGAGTGTGAATGCGATTGCGACGGCGAGTGCGACTGCTGCGAAGAGGCTCCCGTTGAGGAAGCCGCTGAAGAAGTTCCTGCCGAAGAGGGCGAAGTTGTCGCTGCTGAGGCTGACTTCGAAGGTTAAGCACAACAGATAACCGGGTGCGTTGCAAAACGCACCCGGCTTTTTATGCCTTCCCCTTTGAGGAAGGTGGCACGCCGACAGGCAAAGACGGAGGGGTTTTTACAAAAGAAAGGAAACTCCCCCAGTCTTTTTGCTTTGCAAAAATCCAGCCCCCTCAGCGCGGGGTCCAAGGCGACGACCCCCGCCGCCCGCAGGATTGCCGCACAGGAGTCAGCGCGAAAAATTACAGGGTGCGTTTTCACGCACCCTGCTGATTATTTTCGCTGATTACTTGGCAGCATTGACCAGCTCAGCGGTATCCTGAGCGATCATCAGCTCTTCGTTGGTGGGAACCACCCAAACCTGGACCTTGGAATCAGGGGCGGAGATCAGACGCTCCTTGCCGCGGCAGTTGTTTGCCTCGGGATCCAGCTTGACGCCCATGAACTCCAGGTAGGAGCAGATGGCAGCACGGGTGTCGGGACCGTTCTCGCCCACACCGGCGGTGAAGGTGATGACATCCACGCCGTTCAATGCGGCAGCGTAGGCACCGATATACTTGGCAACCTCGTAGAAGAACTTGTTCAGAGCCAGGATGCAGTTCTCGTCACCGTTGGCCTCGCCAGCTTCCAGGTCGCGGAAGTCGGAGGAAACGCCGGACAGAGCCAGCATGCCGGACTTCTTGTTCAGCATATTCAGGCACTCGTCAACACTCATGCCGTACTTGTTGCAGATGAACTGCACCACGCAGGCATCGATGTCACCGGAGCGGGTACCCATGGGCACGCCGGCCAGAGGAGACAGACCCATGGAGGTATCCTGGCACTTGCCGTCCTTGATGGCGCACAGAGAAGAACCGTTGCCCAGGTGGCAGTTGATCATCTTGAATTCCTTCTTGCCAACCAGCTCGGCGGTACGCTTGGCAACATACTTGTGGGAAGTGCCGTGGAAGCCGTAGCGGCGGATATCGTCATTCTCATAGTACTCGGTGGGAATGGCGTAGCGGTAAGCCTTGGGAGGCATGGTCATGTGGAAAGCGGTGTCGAACACAGCGACCTGGGGAGTCTTGGGCATAACAGCCTGGCAAGCCTCGATACCCATCAGGTTAGCGGGGTTGTGGAGAGGTCCCAGGGGGATGCACTTCTTGATGGCAGCGATCACATCATCGTCGACGATGCAGGAATCGGAGAACTCCATGCCGCCGTGCAGCACGCGGTGGCCAACAGCATCGATCTCGTCAACAGACTTGATGACGCCCTCAACGGGGTCAACCAGGATATCCAGAACGGCAGCGATAGCCTCGGAGTGGCTGGGCATGGGGATGTCCTTAACCACCTTATTGTCACCGACCTTGTGGGTCAGACGGCCGTCGATATAGATACGCTCGCAAAGACCCTTTGCGGACACATCGCCGGTCTCGGGGTTCATCAGCTGATACTTCAGGCTGGAGCTGCCTGCGTTGATAACCAGAACATTCATGAAAAATTGCCTCCTGTAAAATAAAAATGATTTTCTTTTTTCTGACTTTGTGTTATGATAGCCATAGCTGGAATCATTATATATTATTATAACAAATTTCTCAAGCCCTGAATCGCACTTTTTTCCAAAGGAGGGATATTTTTTGAAAATAATAGGCATTATTTGCGAATATAACCCCTTCCACCTGGGGCACAAGAAGCAATTTGACGCCATTCGCTCCGCTTTTGGTGAGGATTGCGCCATTGTTTGTCTCATGAGCGGCAATTTTGTGCAGCGGGGTCACCCGGCAATTTTCCCAAAACAAGTCCGGGCAGAAGCCGCCGTTCACTGCGGCGCGGATCTGGTGCTGGAACTGCCCACGATCTATGCCCTTTGGTCGGCAGAAGGCTTTGCCGCAGGAGGCGTAAGGATTCTGTCAAAATTCTGCGACCACCTGTGCTTCGGCGCTGAATCCGGCACAGCGGAGTCCCTGATGAATTCCGCCGAGGTTTTGCTTAGTGAAGAATTTTCTACCGCACTGCAGTGTGCGTTGGAAAAAGGCGTCAGTTTTGCTGCCGCCCGGCAGGCGGCCTTGTCTGCGATCGGTCAGGACGCATCGCTCCTGGAAAGTCCCAATGATATCCTCGGACTGGAATACTGCAAGGCCATCATCGCTCAAAAAAGCAATATGAAGCCCTTTGTGATCCCCCGGCAGGGAAATTATCATGCAGGTACCCCGGATGCGTACAACCCCTCGGCCACTTCCCTGCGGCTGCAGCTGGTCAAAAACCAGAATTGGCAGAGTTATGTGCCCACCGAAGCCGCATCGGTCTTTGAAAACGCTCCCATCTACACCCTTGCCGCCGGTGAACGCAGTGTTCTGGCCCGGCTGCGGACGATGTCCGATCAGGATTTTGAGGCTATTCCCTATGGCTCTGAGGGACTGTGGCGGAAGCTGATGCGAAGCAGCAGAAGCTGTGCTACCCTGGAAGAAATCCTCACCGAAACCAAGTCCAAGCGGTACGCCCGCAGCCGGCTGGATCGGATGGTCATGTGCGCCTTTCTGGGGCTGACCGCGAAGGATATGCAGACCACACCTCCTTATGTCCGGGTGTTGGGTTTCAGCGAAACCGGTCGCGCTGTGCTGAAAACGGCGCGGCTGACCGGGGATTTCCCCCACATTGGCGAAAGGACAGGCTCCGAATACGAGGCATTCGAACAGCGGGTCGACGATCTTTACGGTCTGTTCCGGGTGGACTCCCCTGCTCCTCCTAACGAGAAATTACGTGTATTTATTAAAAAAGCAACCGAGTAACGCGGTTGCTTTTTCTTATCCCATTAACCATCCGCCCAGCAGGACAAAGCCTGTGAGCAGGATCAAAAACGCGAAGTTAAACGCAGAGAACAACAAAACATAATAGCCTGTTTTGTTGGGGTTGCGCTTGGTATACTCCCGGAATGTGATCAGACTGGCCAAAGACGAGATCAGCGTGCCCACGCCGCCGATGTTCACGCCCAGCAGAAGCTCCCGGTAGTTGCCCGTAAACTGGGACAGCAAAATCGCCGAGGGCACATTGCTGATAACCTGGCAGGACGCCACGCTGAAAATCAGGGTGCTTTTCTCCAGCAGCCAGGAAAATACCTGCCGCACAGGCTGGATCCGGGCCATATTCCCTGCGAACACAAAGAAAAACACAAAGGTCAGCAGCAGGCCGTAGTCCACCATTTTCAGCGCCTTGCGATCCAAAAACAGCAGTGCCGCCAGGATGATAATCAGTCCGATCCAATACGGGATACCACGGAACACGATAACGATAGACAGGGCAAACAGCAGCAGGTACACCACTGCCCGCCAAGCCGGCAGGTTGATAGGTTCGTCAGCCACCGCCAGGGGCTCGGGCTTCACAAAAATCAGGCAGCAGGCCGTAATCAGCACCACCGCAACCACAAAGGGCGGCGCCATGATCTGCATGAATTCCAGTGTTGGAATGTTGAAGTAGGAATACAGGTACAGATTCTGGGGATTGCCAAAAGGCGTGAGCATACCGCCCAGGTTGGCGGCAATATTCTGCATGATGTAAGTAAAGGCCATGTACTTCCGCTTGCCTGTGGCATTCAGCACGAAAAAGCCCAGAGGCAGGAAGGTCAGCAGCGCCATGTCGTTGGCGATAAGCATAGAGCCGATAAAGGTGATGTACACCAGCGCCAGCACCGCCAGCCGGGCGTTTTTGAAGAGCTGGACGATCTTCTTTGCCAGGATGTAGAAAAACTGAATGTTTTTCAGGGCGCAGACCACCGCCAGCACGCAAAACAGGCAGGTCAGGGTTTTAAAGTCAAAATAGTCCAGGTATTCCCTGTCCGGCGGCACAAAAAACATGGTAATCAGCGCCGCCGCCATGGCAATAAAGGTAACCGCGTTATTTTTCACCGCAGCCGCAATGGGCTGAAAGGAGAAGAATTTTGAATGGGTGTGGGGCATAGCCGCATATCTTCTTTCTGTTTTGTTTTTCCTTGCATCATTATAAACCTTTTTTCGAAATAAGCAAGCGGCAAAATCAAAGGGCATACCTGTGGGTACGCCCTTTGATTATATTAGATAACACCTTTATCTGCAATAAATGCGGAAAGCCGCTGGGCTGCTTCCATGTGAGCTTTCAAAGAGGGATGTCCGTTGCCGCCCTGCTTGTTTTGGGGAAGCTGCACCATGTACAGCCCGGCGCTCTCGCCGCCCATCTCATCAATGACGGCCTTTGTCCAGTTACTGCGGCCCTCTGACATCATGCCATAGGCCCAGACGATGGGCACATCGGTGTTGTATGCGCTGCGGACATATTCGATCAATTCCTTCACGCCGGTCTTAAAAGCAGCTTCAGTGGAACCCACAGACTGATCGTTGGTACCAAGATTAATAACCACCAAATCCGGTACTCTGGAGTTGGAGAAATCGTATTTTTCCAACGGAGTACGGCAGTAGGACGCGGCAGGATAGAAGTCGATCATCCGGTAGCCGCTTCCGTTCTGGTTCGTATAACTTCTGTCGATGCCAATACCGCTGCAGCCGATCACAGAGCAGTCCGCATCCAACAGCTCCGCTGTCAGAAATGCGTAGCCTTGGGTGCCGTCCTGATAAAGGGCGGTGCCGGATTTGTTGCTGGGGTCAGGAGAGTCCGTCGTCCACAGGTTGCCATAGCCGCAGGAAATGCTGTCGCCGATAAACTCGACATACAGGTTTTTCTGTGCAGCGGGAGCGTACAGGCAGCCATAAAATTGCATGCTTTTCAACGTAGCAATGGCATTTTTAGCCTCGGTCTGCTTGAGAATGCGGATGCTGTGCAGCGCCATTTCTCCCAGGTCACCAACCACGATCTTCCGGTCTTTGAATTCGCCCTTGGCTTCGAAACGCTGTTCCAGCCGGACACCATCCACATAGACAGTGAAATAGGCATCCTTGCTGCAATTCACAGTGAAGCTGAATTCGCCCTGGATGTAAGCTTCAAAAGCGATACCGTCGGCAGTAAAATCGCAGGCGATGCCATTATTGGCGCTAGAGGCTCTGCCCAGGAGCAGGAGCTTGTCGCTGACCTTATGCAGGTCATAGTCCTGCTGGGCATAAACGATGGCCTCAGTGGAGGGGATGATTTCTGTCACAGGCGCCTGGGGTGCCGCGCAGGCAGTCAACGCCAAAACCAGCAGGCAGGAAAGCAGAGAAAGGAACCACTTTTTCATGTTGCATTTCTCCTTTCGGGTTCTGAATGATGACATTATTGTAACAATCCTCCACCGAAAACGCAAGGTTTCTCCCCCATTTTCGGAAGAAAAAGCAATATTGTGATAGTTTAGCGTCAGTGCTCCATGGCCTTTTGCACGGGTTAACCAAGTGCCCGCAGTTGCAGTCCACCGGACTGTTGCATTTAGATGATTCAAGTCCTCGCTTTCGTCAAAAAACGCCAACAGCAAATGCTGTTGGCGTTTTTTGGCAGGGGCACAAGGACTTGAACCCTGAGCCTACGGTTTTGGAGACCGCCGCTCTACCAATTGAGCTATACCCCTATATATATAAAAGGCCGGAGCCTTTATTTGCTGTGGTGGGCCCTCAGGGATTCGAACCCGGGACTATCCGGTTATGAGCCGGAGGCTCTAACCAACTGAGCTAAGGGCCCATAAGTCACAGGTGCCACGGCACCATCACGAAGCGTATTGTATCACCTCACAGCCAATCTGTCAAGCACTTTTCTGCACAAAAAACGGACGGCAAACCGTCCGTTTTTCTTATTCTGTTACAGATTTAATCTCCCCGGCAGCGCTTCTTCTCCGGCGGCGACGGCGGGATGCCGTCTGCTCCTCGGGATCAGCCTTCTCCGCCCGGTGAGCGTAGGCCTGAGCCGCTTCGGAAGTAGCTTCATAGGTCAATCGGCTTACCCGAACCAAGCCATTGGGCTGCTCAGACAGCCGCACCCGGATCAGGAACTTTCCGTGCTCCGGGCAGGTTGCCAGGTCCATATACCGATGTCCAGGCTGTGCAAACCACCGGGAACCCAGCATTCGCTTGCCACAGACGGGGCATTCGTTTTCCTCCCCTGCCATGGCGCTCAACGCCGCCCGCTTGTCCGCAAAATCATAGAACACCTTTCGTGCCAGGCAGCCGGGAAGCTGGGCGCCGTGGAAGCCGTTTTCATGGCTTTTCAGTGCCTGTTCATACTCCTGGGTGCCCCTGGCAAGATCCAGTCGGGCGCAGATCAAAGCAGTATGGTAGGCATCGCCCAACGCATCGTGGGCAGGCCGGGTGGCCTCGATATTGAACATCTCCATGGCGGTTTTCAGCGCCTTCTGAGCGGTGGAGCCGTCGGTCTGGGCATTGAAGATCATCTGGGCGTTGAACCACCGATCCGTCCAGTCCTCCGGCAAATTGAACAGCCGCAGGTTTTCCCGGAGAATGGTAATATCGTCAAAGCCCCATGTCAGGAAGACGATATCCTCCCCGCACCATTTCCGAAACTGCTCCATAGCCTCCGGGAAGGGTACGCCCTCGTCCCGCAGACGGGATTCTTTAATGCCGGTGAGCTTGCTGACACGGCGGTTCAAATGCCGGTAATATTTGGGTTTGACCATGACCTGGAATTCATCCGCCACTTCCCTGCTCTCGGTGACCCGGACAGCGCCGATCTGGATGATCTCACCCCGGATCGCCACAGGCAGCACCTTCTTCGACGACGGCGAACCCGGCCAGGGCTGATTCCATTCCATATCCAAAACGATATAATCCATAATGAACCCTCGGTTTCTTTTTTCCTAACGGATATCATATCACATAAGCCCCCACTCTGTAAACCCAAAAATACCTCAATCCTGATAATTCTTTCCGGATCATTGCTCATTTCACCCCGGTTCATTGACATTCCCTCCCTCTGGGAGTAAAATGCAAACAAAAGGGGGTATTCCTGTGATTCACTCATTTTTGATGATCGGGCAGTCCAATATGGCCGGCTGCGGTGCCATTGACGAAGCGCTGCCTATCAACACCGATCCCTCCACGAATTTGGACTTCGCTATTTTGAGGTTTTTGAAACTCTGCGGGATCCCAACAAAGTCTTTGCGGAAAAGCCCGCCCCGGATGAGGCATTGCGGGATGTAACCGTGGAAGTTCTGTAGAATTCTTTGCGTACATAAAAAGGCTCGCCGGATGGCGAGCCTTTTTGCGGCGGGAGCAAGCCCCCGCCCTACGATTAAAACAATGTTGTAATCCAATGAATCAAGCCATAAACTACGGATGCTGAAACACCATACACAATCACAGGCCCGGCGATGGTGAACATCTTCGCGCCCAGGCCAAGGATCAGGCCCTCGGTTTTAAACTCAACGGCCGGGGCGGCGATGGAATTGGCAAAGCCGGTAATGGGCACCAGGGTGCCGGCGCCGGCATATTTCGCGATGTTATCGTAAAGGCTAAGACCTGTCAGCAGAGCAGACAGGGCCACCAGGCTCATGGATGATGCCGTGGATGCGTCCTGCTTTTCTAAGCCCAGAGTCATATAGGCATTCACCGCGATCTGCCCCAGTACACAGATCAGCCCGCCGATCCAAAAAGCGTTGATGCAGTCCTTAATGATCGGTGATTTGGGCGCTGCCTGGCTAACAAGTTTTCCGTATTCCCGTTCTGTCATATTGATCCCTCCGGAGAAAGTTTGCGCAGTTTTTCAAAAAATATGAAGCGACCACACACTTGCCTTTTGGGAACACATTGGTTATAATAAGAAAAAGTATCCAGAAATGAGGAATGACCATGTTTTCACAAGAACAGCGGTGCATCTACCGCGCGAATCAGTTGGGCGAAGTGATCTGCCAGCTCCGGTTCCCGGAGATTCTGTCCATCGGCACCACAGTGCCGGCTGCATTTCAGGATGCCATCCGGGACGAATTTCCCCGGTATTCTTCCCGGAAAGAATCTCTGCCCCCCAAGATCGTAGGCGCACCGGGCAACATGACCCTGGAAAATCAGCCTGCCTCCATGAACTATCAGTTTATGTCCGCTGACGGTATTTGGCGGGTAAATCTGACCAGCAATTTCATCTCTCTGGCCTGCACCAAGTACACCTGCTGGGAGGATTTTGCGCAAAAGCTGGATAAACCTTTGGCGGCCTTCATAAAATTATACAAGCCCGCCTATTTTGAGCGGGTGGGTCTGCGGTATCTGAATTTTATTTCCAGAAAGGATCTTGGCCTTGAGGGCAGCCCCTTCCGGGAACTGATCCAAAGCTGCTACTTAGGCCCGCTTGCCGAGGAGGATGTGATGGACACTGCCGTGAACCGCAGCAGCGTGGATGCGGAAATGGCCATCCGCGGCGGTTGCCGGCTGAAGCTCCATGCCGGCCCCGGCCTGGTAAAGAAAAACGGCCAGCCAGATCCGGAGGTTAAGTTTATTTTCGACCAGGATCTGTTTATGCCCGGTAATGTGGCGGTAAATCTCTCTGCCGGCGCCTTAAGTACCCTCCACAGCCAGGCCTACGCCATTTTCCGGGGCGCTATTACCGACCTGCTCCATGATGCCATGGAGCCGGAAACTATCTAAGGAGAACAATTATGCCTTTTTTCTACGGTTTTGATTATACCTATATCCTTTTCGTGTTGCCCTGCCTGATTCTTTCCATCTGGGCCAGTGCGAATGTAAATTCCACTTTTAAAAAGTACGCCAAGCAGCTGTCCTCCCGCCGAATCACCGGCGCAGAGGCGGCTCAGCGGGTACTGTCCGCCAACGGCGTTTCCGGCGTTCGCATCGAGCGTGTCCATGGCAATCTGACGGATCATTTTGATCCCAGAACCAATGTGATCCGCCTGTCCGACAGCGTATATGATTCCACCTCCACCGCCGCCATCGGCGTCGCCTGCCACGAAGCCGGCCATGCGGTGCAGTACGCCAAAAATTATAGCCCCATCAAACTCCGGGCCGCCATCGTCCCCATCACCAATATCGGCAGCAAGCTGGCTATGCCCCTGATTTTGCTGGGTATTCTGTTTGCCGCCGGTGAAAGTCTTTCCTTTGGCTTCGTCTATGCCGGCATTGCCTGCTTCGGTCTTTCCGTTGTGTTCCAGCTGGTAACGCTGCCGGTGGAATTTAATGCCAGCCGCCGGGCCATGGAGGCCATTGGATCGGCAGGTATTTTGACTGCCGAGGAGCAGCGTGGCGCAAGAAGAACCCTTACCGCCGCGGCGCTGACCTATGTGGCCGCCACTGCGGTAGCCCTTGCACAGCTGCTGCGCCTGCTGCTGATCTTCGGCGGCAGACGGAGAAACGACTGAGGAAAATGCTGGTTTCATTTCCTGCAACCTCCGATTGAAACGAAATAAGAAATACGCTACCATGTAAAAGCCCTCGGGGCAAAGATCTATATGGAGCGTATTTTTTATGTTTAAAAAATTATTGACAGCATTTGCCGCTCTGGCGCTGCTGACTTCTCTGGCAGCCTGCGGCCCGGTATCCTCTACCGAAGAAACCGGCACTGATCCCTCTGCACCTACCGGGCAGACCGCGCCCTCTACCACCACCGCCACCGAAGGGAAAAAGCCCTTTGAAGAGCAGGTGTTGGTGGACAACGAACTTGTGACCGTAAAGCTCACCGGCGTTGATGAGAAGAACTTTTGGGGCTACACCCTGAAGGTATTCCTGGAAAACAAGACCGACAAGTCGCTGATGTACACCATTGACAATGTCAGTGTCAACGGCTTTATGTGCGATCCTTTCTGGGCGGTGACTGTAGCCGGCGGCAAAAAGGCCAACGAGGAGATTTCCTTTGGCGAAGGGGATTTCGAGAAGAACGGCATCGAAACAGTGGAGGAAATCGCTTTTACACTGCGGATCTACAACAGCGACGACTGGCTGGAGGAAGATCTGGTAAATCAGACTTTTACTATAAATCCTTAACAAAATTATCCGTCCCGGTATTGACATCCGGGGCGGATTTTATTATAATTTGTCGGTGTGAAAAGTATGAAAAGTGTGAAAGGAGTTGGTTCTATGCCCGGAGGCAAACACATACTCGGCAAGGGCAATAACCAGCGGGTTTTCGGCACCGCCAAAGTCGGCGACCGGGGGCAGATTGTGATCCCTAAGGAAGCCCGGGAGTTATTTGGCATCCAGCCCGGCGACACTCTGCTGATCTTAGGTGAAGCGGAGACCGGCCTGATTGTTTCCCGGCCGGAAGTGCTGAACAACCTTGCCAACCAAATTCTGAATACTGTGAAAAACGAGGACTGACATTATGGAACAATTACTGGAGCTTTATCAGACTATGGGGATTTCCCCTGCTGTTTACGCCTACGGCGAAAAGACTATCAAAAATTTGGAGGAACGCTTTGCTGCCATTGACAAGGTGGCAGAGTACAACCAGGCCAAGGTGCTTTCCGCTATGCAGAAAAACCGCGTCAGCGTCGCCTGCTTTGCCCCCTCTACGGGATACGGCTATGATGACTACGGTCGGGACAACTTGGAGCGGGTCTATGCCGATGTATTCCACACGGAATCCGCTCTGGTGCGTCCCCAGATCACCTGCGGCACCCACGCCCTGACCATTGCCCTCAGCGCCAATCTGCTTCCCGGCGATGAACTGCTGTCCCCTGTAGGGCTGCCTTATGATACCCTGCAGGAGGTCATCGGTATTCGTGAAAGTCCCTGCTCTTTGGCAGAATACGGCGTGACTTATAAGCAGGTTGACCTGCTTCCCGATGGCACCTTCGACTACGAAAATATCGCAAAGGCTATTAACTCCAAGACCAAGATGGTCACCATTCAGCGTTCCAAGGGATACGCCACCCGCCCCACCTTCTCTGTTAAGCAGATTGGTGAGCTGATCGACTTCTGCAAGAACATCAAACCTGATCTGATTGTGATGGTAGACAACTGCTACGGTGAGTTTGTGGAAACCATTGAGCCTTCGGATGTAGGGGCGGATATGACCGTTGGCAGTCTGATTAAAAATCCCGGCGGCGGTCTGGCTCCCATCGGCGGCTATATTGCCGGCACCCAGGAATGCATCGAGCGCTGCGCTTACCGCCTCAGCGCCCCCGGGCTGGGTAAGGAAGTGGGTGCGAATCTTGGACTGATGACCGCCCTGTATCAGGGTTTCTTCCTGTCCCCCACCGTCACCGCCGGTGCGGAAAAGGGCGCGATCTTTGCCGCTAATCTCTATGAGCCCCTGGGCTTCCGATGTGTACCGGATGCTACCGAAAGCCGCCATGATATTATCCAGGCGGTGGAACTGGGCAGTGAGGAAGGCATGATTGCTTTCTGCAAGGGTATCCAGGCTGCCGCCCCGGTGGACAGCTTCGCTACTCCCTGGCCCTCTGAAATGCCGGGCTACAAGGACAAGGTCATTATGGCTGCCGGCGCATTCGTCCAGGGCAGTTCCATCGAGCTTTCTGCTGATGGCCCCATCCGTCCCCCCTACGCTGTGTACTTCCAGGGTGGTCTGACCTGGCTTCACGCCAAGCTGGGCATCCTCAATAGCCTGCAGAAGATGGTCGATGCAGGACTTGTAAAATTATAAGGAGGAAACTATTATGAATTGGTTATTTTTTTCTATCGCAACGGCGGTTTTGTGGGGCACTGCAGAACTGTTTTATAAAAAGGGCGCTCTGCCTAACGAAAAATATTCTCACCTAAAGATATGTGTCTGGGTTGGCGTTGTTATGGGCGCACACGCCATCTTTACCTTACTGACCCAGGATATTAATTACAATCCCATAAACATCATCCGTTATCTTCCCGTTTCTCTGTTTTATATCATTTCCATGGCCTTTTCCTATTTCGGAATGCGGTTTTTGGAGGAATCTATTTCTGATCCCATCGAGAACACGGCCGGTGTTATCTGTACCCTTCTGTTTGTGATTTTTATGCAGGAAGAGATTTCCTGGCTGACCTGGGTCGCCATTGCGATCATTACCGTTGGTGTTTTGGGTGTCAGCTTCCTGGAAAATCACGGTGAAACCACAAGAAAGAAGAAACTTGGTAAAACCCTGGCTGTGGTTGCTTTCTGCATGCCCTTCGTTTACGCCCTGCTGGATGCCTTCGGCACTTTCCTGGATGACGCTTTCTTCCTGATCGAGGATGTTGCCAGCTCTCCCCTGGTAGATGTTACCGAAGATACCATTGAAGCCGTAGCCAATACCAGCTATGAACTCACCTTTGCCCTGTTCGCACTTGGTGTTTTCATCTTTTTGAAAACCAAAAAGGTCAAGTTCGGCTCCGTTCCTCAGCATAAGGACAAGATCCTTGCCGCTGTATTTGAAACCGCCGGTCAGTTCACCTATGTATACGCTCTCGGTGGAGTGGATGCCATTGCCGCCCCTATTCTCTCCTCTGTTTGCGTGGTTTCCCTGCTGCTGTCCCGTATTTTCCTGAAAGAAAAGCTTTCCTGGAAAACCTACGTCTTTATTGCCGTTGTCATTATAGGCATTCTCTTGCTGGCGGTCAGTGAGGAACTCTAAAACCATACATAAAAATCCCGGACGAAATGTCCGGGATTTTTGTTTCGTATGTATCAGTCGCGCTCCAGAGTCATATTCTCGTAGAACTTTGCTTCCTCATCATCGCCGGAAACCTTACCAAACTCCATGGTGCCACCCTTGGTGATGGAGATCTTGACATAGGTGTCTTCGTCTGCAAACATGTACAGTTTGTTGCCGTCCAGCTCATAATCAACCGTTTCAGAGAGTTCATCGGCCATACTATCGGCAACAGACTCATAAACCTCAGTCAAATATTCCTTACAACCCATGCCGTACTGGGCTTTCATGGCCTCATCGGGGGTCATATCGGAGCCGGCCTTCTCAAGTTCGTCCGCCAGATAGGCCTCCATGCCGTCGGCCATTTCGTCAATAAATGTCTCAAAGGCATCGTTCAGGCTATCTTCATCAGCAACGATTTCTACTTCACCGTCATCGTTAAATTCCATGCTGAACTTGACCTTGAATTTGCTGAGCTCAACATATTCACCCAAGCCTTCGCCTTCCAGCATTTCTTCCATGGAATCAGTCAGATCCATCGTGCCCTTCCAAGTGCCAACAATGGCCTTTTCCAGATCTTCTTCGGAAATTTCTTCATCCTTGTCCTTTTTACTGCTGTCGTCACAGGCAGTCAGAAACAGGGACATGGACAGGATCATGGCCAGCGCCAGCAATAAAGCAACCAGTTTTTTCATAGAGATTTCTCCTTTATTGTTTTTTAGTGTTGCCTCTTTCATTGTATATCACCGTAAGTTGGTTGTCAACGCATAATTCCCTATGATTTTCTAAAGATTTTTTCCTATCATTTCCATTGACAACGCAGGCAGCTTATGCTAAAATATCATGCGATAAATTGAAGTATATGTGTTCCGAAAGGAAAGGAGTTTACCATGACTATGCAGAAAGAAAACGGCAATATTCTGGGCGCTGCACCGAATGTTCGTGTTTCTATTATGGATCGTCTTTCTTCCGTTGACCTGTGTGCTTTCAATTCTCCTGAATACGCTGTTATTCCCGGCTTTTGCGATGTGCATGTGCATTTTCGTGAGCCGGGTTTTTCTTATAAGGAGACCATCCTCACCGGTTCTCTGGCAGCGGCACGGGGCGGCTACACCGCCGTATGCACCATGCCCAACCTGGATCCGGTGCCCGACAGCAAGGCGAATCTGAAGCAGCAGACCGATATCATCCGGCAGGACGGCATGATCCACATTTATCCCTACGGCGCTATCACCGTAGGTCAAAAAGGACAGCAGCTTTCCGATATGAAGGGACTGGCGCCCAATGTTATCGCCTTCAGCGACGACGGCAAGGGCATCCAGAACCGGGAAATGATGAAATCCGCCATGATCAAGGCCAAGCAGCTCAAGAAGCTCATCGTTGCCCACTGCGAGGACGAAACGCTGCTCAACGGCGGCTATATCCACGACGGCGATTACGCCAGTGCGAACAGCCACCGGGGCGTCTGCTCCGAAAGCGAATGGGGTCAGATCAAGCGGGATCTGGAGCTGGTAAAGGAAACCGGCTGCGCTTACCACATCTGCCACATCTCCACCAAGGAGAGTGTGGAGCTGATCCGTCAGGCCAAAAAGGATGGACTGAATGTCACCTGTGAGACTGCCCCCCACTATCTGATTATGGATGACAGCTATCTCCAGGAGGACGGACGATATAAGATGAATCCCCCCCTGCGGAGCGCAGAAGATCGGCAAGCCCTTATCGCCGGTATTCAGGATGGCACCATCGACATGATCGCCACCGACCACGCCCCCCACTCCGCCGAAGAAAAGAGCAAGGGACTGGACGGCAGTAATTTCGGCATCGTGGGAATCGAAACAGCGTTCCCCCTGCTGTATACCTACCTGGTCAAAACGGACATGATAACCATGGACCGGCTTTTGGAGCTGCTGGTCACCAATCCCAGAAAGCGATTCCACATTCCCATGGGCTGTGATTTCTCCATCTGGGATCTGCGGCAGAGCTACTATATCGAGCCGGAGGAATTCCAGTCTATGGGCAAGTCTACCCCCTTTGCCGGTTGGAAAGTAAACGGCAAATGCCTTGCCACCGTCTGCGGCGGCAAGCTGGTATGGCTGGAAAAAGTGAGAAAGTAATTCATCGCGTGTAAATTGGAGGCAAATAATATGGCAAAGCGTACAGATTTGAAGAAAATTATGATTATCGGCTCCGGCCCCATCGTCATCGGCCAGGCTGCCGAATTTGACTATGCCGGCACCCAGGCTTGCCTGGCGCTGAAGGAAGAGGGCTATGAGGTGGTTCTGGTCAATTCCAACCCTGCCACCATCATGACCGACACCACCATCGCAGACAAGGTCTATATGGAGCCCCTGACTCTGGAATATGTAGCCAAGATCATCCGCTACGAACGCCCCGACGCCATCGTTCCCGGCATCGGCGGCCAGACCGGCCTGAACCTGGTCATGCAGCTGGAGAAGAAGGGCATTCTGAAGGAATGTCGGGTGGAGCTGCTGGGTACTTCCAGCGCGTCCATTGAGCGAGCCGAGGACCGGGAGCTGTTTAAGGAGCTGTGCCAATCCATCGGTGAGCCTGTTATCCCCTCCGAGATCACCTACTCCCTGGAGGAAGCCAAAGAAGCTGCTCTGCGGATCGGCTATCCCGTTGTTCTGCGCCCGGCCTTTACCCTGGGCGGCACCGGCGGTGGCTTTGCCTACAATGAGCAGGAGCTGGTGGAGATTGGCCTGAACGCATTTAAGCTCTCCCCTGTTCACCAGGTTCTGATTGAAAAGAGCGTCAAGGGCTACAAGGAGATTGAGTTCGAGGTCATGCGGGACAGCAACGACCACGCCATCACCATCTGCGGTATGGAAAACATCGATCCCGTAGGTGTTCACACCGGCGACAGTCTGGTGGTTGCTCCCATCATGACCTTGAGCAAAGAAGACGAGAAAATGCTCAACGACTCCGCCATCAAGATCATCAAGGAACTGAAGATCGAAGGCGGCTGCAATGTGCAGTTTGCGCTGAACCCCAACACTTCTGAATACTACCTCATTGAGGTCAATCCCAGAGTTTCCCGCTCCTCCGCTCTGGCCTCCAAGGCTTCCGGCTATCCCATCGCCCGGGTAACCGCAAAAATCGCCGTAGGCATGGCTCTGGAGGATATCAAGATCGCCAACACCACTGCCGCTTTCGAGCCCAAGCTGGACTATGTGATCGCCAAGCTGCCCCGGTTCCCCTTCGACAAATTTGCCTCTGCCACCAACAAGCTGGGTACCCAGATGAAGGCTACCGGCGAAGTCATGGGCATCGGCTCTACCCTGGAGGAATGCCTGCTGAAGGGCGTACGTTCTCTGGAGATCGGCGCCTGCCATTTCCACCTGCACAAGTTTGACAATATGACCACCGGCGAGCTGAAAGACTATATCCTAGAATTCCGGGATGACAACATTTTTGCCATTGCTGAGCTGCTGCGTCGAAATGTGACCGTTGCCGAGATCCACGATATCACCAAGATCACCGCCTACTTCCTGGAAGCTGTGGAGCGGATCGTGGACATGGAGCGGAAGCTCTCGGAAAACATTGGCAACATGGATGTCTTTGCAGAAGCGAAGAAGATGGGCTTCGGCGATAAGTTCATCGCCAAGCTGTGGAAGCAGAAGGAGATCGACATTTACAATCTCCGCAAGGAAAGAAATCTGTTCCCGGTATTCAAAATGGTGGACACCTGCCACACCGGCGCTTATATCCCCTACTTCTACTCCTCTTACCACGGCGAAAACGCCTCTGTTCTGACGAACAAGAAGAAGATCGTGGTGCTGGGCGCCGGCCCCATCCGTATCGGTCAGGGTGTGGAATTTGACTACTCCACTGTCCACGCCGTGATGACCATCAAGCAGGCCGGCTACGAAGCCATCATCATCAACAACAACCCCGAAACCGTTTCCACCGACTATACCACCGCCGACAAGCTGTACTTCGAACCCCTGACGGTGGAGGATGTGATGAACATCATCGAGTTTGAAAAGCCTGAGGGCGTCATTGCTTCCCTGGGCGGCCAGACCGCCATCAATCTGGCGCAGCCGCTGACGGACCGGGGTGTAAAGATTATTGGCACCGACTGCGCCGCCATTGACAAGGCCGAGGACCGCAACGCTTTCGAGCAGCTGCTCAACGAGCTGAACATCCCCCGCGCCAAGGGCCAGGCTGTGACCAAAATCGAGGACGGCATTGCTGCTGCCGCGGAGATCGGCTATCCTGTGCTGGTGCGTCCCAGCTTTGTTCTGGGCGGCCGGGCTATGCAGATCGTTGCCAACGAAGATCAGCTGCGGAACTATCTGAAGACCGCTGTTGAGATCGATGAGGACAAGCCTGTTCTGGTTGATAAGTATATCCAGGGTCGTGAGGTGGAGATCGACGCCATCTGCGATGGCCGGGATGTGTTCGTTCCCGGTATCATGGAGCTGGTAGAGCGCACCGGCGTTCACTCCGGCGACTCCATTTCCGTCTACCCCTCTTTCTCCATTTCCAACAAGGTCAAGGGCATCATCCTGCAGTATGCCAAGAAGCTGGGTCTGGGCATCGGCATCATCGGTCTTTACAACATTCAGTTCATCGTGGATGAGCACGACAATGTGTTTATCATCGAGGTCAACCCCCGTTCCTCCCGTACTGTCCCCTTCCTGAGCAAGGCCACCGGCTACTCTCTGGCGGATATCGCCACCGAGGTCATCCTGGGCAAGAGCCTGAAAGAGCTGGGCATCTTCGATATTTACCCCGCGGAAAAAGAACGCTGGTATGTCAAGGCCCCTGTGTTCTCCTTCAATAAGATTCGTGGTCTGGACGCTTACCTGTCTCCGGAAATGAAGTCCACCGGCGAAGCCATCGGCTACGACCGCACCTTAAACCGCGCCCTGTATAAGGCACTGCAGGCCTCCGGCATGCGGCTGCAGAACTACGGCACGATTCTGGCCACCATCGCCGATCGCGACAAGGAGGAGGCTCTGCCTCTGATCCGCCGGTTCTACAACCTGGGCTTCAACATCGAAGCCACCGCCGGCACCGCCAAGTTCCTGAAGGCCAACGGCATCCGCACCCATGCTCTGGGCAAGATCAGCGAAGGCAGCGAGGAAATTCCTGTGGCACTGCGGCAGGGTCACATCGCCTATGTCATCAACACCCGGGATCCCGGCTCCAACCAAAGCGATGGCATTCAGATCCGTCAGATCGCCACGGAGTACAATGTGACCATGTTCACCGCACTGGACACCGTTTCCGTTCTGCTGGATGTTCTGGAGGAAACCACACTGACCATTTCCACCATCGACGCCTGAGCCGCGCCAAGGAGGCAGTATGAAGCAAAGCATTTTTGAGGTTCGCAGCAACACCGCGCTGACGGACTGCGTTTACAAAATGGTTCTCTCCGGCGATACCTCTGCCATCACCGCCCCCGGTCAGTTTGTGAACATCAAGCTGGACGGACTGTTTCTGCGGCGACCCATTTCCGTCTGCGATTATGATGAAGCCACCTTGACCATCGTCTACAAGGTGGTGGGCAAGGGTACGGAGGTTCTCTCCCGGATGTCAGGCGGCGAAAAGCTGGACATTCTCACCGGTCTGGGCAACGGCTACGATCTGACCAAGGCCGGCGAAAAGCCTGTGCTTCTCGGCGGCGGCGTGGGGGTCCCCCCTATGTACAACCTGGCAAAGAAGCTCCTGGCACAGGGTAAAAAAGTTTCCGTTATTCTCGGTTTTAATACAAAATCGGAGATTTTCTACGAAGAAGAATTCAAGAAATTGGGCTGCGATGTTACCGTCACCACTGTGGACGGCAGCTATGGCGTCAAGGGCTTTGTGACTACCGCGCTGGAGAATATGGAGTACACCTATTTCTACACCTGCGGTCCTGAGCCCATGCTGAAGGCTGTTCACAAAGCATCCAAAACCTCCGGCCAGATGAGCTTTGAGGAGCGGATGGGCTGCGGCTTCGGCGCCTGCATGGGCTGCTCCTGCAAGACCCTTACCGGCTATAAGCGCATCTGCAAGGAAGGCCCCGTGATGGAAAAGGAGGAAATCGCATGGGAAAACTGAGTGTGAATCTCTGCGGCATTGAGCTGAACAATCCTGTGATCCCCGCCTCCGGCACCTTCGGCTTTGGCTATGAATTCGCAGAGCTGTACGATATCAACGAACTGGGCACATTCTCCTTTAAGGGCACCACCAAAGATCCCCGGTTTGGCAACCCCACTCCCCGAATCGCAGAATGTCCCAACGGTATGATCAACGCCGTCGGCCTGCAGAATCCCGGTGTGGATAAGGTCATCTCCCAGGAGCTGCCGAAGCTGGCAAAGTGCTTCCACAAGCCGGTGATGGCCAATGTTTCCGGCTTCTCCGTGGAGGATTATGCCTACACCTGCGAAAAACTGGATAAAGAAGATCAAGTAGGCTGGCTGGAAGTCAACATCAGCTGCCCCAATGTCCACGGCGGCGGCATGAGCTTCGGCACCCAGCCAGAAGCCGCAGCGGAGGTCACCCGGGCAGTCAAAGCGGTCACCACCAAGCCTGTAATTATCAAGTTATCACCCAATGTCACCGATATTGTTTCCATCGCTAAGGCCTGCGAGGATGCCGGCGCTGACGGCATCAGCCTGATTAACACCTTGCTTGGAATGCGCATTGACTTGCGTAGCCGCAAGCCCGTCATAGCCAACAAAATGGGCGGCTTTTCCGGCAGCGCCATCTTCCCGGTGGCAGTGCGAATGGTCTACCAGGTTGCCCAGGCGGTGAAGATCCCCGTTGTGGGCATGGGCGGCGTCAGCAGCGCAGAGGATGTCATCGAAATGATGCTGGCCGGCGCCACCGCTGTGGAAATCGGCGCAGCAAATCTTGTAAATCCGTATATCTGCCGGGACATTATCCGCTCATTGCCGGAAGTCATGGCAAAATATAGAATTAACAGCTTAGAAGAGATTATAGGAGGCGTAAAGTAATGGGTAAGGACGTAATTGTAGCTTGCGATTTTTCCTCTGCTAAGGCAACCTTCGCATTTTTGGACAAATTCACCGGCAAAAAGCCCTTTGTGAAGATCGGCATGGAGCTGTATTATGCCGAGGGTCCCAGCATCGTGCGTGAGATTAAAGCCCGGGGACACAAGATTTTCCTGGATCTGAAGCTTCACGACATTCCCAACACCGTTAAGAAGGCTATGGCTGTGCTGTCTAACCTGGATGTGGATATTACCAATCTCCATGCCGCCGGCACCACTGCTATGATGAAGGGTGCTCTGGAGGGTTTGACCCGTCCTGACGGCACACGTCCCCTGCTGATCGCTGTTACCCAGCTGACCTCCACCGACCAGGAGGCTATGGAGAAGGATCTGCTGATCAAGCATCCCATTGACGAGGTGGTTATGCACTACGCGGAGACCGCTAAGAACGCAGGTCTGGACGGCATTGTCTGCTCTCCCCTGGAGGCCGGCAAGGTTCACGGCCGCTGCGGTGACAGCTTTTTGACCATCACCCCCGGTGTCCGGTTTGCTGATGGCGATGTGGGTGACCAGAAGCGGGTCATGACCCCCGCAGCCGCCAAGGAAATCGGCTCTGATTACATTGTCGTTGGCCGTCCCATCACCGCTGCTGCCGATCCTGTGGCCGCTTACGAGCGCTGCGTTGCGGAATTCTGCGATTAAGGAGAGAAAATCATGGAAAGCTACAAGAGAGAATTTATTCAGTTCCTGCAGAGCGCAGGCGTTCTGAAATTCGGTGATTTCACAGCAAAATCCGGTCGGAAGATCCCCTATTTCATCAATGCCGGTATGATCAAAACCGGCGACCAGATCACCAAGATGGGCGAATTCTATGCCAAGGCTTATTTTGACAAGCTGGGCAAGAAGGAAGCCGTCCTCTACGGCCCTGCCTACAAGGGCATTTCTCTGTCCATTTCCGCTGCCGTCGCCCTGTCCAAGAACGGACTGAATGTTCCCTTCTTCTTCAACCGCAAGGAAGTGAAGGATCACGGCGAAGGCGGCACCTTTGTTGGTTACATTCCCCAGGCCGGTGAAGAAATCGTCATTATCGAAGACGTGATCACCGCCGGCACCGCTATCCGCGAGTCCATGGAGATCCTGAGCCACCTGAACGACACCAAGGTCATCGCTACCTTCATCATGGTAGACCGGAAGGAAAAGGGTCAGGGTGAGAAGGGCGCCATGCAGGAAATTGAGGAGCAGTTCGGCTTCCCCGTATACTCCGTTGTGGATGTGTACGACATCATCGAGTACCTGGAAGAAGACCCCGCCAACGAGGAAAACGTCACCCGGATCAAGAATTATCTGGCTGTAAACGGAGCGAAGTAAGATGAGAAGCCTGATCAGTATTCTGGATTTTTCCGTTGAAGAGTTGGATGCTCTCATCGCCACTGCGAAGGACATCATCGCACATCCCGAGAATTATCGGGAAACATGCCGGTACAAGAAGCTGGCAACCCTGTTTTTCGAGCCCTCCACCCGCACCCGTCTGAGCTTTGAGGCGGCTATGCTGGAGCTGGGCGGCAGTGTTATCGGCTTCAGCGAAGCCAGCTCGTCGTCGGCTTCCAAGGGTGAGAGTATGGCAGATACTGCCAAGATCCTGTCCTGCTATGCCGACATTATGGCCATCCGCCATCCCAAGGAAGGCGCGCCCTATGTGGCATCCCGGAACGCAACCATCCCCGTCATCAATGCCGGTGACGGCGGCCATCAGCACCCCACTCAGACCCTGGCTGACCTGCTGACCATTTCCCGGGAAAAGGGTCGGCTCAGCAATTTGACCATCGGCCTCTGCGGCGATCTGAAGTACGGCCGGACTGTCCACTCCCTCATTGAGGCCATGAGCCGCTACGAGGGCATCCGCTTTGTGCTGATCTCCCCGAAGGAGCTGAAGCTGCCCAGTTATGTTCGCTTCAATGTGCTGGAAAAGCATCACATTCCCTACACAGAGGTCACCTCCCTGGAGGATGCCATGCCGGAGCTGGATGTGCTGTACATGACCCGGATCCAGCAGGAGCGTTTTGACGACGCAGCCGAATACAACCGGCTGAAGGACAGCTATGTGCTGGACACCGAGAAAATGAAGCTGGGCAAGGCCGATATGTGCGTGCTGCATCCCCTGCCCCGGGTCAATGAGATTTCCGTTGCCGTGGATGACGATCCCAGAGCCGCCTACTTCCGCCAGGCGCTGAACGGCAAGTATATGCGCATGGCGCTGATCCTGAAGCTGCTGGAGGAGGCTAAAAACCCCATCCGGGAGGAGATCGACACCGAAGGTCTTGTATATGACCGGGTGTGCCGGAATCCCAAGTGCATTTGCCAGACGGAGCAGGAGCTGCCCCAGGCAGCCCGGATTACCGACCCCAAGGAAAATATCCTGCGCTGCATCTACTGCGAGCAGAAGGTATAACCCAGTGATTTGTCAAACTAAGTGCAACACTTTTTGAAGTTCAAGATCCCAAAGATATTGAGCTGAAACAAATTTAAGAACCTTGCGAGGCCTGGCGTTGATCAACGCCAGGTTTCGTTTTAGTGTAAT
>SVLD01000002.1 GCA_015068125.1 Oscillospiraceae bacterium | reverse complement strand
TATTATGGATCTGGTAAAAGCACTGAACAGCCAGTACATGAAGGAAGAGCTGCCCGAAGTTAAGGTCGGCGACACCGTTCGTGTGCATGTTCGCATCAAGGAAGGCTCCCGTGAGCGTATTCAGGTGTTCGAGGGCACTGTCATTGCCAAGAAGCATGGCGGTATCTCCGAGGCCATCACTGTCCGTCGTGTTTCCTACGGCGTCGGCTGCGAGAAGGTTTTCCCCCTGCACGCTCCCAATGTTGCGATGATCGAGACCGTCCGCAAGGGCAAGGTTCGCCGCGCAAAGCTGTACTACCTCCGCGACCGTATGGGCAAGGCTGCCAAGGTCAAGGAAAGAGTCTAATCCAAAAAACGAAAAAAAAGAGGGCTTGCCCTCTTTTTTTTTATTTACTTTTCGTTTATAATGTATGTATTATGGCATTTTGCGCCGTGGGCATAGCGCTCGCAGGCGTTTTATGAGGTGACCGCTTTGGAAAACAAGGAATTTGAGAACGAACAGGTTCGTGAAACAAAGAAAAAACCCACCTGGCAGAAATCTATGCTAATGTACTTGCATGACCTGGTGTATTTGCTGGCCGTTGTCATGCTGGTGCTGCTGCTGTGCTTCCGGGTCGTTGTGGTGTCCGGTACATCTATGAATTCCACCCTGCTGGATGGAGATTACTTGCTGTTGCTGAGCAATGTGTTTTACCCGGATCCTCAATTTGGCGATGTGATCGTAGCCAGTAAGCACGGCTTCGACGACGGCAAGCCCATTGTTAAGCGTGTCATTGCTACAGAAGGGCAGTGGGTGGATATCGATTTTGAAGCGGGTGTCGTGAAAATCAGTGATGACGGCATGAAATCCTGGCGCACGCTGGAAGAAGACTATACCAATACCGCTACCACTTTGCCGGAGGGAACCCAGTTTCCCCTGTATGTTGCGGAGGGTCATATTTTTGTCCTGGGCGATAACCGGGATGCTTCCCGAGACAGCCGGGATCCTGTCATCGGCCTTATTGATAAGCGGGAAGTGCTGGGTAAGGTGCTGTTCCTGTTCCTGCCCGGTACAAATGGAACTGACGCTCTGGGTCAGCCCAATGAACCCCGGGATTTCGGCAGAATAGGAGTTGTGGACTGATGCAGGATAAAATGAATATTCAGTGGTATCCCGGCCACATGACCAAAACCCGGCGGCAGATCGAAGCGGATCTGAAGCAGGTGGACGCGGTGTGCGAGATCGTGGATGCCCGGATCCCGGTGTCCAGCCGAAATCCGGATATCGACAGTATCTGCGGCAGTAAGCCCCGGATCATCGTACTGAACAGGATGGATCTGGCAGACCCGGCGGCAACCAAGCGCTGGGCAGCCTATTTTAAGGGTAAAGGCTACGCCGTCATTGCCACGGACTGTAAGAGCCGCAAGGGCATTTCAGATTTCACCCCGGCGGCAAGAATCGCCTGCGCGGAAAAGCTGGCAAGAGATGCCGCCCGGGGCATGAACCGCCCCCTGCGGGTTATGGTTGTGGGCATTCCCAATGTGGGTAAATCCACCCTTATCAACCAGATTTCCGGTCGTAAGGGCGCGAAAGCGGAAAACCGCCCGGGCGTTACCCGGGGCAAGCAGTGGGTGACGGTGGATAATAGCCTCCTGCTTCTGGATACCCCCGGTATTCTGTGGCCCAAGTTTGAGGATCCCGAAGTGGGTATGATGCTGGCCTACACCGGCGCGGTGAAGGAAGGCGTAATTGATATTGAAGAGCTGGCCTGCCGGCTCATGGAGCTGCTGCACAAATTCTACCCCCAGACCCTGCTGGAACGCTATAAGGTGGAAGCGCCGGAAGGCACTCCCGGCTGGGAACTGCTGGAGATGGCCGGTCGCAAGCGGGGCTTCCTGCTG
Source organism: Oscillospiraceae bacterium (assembly GCA_015068125.1). Classification (GTDB taxonomy): domain Bacteria; phylum Bacillota; class Clostridia; order Oscillospirales; family Oscillospiraceae; genus Faecousia. The sequence continues at coordinate 110,741 of SVLD01000002.1, read as the reverse complement.
GCTCGGGGTGAAGTCCATACAGAGCGTATGGCCAAGGTGCTGCTGGATGAGTACCGCAGCGGCAAGCTGGGAAAATTTACACTGGAAGAGCCGGAGGAAGCATAAATGTCTGAGAAAAATATGTGGGAGATCGAGTCCGGCCTGTATGATCAGGGCTTTGTGAGCATCTGCGGCGTGGATGAAGCCGGCAGAGGCCCTCTGGCAGGCCCGGTATGCGCCGCGGCGGTGATCCTGCCGCCCCATCTGGAGATCCCCGGCCTGGACGACAGCAAAAAGCTCAGCGACAAGCGCAGAAGAGAGTTGTTTCCCGTCATTAAGGAACAGGCTATCGCCTATGGTATCGGCTTTGCCAGCCATGAGGAAATCGACGAAATCAATATTCTCCAGGCTACCTTTTTGGCCATGCAGCGGGCAATCGATCAGCTGAATGGAAAGGCGGATTTTGCCCTCATCGACGGCAACCGGGAGAAGGATTTCGGCCTGCCGGTGATGACCGTTGTCAAGGGCGACAGCCGCAGTGCCAATATCGCCGCGGCATCGATTCTGGCCAAGGTCACCAGGGACGATATCCTGGAGGAACTGGCCAAGGAATATCCCCAGTACGGCTTTGAGATCCACAAGGGCTACGGCACCAAGGCCCATTACGAAGCCCTGCGTACATACGGCCCCAGCAAAGTTCACAGAATGACCTTTTTGAAGAAATTCTATGGGGAAAAGTAAACTGTCCGGCGCCTGGGGCGAGGCTTTGGCGGCGGAATATCTGCGAAAAAAGCGATACAAAATCGTAGCCGCGGGCTATCACAGCCGGTTTGGCGAGATTGATCTCATCGTTCAGGATAAAAAACATCTGGTATTCGTTGAGGTCAAGACCCGCAAAAGCGGAGATTTTGCTACCGCCCGGGAATTTGTTGACCGCCGAAAGCAGGACAGGATTCGTGTCACTGCGTCCATGTACCTGTCCATGAATCCCACCAAGCTCCAGCCTCGGTTTGATGTGGTGGAAATCTATGCTCCCCAGGGGGAGAAGACCCCTGAACCCGTTATTACACATTTGGAGGATGCTTTTACATGAGTTTTCCTGTTTTTGACCTGCATTGCGATACCGCCCTTGCCTTGCTGGGCAAGGAACTGACCGGTGGCAGTGACCTGAAAAGCAATCAGCTGCATATTGACCTGGATCGGGCAAAGACCCTGCCGGGCTATGCCCAGTGCTTTGCCTGCTTTACCACTCCTTTTATGGAGCAGTGGTACAAAAAATCTCCCGTGGAGGTTTTTGAGCGGGAGCTGGCCATGATCCTGCACCATATCGAGAAGAACAGCAACATGATTCGCCAGGCTTACACCGCCGCGGAGGTCCGCAAGAACTACGAAAAGGGCTTGATGTCCGGGATTCTGACCATCGAAGGCCCTGCCGGCTTTGGTTTTGATCCGGCTCTGCTGAGTGACCTGCAGGCAGTAGGCTTCCGAATGACCACCCTGGGCTGGAATGAGGACAATGTGCTCACCGGCTCTCATAAAACCGGCGGCGGTCTGACAGACCGGGGCAGAGAATTTGTAAAAGAAGCCCAGCGTGTGGGCATGATGGTGGATGTGAGCCATATCAGCGATCAGGGGTTCTGGGATATTATAAAAGTAACGGAAAAGCCCATTGTTGCCAGCCATTCCAACAGCCGGGCAGTCTGCGACAACAGCCGAAATCTGACGGATGATATGTTTAAGGCAATCATGGAAACCGGCGGTGTGGCGGGCTTCAATCAGTGTGCCCCCTTCGTAGGGGAAAACCCGGACTTAAATACGGTCTGCGACCACATCCTGCACTTCCTGGAGCTGGATCCTGACGGCAGCCATATCGCCCTGGGCGGCGACCTGGATGGCTGTGATGAGCTGCCTGACGGCTTTGACGGCGTGCAAAGCTATCCTGCCATGGCGCAGAAGCTCCTGGAGCGGGGCGTGGATGAAACCATCCTACATAAAATTTATTGGGAAAATGCATTGGGAGTGATGGAAAAATGCTGTATGTAACCACCAGAAGCAGAAATGACGCCTATACCGCCCCCAGAACCATCAGCTCGGAGCGTGGCACTGACGGTGGTATGTACCTGCCTTTCCGCATGAGCACTCTAGATCGCAAGCAGGTCATGGAACTGGGGGAGAAGTCCTTCGGTCAATGCGTGGCGGAAACCTTGAATCAGTTCTTTACCTGCCGGCTGACGGGCTGGGATGTGGAATTCTGCATTGGCAGATACCCGGCAAAGCTGGTGGATGTGAGCCACCGGGTACTGGCGGCTCAGACCTGGCATAACCAGTCCTGGGATTACGCCTGGGCAGAGCGGACGCTTGCTTTGCGCATCGGTGCGAATCTGCTGCCCGGACAGCAGCCTTCTAACTGGCTGCGGATCGCTATTCGCATCGCGTTTTTGACGGGCATTTTCTCAGAACTGATCAAAAAGGGAATTGCTGATCCGGCGCATCCTGTGGATGTGGCGGTGCCAGCAGGGGACTTTTCTGTACCTATGAGCCTGTGGTACGCCCGGCAAATGGGTCTGCCTATTGCCAATATTGTATGCGGCTGCGAAGAAGACAGCGGCGCCTGGGAACTGCTTCACCAGGGCGTTGTAAAAACCGAAGGCGGCCTGCCGGAGAATCTGGAACGGCTGATCTGCGGTACACTGGGTCACGAGGAAGTATCCCGCTACAATGAGACCTGCCAGCAGGGGGGCGTGTACAGCTTGCTTCCCAGTGATGCCGAGAAGCTGCGCAGCGGTATGTTTGCCGCGGTGGTCAGCGAGGAACGCATGGCAGGCTCGATTCCCAGCCTGTACAGAACCAGCGACTATATTCTGGGGCCTGTAACGGCACTGGGCTACGGCGCGCTGCTGGATTACCGGGCAAGAACCGGTGAAAGCCGTCCGGCGGTGTTGCTGGCGGAGCGCAGTCCCGTCTGCGATGGCGCGTTTGTGGCCCAAACCATGAACATCAGCCTGGCTGAACTGAAAGAAAAGCTGAAGTAAGGGAGTGTTTGCATGGCGCTTTACGCCATTGGCGATCTGCATCTTTGCCTTGGGGCGGAAAAGCCCATGGACATTTTTGGCGGTGCCTGGGTGGGGTATATGGACAAGCTCAAAGAGGGGCTGTCCGTCATCACCCCAGAGGATACCACGGTGCTTTTGGGGGACTTAAGCTGGGCGCTGGATCTTGAGAATGCCAAAGAGGATTTTGCCTGGATCAACGAGATTCCCGGCCGAAAGATCATCCTCAAGGGCAACCACGATTACTGGTGGAGCACTGCCTCGAAATTCTACAAATTCTGTGCAGAGAACGGCTTTTCCGATCAGTGGATCCTCAATAACAACCACTATGAATACGGCGGTTACGCCATCTGCGGCACCCGGGGCTGGTTCTTTGAGGAGGAGAAAAGCGGCACCCACGACGAAAAGGTGTTTCGCCGGGAACTGCTGCGGCTGGAGGCATCGCTAAAATCCGCAGGGGATCTGCCAAAGGTCGTATTTTTGCATTATCCGCCCCGGTACAAGGGCTATGAATGCCCGGAGATTTTGGCGTTGCTGGAGCAGTACGGCGTCAGCAGGTGCTTCTACGGTCATCTCCACGGCGCCAGCCACGGCCTTGCCATGGAGGGTCTGTGGGATGGCGTGGACTTCCGGCTGGTGGCGGCGGATAAGCTGAATTTTGAGCCTTATTTGGTTTTGCCTTAATGAAAAGCGATATCTGCCGCGGCAGATATCGCTTTTTTGCTGTACCCCGGGAATCAATCCCGGAAAAAACGCAAAAAATCAAAAATTTTTTCAAGAAAAGGGTGGACAAGTTGACCTTTCTTTGATAAAATACTACGGCTGTAAATATAAAAATAAAATGGCTCAACTATGGGCCAATATGGAGGACAGAACCATGAACGTAAAGAATATCGAAAAGAAGGGCAACGAGACGACCGTCGTTGTCGAGATCGACAAGGAACTGATGGAAAAGGGCGTTAACGCCGCTTACCTGAAGCAGCGCAAGAACATCATGCTGCCCGGCTTCCGTAAGGGCAAGGCTCCCCGGAAGATGATCGAGGCTATGTACGGCGCTCATGTTTTCTATGAAGACGGCCTGGAAGAGATATTCCCCGAGATTTACCAGTTTGCTGTTATCGACCAGGGCGTGAAGGCCGTTGGCCGTCCCAGCCTCACCGATATGGACATCAGCGAGGAGGGCATTGTTACCCTGACCCTGACCACCGAGGTTTACCCCGAGGTCACTCTGGGCGACTACAAGGGTCTGGAGATCGAGAAGGCTGAGGCTTCCGTTTCCGACGAGCAGGTTGCCGCTGAGCTGGACCGCATGGCTCAGAATGTTGCTTCCACTGAGACTGTGGACCGGGCTGCTGAGCTGGGCGATACCGCCAACATTGATTTTGAGGGCTTCCTGGACGGCGTGCCCTTCGACGGCGGCAAGGGCGAAGGCCATGACCTGAAGCTGGGCTCCAACTCCTTTGTTCCCGGTTTTGAGGAGCAGGTCGTCGGCATGACCGCCGGCGAGGAGAAGGACATCGATATCACCTTCCCCGAGGACTACCATGCAGAGCTGGCCGGCAAGGCTGTTGTGTTCCATGTCAAGTGCAACAAGGTCACCGCTACCAATGTTCCTGAGCTGGATGACGAGTTTGCCAAGGACGTTTCCGAGTTCGAGACCCTGGAGGAGCTGAAGGCTGACATCCGGGTTAAGGCTCTGGAGAACGCCCAGAAGCAGATCGACAATGCTTTCGAGCAGGCTGCTGTTGAGAAGGCTGCTGAGAATACCACTGTGGATATGCCCAAGGGCCTCATCGAGTCCGAGCTGGACAACCAGATGGAGCGCTTCGCTTACCAGCTGCAGATGAGCGGCTACTCCGTGGAGCAGTACGCCAAGATGATGGGCGGCGACATGGCTACCATGCGCAACGCTTTCCGTCCCGCTGCCGAGAAGCAGGCTAAGATCAATGTGACCCTGGAGAAGATCATCGAGGTTGAGGGCATTACTGTTTCCGACGAGGAGCTGGAGGCCGAGTACGCTTCCATGGCTTCCCAGTACAGCCTGGAGCTGGACAAGATCAAGGGCATGGTCCCCTCCGAGGAGATCCTGGCCAGCCTGAAGAACCGCAAGGCTGTGAAGGTCATTGTGGACAGCGCTGTTGCTGTTGCCCCCAAGGCTGAGTAAAAATACCCAGGAATAACCTGGTAATCAAATGGTTAGAATGTTCCGAAGGACCTGAAAGGAGACATGACCATGAGTTTTATCCCTTATGTTGTTGAGCAGACCAGCCGCGGTGAGCGCAGCTATGACATTTTCTCCCGTCTGCTGAATGACCGCATTATTTTCCTGTCCGAGGAAGTCAATGATACCACTGCCAGCCTGGTGGTGGCGCAGCTTCTGTACCTGGAAGCCCAGGATCCGGATAAGGATATCCAGTTCTATATCAACAGCCCCGGCGGCAGTGTCACTGCCGGTATGGCGATCTATGACACCATGCAGTACATCAAGTGCGATGTGGCCACCATCTGCGTGGGCATGGCTGCCTCCATGGGTGCGTTCCTGCTGAGCGCAGGCACCAAAGGCAAGCGTATGGCGCTGCCCAACGCGGAGATCATGATCCATCAGCCCTCCGCCGGCACCCAGGGTCAGATCACCGATATGGCGATCCACATGAAGCGCCTGCAGACCATCAAGGAGCGGATGAACCGGATTCTTGCCGAAAATACCGGCAAAAGCATCGAGGAAGTTACCGCCGCCTGTGAGCGTGACAACTTTATGACTGCGGAGGAAGCCCTGGCCTTCGGCCTGGTGGACCGTGTCCTCGAGCGTCACTGATCTTATTAGAAAGGCGACCGAAGTCCATGGCAAAAAAAGATGAGCAGTCTATCCGCTGCAGCTTTTGCGGTAAGCGGGAGACCCAGGTGGAACGGCTGATCGCCGGCCCCGGCGTGTGCATCTGCAGCGAATGTGTGCAGGCTTGCAGCGAGCTGCTGGGAGATGAGATCCAGGTGGATCGCCGCGGCAAGCTTCGCACCCCGGAGCATCTGCCCACCCCTGCGGAGATCAAAACCTTCATGGACGGCTATATTGTCGGCCAGGAGGAAGCAAAAATCGCACTGAGTGTTGCGGTTTACAATCACTATAAGAGAATCTATCTGGCTGAGGACTCCGAAGTGGAGCTGCAGAAGAGCAATATTCTGCTCATCGGCCCCACCGGAAGCGGCAAGACCCTCTTTGCCCAGACCCTGGCCAAGATTCTGAATGTTCCTTTCGCCATCGCCGATGCCACCACCCTGACGGAAGCAGGTTATGTGGGCGACGATGTGGAGAATATCCTGCTGCGGCTGCTGCAGGCTGCCAATTTCGATGTGGATCTTGCTGAGCATGGCATTATTTACATTGATGAAATGGATAAGATCGCCCGTAAGAGCGAAAACACCTCCATTACCCGGGATGTTTCCGGTGAGGGTGTTCAGCAGGCACTGCTGAAGATCCTGGAGGGCACTGTGGCCAGCGTACCGCCCCAGGGCGGACGGAAGCATCCCCAGCAGGAGATGATCCAGGTGGATACCTCCAATATCCTGTTTATCTGCGGCGGCGCATTTGACGGTCTGGATAAGATCATCGAAAGCCGTACCGACCGGTCTGCCATCGGCTTCGATGCCCCTGTGCAGAGCAAGAAAAAGCGGGATGTGGGCAAGCTGCTTGCCCAGGTGGAGCCCCACGATCTGCTGAAATTCGGCATTATCCCCGAGCTTGTGGGTCGTATGCCGGTGATTACCAGTCTCCAGAGTCTGACCCAGGAAGATCTGGTGAAAATTCTCACTGAGCCGAAAAACGCATTGACCCGGCAGTACCAGAAGCTTCTGGAGCTGGACAATGTGGAGCTGGAGATCCAGCCCGAGGCTCTGCAGGAGGTTGCCAAGAAGGCACTGGATCGGCAGATCGGCGCGAGAGGACTTCGGGCGATCATGGAGGGCGTCATGACCAAGATCATGTACACCATTCCTTCTGATCTGTCCATCAAAAAGGTCATCATCACCCCGGAGGCGATCCTGGGCGGTGAACCTGAAATCCTGCGGGATAAGGCTGAGATGCGTCCCAAGGCAGGCAAAAAGAAGTAACATCGCAAGGGGGTAGACAGCTACCCCCTTTGCTTGTTATGAGAAGGAGAACCCTATGAGCGAATTGATTACTGTCGGCAAAATGCCGATTTTGGCTCTGCGCGGCCTGGCGGTGTTCCCGGATCAGACAGTCCACTTTGAAGTGGGCAGAAAAAAGTCTGTCCTGGCGCTGGAGGAGGCCATGCGGGGCAATCAGACCTTGCTTTTGATCCCCCAGCGGGATATCGCCGAGGATGACCCGGATTTTTCCGGGCTGTACCCCATGGGTACCGTGGCGAAAATCAAGCAGGTGCTGAAATCTCACAATGATACTATCCGTGTTCTGGCCACCGGCATCAGCCGCGCCAGGATCCAGGAGCCCCAGCAGTCCGAGCCTTACATGGCCGGCACGGTGATCACCGTGCCGGAAACCGAGGTTGCCGATACCCTCCGTGGCCGGGCATTGCGCCGGGAGGCTAACGCCCTTTACAGCATCTATGTGGAGCTTACGGAGCATCCTGCCCAGGCAGTGCAGCTGCGGATGCTGGCTTCCGATAGCTGCGGCTTTGTGGCAGACAGCATCGGTCAGAATTCCGGCTTCGACTATCGGGATAAGGTCAGTCTTCTGCGGCAGATGAACCCGGTGAAGCGGCTGGAAATGGCTGTGCGGCTGCTGCGGCAGGAAACGGAAATGCTCCGCCTGGAGTCGGATATCCAGGAAAAGACCAGGGTAAATATCGACCAGCATCAGAGGGATTACTATCTGCGGGAGCAGATGAAGGTGATCCAGGAGGAGCTGGGCGACGACGACACCTCGGAGTTTTACCGCTATGAAGCGGATATCCGCAGCCTGCGTCTGTCAGAGGAACACGAAAATAAGCTCCTGAAAGACCTGGAACGGCTGAAAAAGCAGCCCTTCGGATCTTCCGAGGGCGCAGTTCTGCGGAACTATCTGGACACTGTCCTGGAGCTGCCCTGGAATAACAAGACAAAAGAGCGTGTGGATGTGGAAGCCGCCAGAAAGATTCTGGAAAAGGATCATTTCGGCCTGGAAAAGGTAAAAGAGCGGATCTTGGAAACCATCGCCGTCCGGCAGATGGCTCCGGAAATGCCACCCCAGATCATCTGCCTGGTTGGCCCTCCCGGTGTTGGTAAGACCTCTATTGCATACTCTGTCGCCAAGGCGCTGAACCGGAAAATGGCTCGGATCTCCCTGGGCGGTGTTCACGATGAAGCCGACATCCGAGGTCATCGGAAGACCTATGTGGGCTCCATGCCCGGCCGGATCATGACCGCCATGACCCAGGCAGGAAGCTGCAATCCGCTGCTCCTGCTGGACGAGGTGGATAAGATGGGTTCCGATTACCGGGGCGACCCCAGTGCGGCACTGTTGGAGGTGCTGGACGCGGAGCAGAATAAGACCTACCGGGATCACTACCTGGAAATTCCTTACGATCTGTCCGATGTGATGTTCATCACTACTGCCAATACCCTGGACACCGTGCCCCGTCCTTTGCTTGACCGCATGGAGATCATCGAGCTGGGCTCTTATACCGATGAAGAAAAGCGGATGATCGCCCAGGATCACTTACTTCCCAAGCAGATGAAAAAGCACGGCTTGAAAAAGTCCCAGCTGAAGGTGTCCGAGGATGCCATCCGGGAGATCATCGCCTGCTATACCCGGGAATCCGGTGTTCGTACCTTAGAGCGCCGTCTGGCAGAAATTTGCCGCAAGTCGGATATGCGCCTGATCTCCGGGGAAAAGCGGATTTCCGTTACCGGGAGTAATGTAACTGAATTTCTGGGAGTTCGGAAGTACCTGCCGGATCGTCTGCCTTCCGCTGACCAGGTGGGCCTGGTTACCGGCCTTGCCTGGACCTCTGTTGGCGGCGAAGTGCTGGAAGTGGAAGTTAATGTCATGGACGGCACCGGCAAGTTGGAGCTCACCGGCAACCTGGGCGATGTGATGAAGGAATCCGCCTACGCCGCTTTGAGCTATATTCGTGCCAATGCCAAGGCTCTGGGCGTGGCAGAGGATTTCTACAAGACAAAGGATATCCATGTGCATTTCCCCGAGGGCGCTGTGCCTAAGGACGGTCCCTCCGCCGGTGTGACAGTCTGCACTGCCATGGTCAGCGCGCTGACTGGGGTATCTGTCCGCAGGGAAGTGGCTATGACCGGCGAAATCTCTATCCGGGGCAGGGTGCTGCCCATTGGCGGCTTGAAGGAAAAAACTATGGCGGCTCTGCGCCACGGCATCCGTACTGTCATCATCCCCAAGGATAATGAGCGGGATTTGGAACTCATCGACCAGACGGTTCGCAAATCCTTGAATTTCATCACCGCCCAGACGGTGGACACCGTTCTGGAGGCCGCTTTGAATCAGTCCGTCGCCACGACCCATCCCGGTCTGCTGGGCAATCTGCCTGAGGAAGTCCAGGGCAGACACAAGAAGCCGGGTATCCGGCAGTGAGGTGGCTATGAATTTACAGAAAGTAGAATTTCTCACCTCTGCGGCAAACCCGAAGAATTTCCCGGGAAATCGGCTGCCGGAGATCACCTTTGCGGGCAAGTCCAATGTGGGCAAATCTTCCGTAATCAATCGGCTGCTGCAGCGGAAAAATTTCGCCAGGGTGGGAGACAAGCCCGGCAAGACCATCCATGTGAACTATTTCACTGTGGACGGCAAGTGCTATTTTGTGGACCTGCCGGGATATGGCTATGCCAAGGTCTCCCAGTCGGAGCGTGACCGCTGGAGTAAGCTCATGGAGGATTATTTTGCCGCCGGCCGCATTGATCTTGGGATCCTGATTGTGGATTACCGCCATCCGCCTACGAATAACGATATTACTATGGCCCGGTGGTTTATCGACAGTGGCTGCCGGTTCGTGGTGGTGGCTAATAAGATGGATAAGCTGAAGAAAAGCGAGCTGGAGCCCAACCTGGCAACCATCCGGGAGGATCTGGAACTGCCGGAAAGCTGCCCGGTGATCCCTTTCTCCGCGGAGAAGGGCAACGGTAGGGAAGAGCTGCTGCGGCAGATCCTGCAAGTGGTCAAGGAATAAAAAAACGGTGTGAAGCGATTTGCTTCACACCGTTTTTTGTGCGTATTTAAGCGTTGGCCTTGATCTGCTTCAGAGCGGTTGCCAGCTGGTCGGGGCAGGAGGTGGGCTTGCCGCCGCAGGAGATACCCTCCAGACGGGCGATGACGGCATCGACATCCATGCCTTCCACCAGGGCGCTGATGCCCTTGAGGTTGCCGTTGCAGCCGCCGATGTACTGCACATTTTTCAGCTTGTTGTCCTCAATCTCAAAAAGAATGCTCCGGGAGCAGGTGCCTTTGGTTGTGTATTCGTACTGCATGATTATGTTCCTTTCTTATTTGGTTATGTCAGCGAGTTGGGCGCCGATCAGTTCGGCCAGGGCAAGAGGTTCCAGGATCATCTGGTGCCCCCGCTCACCGGCAGATACGGCGATCTCCTCGCATAGAATACAGGTTTCGTCAATATGGGTTGGGTACTTTTTCTTCATGCCCACAGGGCTGCAGCCACCGCGGATGTAACCGGTCAGTCCCAACAGTTCCTTCACGGCCACCATTTCCATATTCTTGTCGCGGGCGGCTTTGGCGGCTTTTTTTAAGTCCAGCTCGCAGCAAACCGGGATGCAGAAAACATGGATGCCGGTGCGCTCGCCCCGGGCTACCAAGGTCTTAAAAACCTGCTCCTCCGGCATACCGATGGCGTGGGCGGCATGGTTGGCGGCCAGATCATTTTCGTCATACTCGTAAAAAGCTTCCCGGCAGGGAATACCTGCCTGCTCCACAAGTCGAACCGCGTTTGTTTTATTTGCCATAAAATCACCAATACTATTATACATCGGCTGTCAACACTATCTGCACAAAAAACGAACAAAAATCCTCGGAATTTTCGTTATGTTGACTTTTGCCGCTTAATGTAGTAAAATACCCAATAGTGTTAGTGTAGGCGCTGTGTGCTTAGAGCGCCGAAGAATAGGAAAAGAGAGACGCTTACTCATGAAAAGAACGAAACTTGACGGTGTCAAGCACGCGATCCGGACAATCGAAGGATCCTTGGAAGTAGCGGTCCTTACGGTTGCCTATTATCTGGTTTGGCGCATTGGTTATGATGCGGGAACTTTCCCTGCATATTTCGGTTACGGTAAAATTGTCCTTGCGGGTGTGTATGCTCTGTTGACATTGGTGCTGTTCCGGAATTTTGACGGCTTTGAATTTGGCTATATGAAGCTGTTTGATGTCATCATCTCCCAGTGGATTGCCATGGCTCTGGCAAACTTCATCACGTATTGGCAGCTTTGTCTGATCGCCAATGCAGTGGTCAGTCCCGCGCCGATTTTGCTGCTTACGGTGATTGATGCCGTCATCATCTTTGTCTGCGTATATCTGTTTACTGTGATCTATCATCACTTGTACGTTCCCAAGAACATGGTAATGATCTACGGTACGGAAAGCGCGCTGACCCTGAAATTCAAGATGGACACCCGTAAAGATAAGTATCGCATCACCAAGCTGATCGATATCAGCGAAGGCTTTGACGCTATCTGCAAAGTGATTGTTAACTACGATGCGGTGATTATCAATGATGTTCATGCGGAGATTCGGAATGACATTCTGAAATTCTGCTACAAAAACGGCATCCGCACCTATGTTTCTCCCAAAATTACGGATATTATCGTCCGTGGCGCTACCAGAATCAGCCTGTTTGATACTCCTTTGCTTCTTGTCAGAAGTAAGGGCTTGACTCTGTCCCAGCGGGCAGTAAAGCGGATCTTTGATGTAGTTCTGAGCGCCATCGCGATGATCGTGGCCGCTCCCATTATGCTGATTACAGCCATCGCCATCAAAATCGAGGATGGCGGCCCGGTGTTTTACAAGCAGGAGCGCGTTACAATTCACGGTAAGGTTTTTCAGATCCTAAAATTCAGAAGCATGATCGTGGATGCGGAAAAGGACGGAAAATCCCATCCGGCTACCGACCGGGATCCCAGAATCACCAGAGTGGGTTCTTTCATCCGGGCGACCCGTATCGATGAACTGCCCCAGATTCTGAACATTCTGAAGGGCGATATGAGTATCGTCGGCCCCAGACCGGAGCGTGTGGAGCACATGCAGGAATACGGGAAAGATATCCCGGAATTTGCCTTCCGCCTGAAAGTCAAGGGCGGCCTGACGGGCTATGCCCAGATTTACGGCAAGTATAATACCTCTCCCTACGATAAGCTTCGTCTGGATATGAACTATATTGAGAACTACTCTCTGATGCTGGATATCAAGCTGGTTCTGACCACCCTTCGGATCCTGCTAAGCAAGGAAAGTACGGAAGGTTTTGACAAGCTGGAAGAGCTGGAAAGAATGAAACAGGAAATTCTCAAGGAGCAGGCGGAGGCAGTGTCGGAAGAAGTGTAAAAAAGCCGCTTCGCCGGGTTAAAAATGATTTGCGGGATGGATGATTCAAATGCAAAAGAAAAATGCGTACTTGATCAGCTGTTCTGATCATTACAGCCACAGGCTGAATGTAATTGACCACCATTTGCAGGAGCGGGGTTACCATGTAACCTATATCACCTCCGATTTTGACCACGTAAAGAAATGTCAGTTTCAGTGCAATGTCCCCGGATGCGTGCAGATTCCGGCGAAGCCCTATAAAAAGAACCTTTCTTTGGGCCGAATCTTATCTCACTATCGGTTTGCCAGGGATGTATTTGCTTACCTGGAAAGCCTGCCGGAGCAGCCCCAGGTGATCGTTGCGCTGATTCCACCCAATTTCCTGGCGCATTACGCCGCCAAGTATAAGAAGGCCCACCCGGAAGTGCGGCTGGTCTTTGATATTTTTGATATGTGGCCGGAAACGTTTCCCTCGGGAAGAGCGAAGAAGCTGCTGGCACCGGTCTTTGGCATCTGGGGCTGGGTGAGAAACCATGGTCTGGATTCGGCGGACTATGTAATCACAGAATGCGAGCTGTTCCGTCGGAAACTGAAGCTTCCCCGCACCAAGAGCGCGACGGTGTACCTCTGCGCAGCGCCTTTGACGGATGAAGTTGCACCGGTATCTCTGGATGAGGAGCGCATTAATCTGTGCTACCTGGGCTCTGCCAACAATGTGGTGGATATTGATGCCATCGCAGCTCTTATTGGCCAGATAAAGCAGTTTAAGCCGGTTACGCTCCATATTATCGGCTTCGGCGAACGGATGCAGACCTTGGTGGACATGGCCCAGAATGCCGGCGCTAAGGTGGAGCAGTATGGCGTCATTTACGATGCAGCCCGGAAGCAGCAGATCCTCAGCCGCTGCCACTTTGGCCTGAATATGATGAAAGCGTCCACTTGCATCGGCCTTACCATGAAATCCCTGGACTATCTGCGAAATGGCTTGCCCATTATCAACAACATCCCCGCGGATACGGAGAGACTGGTTCGTATCGAGGGTATCGGCGTTGAACTGGACGATACCTGTGCCTGCCGAATTGCGGAAATGACGACCCAGGATCACATGCAAATGCGGGAAAATGTCAAGCAGGCCTTTGACCGATACTTCAGCAGGGAAGTAGTGGATAAGCAATACAAAAAGATTTTGGATGAAATTTTGTGAGGCGCCTATGGTAACACCAAAAGTGCTGATTTTAATGGCGTGCTACAACGGCGGAGCGTATATTCCTGCTGCGGTGGAGTCGCTGCTGACCCAGGACTACGACAATTTGCAGATCATTTTGTCGGACGATCACTCTACCGATGAAACACCGGAGATCCTGGCAAAAATCGCAGCGGAAAATCCCGGCATCCTGCGGTGCTACCGGCCTGCGGAGCGGTGCGGCAGCGCCCAGAAGCATTTCATGCATCTAATCATGGCGTTCCACGACGCGCCGTATATTATGTTCTGCGACCAGGATGATATCTGGCATCCCGATAAGGTGCGCAAGACCCTGCATCGGATGCAGCAGATCGAAGAAAAGAATGTCCCGGCTATGGTTCATACTGACCTCCGGGTGGTGGACAGAGAACTGAAAGAGATTTCTCCCTCTTTCTGCGCCCATTCCAGGCTGGATGGAAACCGCCTGGCGTTCCGTCACCTTTTGGTGCAGAATGTGGTCACCGGATGTACTATGATGATCAACGGGACTTTGGCAGACCTTGCCTGCCGGGATGTGGATATGGATGCCATGCTGATGCATGACTGGTGGATCGCCCTTTTGGCGTCAAGCTGCGGCAAAGCGGCGTTTCTGCCGGAGGCCACCATCGATTACCGCCAGCATGGGGCAAATGCGGTGGGCGCCAAGGATGTGCATTCTGCGTCCTTTCTGTGGAAGCGGCTGACAAGCCAATCCATGCGGCAGTCCCTGAAGGCCGCTGCCTGTCAGGGCAAAGCCTTCCAAAAGGCCTATTCGGATATCCTTACCCAGGAGCAGACAGAAATTCTGGATGCTTTTGCGTCCGCGGTGGATGCTTCGTTTTTCCGCCGCAATAAGATCTATTTCCAATACGGTTTGATAAAAAAGGGCCTGATTCGCAGCGTAGCGCAGATATTGGGCCTGTAATGACGTTGTCCCAGTCGCTTTTGGCAGAATTATGCATAGACTTTTCCTGTGATATGGTGTATGATATCTGCAAGAGCACTTCCCAAACTATAGAAAACAAGATAACAGGAGGTTCACAATGAAAGGCATTATTTTGGCCGGAGGTTCCGGCACCCGGTTGTACCCGTTAACAAAGGTGACATCCAAGCAGCTTTTGCCGATCTATGACAAGCCTATGATCTATTATCCCATGTCTGTGCTGATGAGCGCCGGCATCCGGGACATTCTGATTATTTCCACCCCCCAGGACACTCCCAGATTCCAGGAACTGCTGGGAAATGGCAATCAATTCGGCTTGAACCTGAGCTATGCTGTGCAGCCTTCTCCTGATGGACTGGCGCAGGCCTTTATCATCGGCGCGGATTTCATCGGCGATGATACCGTTGCCATGATCCTGGGTGATAATATCTTTGCCGGCCACGGCCTGAAGCTGCGGCTGAGAGCTGCCGTTGAAAACGCGGAAAACGGCAAGGGCGCAACCGTCTTCGGTTACTATGTGGACGATCCTGAGAGATTCGGTATCGTTGAGTTTGACAGCGAGGGCCGTGCGATCTCCATTGAGGAAAAGCCTGCCAAGCCCAAGAGCAATTATTGCGTAACGGGCCTTTACTTCTATGACAACAAGGTCGTCGAGTACGCAAAGAACCTGAAGCCTTCTGCCCGTGGTGAGCTGGAGATCACTGACCTGAACCGGATCTATCTGGAAAACGGTCAGCTCAATGTGGAACTGCTGGGCCAGGGCTTTACCTGGCTGGATACCGGCACCCATGAAAGCCTTGTAGAGGCCACCAACTTCGTCATGACCATGGAAAAGCACCAGCACCGCAAGCTGGCATGCCTGGAAGATATCGCCTATATGAACGGCTGGATCTCCCGGGAGGCAGTCATGGAGACCTATGAGGTTATGAAGAAGAATCAGTACGGCCAGTACCTGAAGGATGTGCTGGACGGCAAATATGTTGACAAGAAAAAGGGATAAGAGAGGATCAATAACATGACCATTATCGTTACCGGCGGTGCCGGCTTTATCGGCTCCAATTTTGTGTTCCACATGCTGAACAAATACCCGGACTACCGCATTGTCTGCCTGGACAAGCTGACCTATGCCGGCAATCTCAGCACCCTGGCGCCTGTGATGGACAACCCCAACTTCCGCTTTGTCAAGCTGGATATCTGCGACCGTGAGGGCGTTTACAAGCTGTTCGAGGAAGAGAAGCCTGATGTGATCGTAAACTTCGCGGCAGAGAGCCATGTGGACCGCTCCATCGAGAATCCTGAGATCTTCCTGCAGACCAATATCCTGGGCACCCAGGTACTGATGGATGCCTGCCGGAAGTACGGTATCACCCGTTACCACCAGGTCTCCACCGACGAAGTCTACGGTGACCTGCCCCTGGATCGCCCCGACCTGTTTTTCACTGAGGAGACCCCCATCCACACCAGCTCTCCCTACTCCTCCTCCAAGGCCGGCGCTGACCTGCTGGTTATGGCATACCACCGTACCTACGGCCTGCCGGTGACCATCAGCCGCTGCTCCAATAACTACGGCCCCTATCACTTCCCTGAGAAGCTGATCCCCCTGATGATCGCCAACGCCCTGGCAGACAAGCCTCTGCCCGTTTACGGCGAGGGCCTGAATGTCCGTGACTGGCTGTATGTTGAGGATCACTGCAAGGCCATCGACCTGATCATCCACAAGGGTAAGGTCGGCGAGGTCTACAATGTGGGCGGCCACAACGAAAAGCAGAACATCGAGATCGTGAAGATCATCTGTAAGGAACTGGGCAAGCCCGAGAGCCTCATTACCCATGTGGGCGACCGGAAGGGTCACGATATGCGCTATGCCATCGACCCCACCAAGATCCACAACGAGCTGGGCTGGCTGCCGGAAACCAAGTTTGAGGACGGCATCAAGAAGACCATCCAGTGGTATCTGGATAACAAGGAGTGGTGGCAGACCATCATTTCCGGCGAGTACCAGAACTACTACGAAAAGATGTACAGCAACCGCTAAAGGAGCGCTAACATGAAGGTTTTTGTAACCGGTGTCGGCGGCCAGTTGGGCCACGATGTGATGAACGAACTGCACAAGCGGGGATATGAAGGCGTCGGCTCTGATATTGCCCCGGAATACAGCGGCGTGGCAGATGGCTCTGCCGTATGCTCCATGCCCTATGTGCAGCTGGATATTACCGACAAGGCTGCCGTTCAGGCTGTTCTGTCCGAAGTTAAGCCCGATGTGGTGGTACACTGCGCCGCATGGACGGCGGTGGATCTGGCCGAGGACGATGACAAGGTAGAAAAGGTCCGTGCCATCAACGCCGGCGGCACCCAGAATATTGCCGAAGTCTGCAAGGCTCTGGATTGCAAGATGGTCTATATCAGCACGGATTATGTCTTTGACGGCCAGGGCGAAACCCCTTGGGAGCCGGATTGCAAGGACTATAAGCCTCTGAATGTTTACGGCCAGACCAAGCTGGAGGGCGAATTGGCTGTCGCAAACACCCTGGAGAAGTACTTCATCGTCCGTATTGCATGGGTATTCGGTCTGAACGGTAAGAATTTCATCAAGACCATGCTCAATGTTGGTGCGAAATACGACACCGTTCGTGTGGTCTGCGACCAGGTTGGCACTCCCACCTACACGCTGGATCTATCCCGACTGCTGGTGGATATGGTGGAAACAGACAAGTACGGTTACTACCATGCCACCAATGAGGGCGGTTATATCAGCTGGTATGACTTTACATGTGAGATTTTCCGCCAGGCCGGTTACACCACCAAGGTCGTCCCCGTGACCACCGAGGAATACGGCCTTTCCAAGGCTGCCCGCCCCTACAACAGCCGCCTGGACAAGAAGAAGCTGGTCACTGCCGGCTTCACACCTCTGCCCACCTGGCAGGATGCCCTGGCAAGATACCTGAAGGAAATCGAGGAATAAGCTATGGGACAGATTAAAGTTACCAAGTGCCCCATCGAGGGCCTGTATATCATTGAGCCTGCCGTCCACGGCGACAACCGGGGCTATTTCATGGAGACCTACAGCCTGCGGGATATGCAGGAAAATGGGCTGAATATGGTTTTTGTACAGGACAATCAGAGCATGTCCGTCAAGGGCGTTCTCAGAGGTCTGCATTTCCAGAAGCAGTACCCCCAGGGCAAGCTGGTTCGTGTTATCAAGGGCCGTGTGTTCGATGTGGCCGTGGATCTGCGTGCCGGCAGCGAAACCTACGGCAAGTGGTACGGCGTGGAGCTGACAGAGGAAAACAAGAAGCAGTTCTACATTTCTGAAGGCTTTGCCCATGGCTTCATGGTGCTCAGCGATACGGCAGAATTCTGCTACAAAGTTACCGATTTTTATCACCCCGGCGATGAGGGCGGTCTGGCATGGAATGACCCCGCCATTGGTATCCAATGGCCGGAACTGGTTGGCACATACCAGGGTAGCGCCTCTGCCCAAGGGTACACCTTGGCGGACGGTACACCGCTGAACCTTAGCGAAAAAGATCAAAAGTGGCTTGGTTTGGCGGATACGTTTACTTTTTAAGTGATGCAAAAGCCTGACTGCGAACACAGTCAGGCTTTGTGCGTTTGACATTATCGACAAAGAATGCTATACTAAAAAGACTATGGGCTGGCATTTTGTTTATCGCCTCCGTGAAACGATTTTGGAATTTGAGGTAGTGACTCATTATGGATTTGAAAAAATCGAAGCGTCTGATACTGCTTCTTGCTGTGATATATTGGGTGTTCGCCATTGGGATCTACACCCTGGGCTATAACCAGTTCCGTTATTCCAAGGGAATGTCGGACGCTCCGGGTACTACCTATGTGGTAGGTGAGATTGTCGACGGTATGGAGCTGAGCCAAACGGTGAAAGCACCTTCCAATGTGCTGAACGCCGTGGAAATCTTTGCCGGTACATTCGACAGAACCAATACCGGATCTCTTACGCTGACCTTGGAGAATTCCGCGGGACAGATTGCCGGGCAAAAAACAGTGTCCCTGTCCGAGATCAAAAACAATCAGTACACCTGCTTTGCGTTTGATGAAGAGATTGCCTTGTCAAAAGGGGAGACCCTGGTACTCCGCCTGACCACCGAAGGCTGTTCTGCCGGTAATGCCATCACCATCTACGCCGGCGGCGTGCTCCAGGGCGAAAATGCCCCCGGTGCCTATGCGCTCAACGGTGAGAGTACCACAGGTACGCTGTGTGTCAGACTCAGCGGTTATTCTGAGCGTGCTTTTTACCAGATCTACTGGATCGCGGTGGTTGGCGCTTTCCTGATTCTGGCAGCATACGTCGTATGGTGCTTCCGGCAGGCTCGCCGGGGCAAGAGCAACATGGTGGTGTCCCTGTGCACAGTTTACTCCCGTTACACTTTCCTTATCAAGCAGCTGGTTTCCCGGGACTTTAAGACGAAGTATAAGCGCTCTGCCCTGGGCATGGCCTGGAGCTTTGTCAACCCCCTGCTGACCATGACGGTCCAGTATGTGGTATTCTCCACGCTGTTTAAAAGCGATATCCCCAATTACCCGGTGTATTTGCTGACGGGTATTGTTTTCTTTAGCTTCTTCAATGAAGCCCTGACTCTGGGCATGACCTCCATCACCGGCAACGCCGCGCTGATTAAAAAGGTCTATATGCCCAAGTATATTTATCCCGTATCCCGTGTTCTTTCTTCTCTGATCAATTTTGCCTTTGCGCTGATGCCCCTGTTTTTGGTGGTCATTTTTACCGGCACGCCCTTCCAACCGGCAATGCTGCTGCTGATTTTCGACATTGTTTGCCTGCTGGCTTTTGTCACCGGCATGACGCTGTTGCTGACCACCGCCATGACCTTCTTCCAGGATACCCAATTCCTGTGGAGCGTTGTGAGCATGATGTGGCAGTATGTAACGCCGGTGTTTTATCCGGAAAGCATCATCCCCGCCAAGTTCCTGCCGATCTACCGGCTGAACCCCATGTATCAGTTTATTACCTTTGCCCGTACCTGTATCATCGACGGCGTTTCCCCCGGCCCCAGCGCCTATCTGCGGTGCATCCTGACGGCCGGTATCGTACTGCTGCTTGGTGTCGGGGTGTTTAGGAAGCAGCAAAATAAGTTTGTTCTGTATGTGTAAGGAGTTTGCAATGGAAAATCAAAATGATATGCAGAACGCTGAAGCCAAGACCATGATCGAGGTCAATGAGGTTTCCATGCACTTTCGGATGGCCGGAGACCGCATCAACAGCCTGAAGGAATATATCATCAAATTGCTGAAGAGAAAGCTGTCTTACAAGGAATTTGTGGCACTGGATCATGTCAGCTTTGAAGTAAAAAAAGGCGAAGTTGTAGGCCTCATCGGTCACAACGGCGCCGGTAAAAGTACCATTTTAAAGGTGATTTCCGGCATTTTGCGTCCCACTTCCGGCAATGTGAAAGTCCGTGCCAATGTAGTTCCCTTGCTGGAATTGGGCAGCGGCTTTGATATGGAAATGACCGGCAGAGAAAATGTGTTTCTCAACGGTGCCATTCTGGGCTATTCCGAGGAATTTCTCCAGGAAAAGTACGATGAGATCGTGGCCTTTGCAGAGATCGGTGAGTTTATCGATGTTCCCCTCCGAAATTATTCGTCCGGTATGACGGCCAGACTGGCTTTTGCCATCGCTACGGTGGTGGAGCCGGAAATCCTCATCGTGGACGAAGTGCTGTCTGTCGGTGACGCCAACTTTCAGGAAAAGAGTAAGCGACGTATGCTGGAGCTGATGACCGGCGGTGCCACTGTGCTCTTCGTTTCCCATAGTTTGCCCCAGATCCGGGAAATGTGCGACCGGGTGATCTGGCTGGATCACGGCAAGGTCAAAATGTTCGGCGATGCGGCAGAGGTCTGTGACGCTTACGCGGCAGGATAAGGGAGAAAAAGATGAGTAATATCTACAATGAAGAATATTACCGCCAATACGATGTGGGTGTTGGCAAGGTAAACTATCTGGATTCCCAGTATACCAAGGGCTTCCTGGAAAGCGTGGCGGAACGGATCGTGGCGGATCTGCATCCCAAGACCGTTCTGGACGCAGGCTGCGCAACCGGTCATCTGGTGGCAGCGTTGCGGGATCGTGGCGTGGAAGCTTATGGTGTGGATCTGTCTGAGTACGCCATCTCCGCTGTCAGAGAGGACGTGCGTCCCTATTGCGCCGTGGGTTCCCTGGCAGAGCCCCTGCCGGAAAAGCTGCCCGGAAAATACGACCTTGTGGTCAGTATTGAGGTGTTGGAGCATCTGCCGACTGAGGATGGGCAGAAGGCCATCAAAAACCTGTGTACCTATGCCGATACCGTCCTGTTTTCCTCCACACCGGATGATTTCGAGGATCCCACCCATATCAATGTGCAGCAGCGGGAGTATTGGACAGGCATCTTCGCAAAGGAAAGCTTCCTGGACGATTTGAGCTACCGCCCCTTCTATTTGACAAATTATGCCATCTGCTTCAGACGGAAGGATAACATCCTGGATCAGATCGCGGACTATGAGCGCAATATCCGGGTTTCCGAGGATCAGCACCGCAGTGATGTCCAGGCGCTGGAAAACGCGAGGAAAGCCCAGGATCAGCAAATTAGCCTGCTTTCCCTGCAGATAGAGGAACAATCTGAGAAAATCGCAAAGCTGAGCGCCTGGAACGATTCCCTGGTGGCGGAAAAGGAAAAGCTTGTTCGGGAACTGACACATTACAGAGAGTGCTGTCAGGTAGCCATGGATCAGCGGGAAGACCTGTCCCGTCAGCTGGCTTCTGTTCAGGGCAAGTACGATGCTGTAACCAATGCCATGTGGTGGAAGCTGACAAAGCCCGGTCGTGCGATCTTTGGCGGCATCAAAAAACTGCTGAAATCCAACCGGTTTACCTACTTGCTGGCAAAGGGCGTCAAGTGTCTGTTCCGGGAGGGTATCCGTTCTACCTGGAGAAAGGCCAGAAGAAAGCTGACCAACCGGGTGGATTACAGAAAGGCCAGAAAACCGATCTACACGGCAGAAGACCTGGCGCAGCAGAGAAAGAAGAAATTCTCCCGGGATATCAAGTTCAGCATTCTTGTGCCCCTGTACAACACCCCGGAAAAATATCTGCATGAGATGATCCGGTCTGTGCAGAACCAGACCTATGCCAACTGGGAGCTGTGCCTTGCCGATGGCAGTGACCAGCAGCACCGGGATGTGGAGAAGATCTGCGCCCAGTACTGCAAAAAAGATTCTAGGATCATCTATAAAAAGCTGGAAAAGAACATGGGTATCTCTGGCAATACCAACGCCTGTATCGAAATGTCCACCGGCGAGTATATTGCGCTGTTTGACCATGACGATCTGCTCCATCCCGCCGCGCTGTATGAAATGATGACTGCGGTCTGTGAGCAGGATGCGGACATGATCTATACCGATGAGAACACCTTCCACCATACACCGGAGGACGCGTTCTTCCCCCATTACAAACCGGACTATGCCCCGGATACCCTGCGAAGCTACAACTACATCTGCCATTTCACCGCTTTCTCCAGGGAGCTTCTGGAAAAGGCCGGCGGCGGTTTCCGTTCGGAATTCGACGGCAGCCAGGATTATGACCTGATCCTGCGGCTGACAGAGCAGGCGAAGAATGTGGTGCATATTCCAAAGATCCTGTATTACTGGCGCAGCCACGCAAATTCCGTGGCTTCGGATATTTCTGCGAAGCCCTACACCATGATTGCGGCGAAAAAAGCCCTGACAGAACATCTGGAACGGGTAGGACTGAAGGGTGAAGTGCTGGATTCCACGATTCCTTCCACTTATCGTATCCGCTATGAAATCGAAGGAGAGCCCCTGATTTCCATTCTGATCCCCAATAAGGATCATATCGACGATCTGAAAAAGTGCATCGATTCCATCGTGTCGGTTTCTACCTACCAGAATTGGGAGATCATCATCATTGAAAACAACAGTACCGAAAACCGTACTTTTGCTTACTATGACGAGATCCAAAAGGATCAGCGGATCCATGTGGTGACCTGGGCAGGGGAGTTTAACTACTCAGCCATCAACAATTTCGGCGCACAAAGCGCCCAGGGCGACTACCTGCTGCTTCTGAATAACGATGTGGAAGTTCTGACACCGGACTGGCTGGAGCAGATGCTGATGTTTGCCCAGCGTAAGGACGTGGGCGCTGTTGGCGCCATGCTGTATTACCCCGATGACACGGTGCAGCACGCCGGTGTGATTCTGGGCATCGGCGGCGTTGCCGGCCATGCCCACAAGTGCTTCCCCCGGAAGAGTTACGGATATGTCAGCCGTATGACCATTGCCCAGAACTATTCTTGCGTAACAGCTGCTTGTGTGCTGATCCGCCGGGAAATCTGGACTGCCATTAACGGCCTGGA
This sequence comes from Oscillospiraceae bacterium, assembly GCA_015068125.1. GTDB lineage: Bacteria > Bacillota > Clostridia > Oscillospirales > Oscillospiraceae > Faecousia. The sequence continues at coordinate 87,640 of SVLD01000002.1, read as the reverse complement.
TGAGAGCTTTAAAGTGGCGTTCAACGATGTGGATATGTGTATGCGTATTCGCAAGGCCGGTTATCTGGTGGTCTGGACACCCTATGCAGAGCTCTACCACTATGAGTCCAAGAGCCGTGGTCTGGAAGATACCATCGAAAAGCAGCGCCGCTTCCAGGGCGAGGTGGAGCGCTTTATGGATCGCTGGCACAAAGAGCTCGCCGCAGGCGACCCCTACTATAACCCCAATTTGTCGCTGGAACGCGAGGATTTTTCCCTGAAAGATGACTGATACCGCAAGCGCGGCAGGTGCATACCTGCCGCGCTTTGTCATGCTCTTTTACAGAAGAAGCCAAGGCCGCGAAAAGCTGAGATTTTCCAAAAGAAAACCTTGCTTTTTTTGCTGTTTGCGGATATAATAAATTGATTAGTTTTACATTTTTTGACGAGGTTTTACCGTGTATCTGAAATCTTTGGAAGTACAGGGCTTTAAGTCCTTCCCGGATAAAACACTGATCCGGTTCGGTGATGACATCACCGCCATTGTGGGCCCCAACGGCTCCGGTAAATCGAATATTTCCGATGCGATCCTCTGGGTCATGGGTGAGCAGAGCAGCAAAACCCTCCGCGGCGCCAAGATGGAGGATGTGATCTTCGGCGGCACACAGAGGCGCAGCGCTGTGGGCTTTGCGGAAGCTACCCTGACATTGGACAATTCCGATCGGGCGCTACAGTATGATGCCGATGAGGTCATGGTCACCCGTCGGTATTACCGCAGCGGTGACAGCGAATACTATATCAACCGCCAGTCTGCCCGTCTGCGGGATATTCATGAGATGTTTATGGATACGGGCCTTGGCAGGGAGGGCTACTCCAACATCGGCCAGGGCCGTATCGATGAGATCCTGTCTCTGAAGAGCGCCGACCGCCGTGAGATCTTCGAGGAAGCCGCCGGTATCTCCAAGTATCGCCACCGCAAGGAAGAAACCGAGCGGAAGCTGGCGCATACGGAGGATAACCTGCTGCGTATCAATGATAAGGTTTCCGAACTGGAGCTGCAGCTGGAACCCTTGAAAGCGCAGTCCGAAAAGGCCAAAAAGTATCTGGAACTGAAGGACGAGCTTCGCGGTGTGGAAGTGGCTGTGTGGCTGGACACTCTGGATAAGCTCTCCGCCGCCGCCAAGAAGGCAGAGGAGGACTATAAGTCCGCGTCCTTCGTGCTGCAGCAGGCCCATGACGACCTGGATCGGCTGTACCGCCAGTCCGAGGAATACGGCATCGCCCTGCGGCAAAAGGACGGCGATCTGGAAACCGTCCGTTTGAAAGTCAATATGCTGGAAGCCAACCATCAGCAGCTGGAAGGCCAGATGGCCGTGCTTCGTGGTAATATGGAGAATAACGATGCCAACATCGCCCGGATTCGGGAAGAGCTCCAGGGCACTGCTGACCGCAGCGGCGGCATCGATGTCCAGATCCAGCAGGCACAGGAGCGTATCGTCAGCATTGAAGGGGAGCTGAAAGAAAAGCAGACCCAGATCGATGCTTTACAGCAAAAGCTGTCCGCTATGGCAGCCAGCGCTCAGGGCATGACGAAGCAGTTTTTGGAGCTTCGCAGCCAGGAGACCCGCCTGGCTTCGGATATTGCTGCCCAGGAGGCAGATGTCCGTGGCCTGCAGGAGAGCAGAACCCATACCGAGGATCGTGTATCTCAGCTCCGGGAGGACCTGACTGCCGGCAATGAGCGCCGCAATCAGGCCCAGGAGAATCTGAATGCCTGCCGAAGAGAACTGAATCAGGCGCAGGATGAGGTTACCGCCTCCAACAATACCATTTCCGGCTATGCCATGCGGCAGGAGACCCGGATCAAGCGCAGAGATACTTTGGATCAGCAGTGCCGTGAGCTGAATACCAAGCTGGACGCTGTTACCGCCAAGCTCCGGGTGTACCGGGCTATGGAGCGGGATTACGAAAGCTATCAGAAATCTGTCCGCTTGGTGATGCAGGAGGCCGAGCGTGGCGCCCTGCGGAATGTCCACGGCCCGGTTTCTCGCCTGATTCGCACGGAAGATGACTATGCCATCGCCATCGAGATCGCCCTGGGCGCCGCCATGCAGCAGGTCGTTGTGGGGAGTGAACAGGACGGTAAGGCCGCCATTTCCTACCTAAAGCGTACCGGAAGCGGCCGTGCTACATTCCTGCCTTTGACCACTATTCAGGCTCGCCGGCTGACGGAAACCGGCATGGAATCTTGCCGTGGCTTTATCGGTATCGCCTCCGACCTGGTTACCAGCAAGGATACCTATCGGGATGTGGTGGAGAATCTGCTGGGTCGTACCGTTATTGTCCAGGATCTGGATGCCGCCATCGCTATGGCAAATAAGTACCATAACCGCTTTAAGATCGTCACGCTGGACGGCCAGGTGATGAATGCCGGCGGTTCCATGACCGGCGGCAGCGTGAATAAAGATGCAGGCATTTTGTCCCGTGCCAACGAGCTGGAAAAGCTGACCCAGCAGGAAAAGCAGCTTCAGACTGAAAAGTTGGCTGCCGAGTCCGAACTGCAGGAAGCCCAGCGGCTTTATGACCAGGTGGAATTCCAGCTGAATACTGCCCGGGATCAGCTCCGTGAGGCAGAGGATCAGGTTCTGCGGCTCCAAGGTCAGGAAAAGCAGCATGAAATTCTGCTCCAGGCCATCGTGGATGCGGAGTCTGCCGCCCGGAAGGAACTGGAAGCTCTGGAGCAGCGGGATGCCATGGATCGGGAGCGTTTGGCAGCCGGCCAGACCAAGATTCAGATCTTTACCGCTCAGCTGACCCAGACCCGGCAGCAGCTTGCGCTGCTGGAGGGCAGCCAGACTGAAGCATCCGAAGCTACCGCAGTGATTACTGACGAGATGACCGCCTGCAAGACGGAGGCGGCAGCTCTGGATGCCGAGCGCAACACCGCACAGGCGCACATTGCGGATCTGAACAATCTGAGAAGCGCCATGGAGGGCGACAAGGAGCGCAAGCTGGCACTGATTGACGCCTTCGTTGCCGATAATGCCCGGCTGGGTGCGGAGATCCAGGCACTGATGCAGCGGCAGACAGAAAATACTGCCGATGCCAATGTCTGCCGAAAGTCTATGGAGCAGGTGATTGCCCAGCGGGCGGAAACCGAGGCATCCAAGACCCGTTGCGAGCGGGATGCCCAGGAAAAGAGCAAGGACATCCTCAACATGGAGCGAGCCTGCGCTCTGCTGGAGCAGAAGAAAATCACTTCTTCCATGGAAGAGAAGCAGATCATCGATAAGCTGTGGGAGTCCTATGATCTGACGCCCAGCACCGCTGTGGAGCACCGCGGTGAGATCGAATCCATCACCGCCGGCAACCGCCGCATCGGTGAGCTGAAGCGTAAGATTTCCGCTTTGGGCACACCCAACCTGGGCGCTATTGAGGAATATGCCCGTGTCAACGAGCGATACAGCTACCTCTCTGAGCAGCGGGACGATGTGCTCCACGCCAAGAAGGATTTGGAGAACATCATCCGGGATATCACCAAGGAAATGACCGTGATCTTCGTGGAGGAATTCCGCAAGATCGACCAGTATTTCGGCCAGACCTTTGAGGAAATGTTCGGCGGCGGTAAGGGCGCCCTGGTGCTGGAGGATCCGGAGAACCCGCTGACCTGCGGCATTGAAATTCGGGTGCAGCCCCCCGGAAAGCAGCTGAAGACCATCACACTGCTCTCCGGCGGTGAAAAAGCTTTCGTGGCCATCGCGCTATATTTCGCTATTTTGAAGGTTCGCCCCACGCCGTTCTGCATGCTTGATGAGATCGACGCGGCGCTGGATGATCGGAATGTCGAACGGTTTGCAAGCTATCTGCGCAACCTCAGCCAGAAGACCCAGTTTATCGTCATCACCCACAGAAGAGGCACTATGGAAGCCTCTGATGTGCTTTACGGCGTGACCATGCAGGAGCAGGGCATCAGTAAGCTGCTGCGGCTGGATCTGAACCAGATGGAAGAATACTTAGGCATTGTGGAATAAGGAGTAAACATGGGTTTTTTTGATAAAATCAAGGCCGGTTTGACCAAAACAAGAAACGCGCTGAGCAATACCCTTGGCAGTGTGTTTTCCGGTTTCAGCCAGATTGACGAGGATTTTTATGAAGAATTGGAAGAATGTCTGATCCTGGCGGACTTAGGCATGGATACCGCAGTGAAAGCTGTGGAACGCCTGCGGAAAACCGTTAAGGAGCAGCATTTGAAGGAAACCGAGGAGGCTCGGGAGGCACTGAAAACCATCCTGGTGGAAATGCTGGAGGTTGGCAGCCCGGAGCTGAAGCTGGATACCAAGCCCTCTGTGGTGCTGGTCATCGGCGTCAACGGCGTTGGCAAGACCACCACCATTGGCAAGATCGCCACCCAGCTTGTCAAGCAGGGTAAGAAGGTCCTGCTGGTGGCCGGCGATACCTTCCGCGCGGCGGCAGCTGACCAGCTGGAAATCTGGGCAGGCCGCAGCGGCGCGGATATCGTGCGGCAGCATGAGGGCGCGGACCCTGCTTCGGTGGTGTTTGACGGTATCCAGGCCGCCAAGGCCAGAAATGTGGATGTGATCCTGGTGGATACCGCCGGACGGCTTCACAACAAGCAGAATCTGATGAATGAGCTGAACAAGATCAGCCGCATTGTGGAGCGTGAGCTGCCCGATGCATCCCGGGAGGTGCTGCTGGTGCTGGACGGCACCACCGGCCAGAACGGACTGATCCAGGCCAGGCAGTTTAAGGAGATTGCCGGTGTTACCGCCATCGCCCTGACCAAGCTGGACGGCACTGCCAAGGGCGGTATCGTCATCGCCGTGGCGGATGCCCTGCAAATTCCGGTGAAATTCGTGGGCGTAGGCGAGCAGGCTGATGACCTTATGCCCTTTGTGGCCAGAGATTTTGTGGAGGCACTGCTGTAATGAAAGTCGTTTTGGCCAGCAAAAATAAGCACAAACTGGAAGAAATCAGCAAGATCACCGAAAAATTTGGCATCGACCTGGTGCTGCAATCCGAGCTGGGCATCGACCTGGATGTGGAGGAAACCGGCACCACCTTTGAGGAAAATTCCTTCATCAAGGCCGAAGCTGTCATGAAAGCAACAGGTCTGCCGGCGCTGGCGGACGATTCCGGCATCGCGGTGGACGCATTGAACGGCGAGCCGGGTATTTACTCCGCCCGCTATGGCTTTGACGATTCCCTGGACGACTGGGGTCGTCTGCTGCTTCTGCTGAAAAATACGGAGCACGTCCCCGACGGTCAGCGGCAGGCACAATTCGTCTGCGTTATTACCCTGGTGACCCCCGAGGGGCAAACCATCCAGGCTCGGGGCGAGATCCACGGCGAGCTGCTGCGGGAGGCGCGAGGGGAGAACGGCTTCGGCTACGATCCCATCTTCTACTATCCGCCCCTGGGAAAAACCACGGCAGAATTGAGCCCCGAGGAAAAGAACAGCATTTCCCACCGTGGAAATGCACTGAAACTGTTTTATGAGAGAATGAAGGAGGCAGGCTATGCTGACAAGTAAACAAAGAGCAGAGCTTCGCGCTCAGGCCAACACCTTGGATACCACCCTGATGGTGGGTAAAAGCGGCGTCACCGAAGCGGTGATCGCCGAGGCGGAAAACTTGCTGACTGCCAGAGAACTGGTGAAAGGCAAGGTTCTGGAGGGCGCGCTGATGAGCCCCCGTGAGGTCAGCGATGAGATCTGTCAGGCTACCGGCGCCGATGGCGTGGCGGTGATCGGCACGAAATTCGTGATCTACCGCTTTAGCGAAAAATGTCAGGAGGAGCGTAATCAGACCGGACGGGCCAAGCGCAAGGCCACCCCGGTGAGTAAATCCGACCCTGTGGGCAAGGGCGTCCGCGCCCGTCGTGCCGCACAGAAGAAAGTGCGGGAACAGAGAAATCAGTACTTCCGGCAGATGGCCATCGATAAAGCCATCGAGCGGGAACGGGAGAAGCAGCTTCGGGGCGAGGATTGATCTGACAGGAGGCGTTTATGGCAAAGATCGGCATTTATGGCGGAACCTTTAATCCACCGCATATCGGGCATATCCGGGCGGCAAACTGCGCGGTGTCGGCGCTGGGGCTTGATAAGCTCCTGCTGATACCGGATCGTATTGCGCCCCATAAAGTCATGCCTGTTGGCTCTCCTGAGCCTATGCAGCGGCTGGAAATGGTGCGCCTGAGTGTCGCGGGAATGCCGCACCTCGAAGTGACGGATATGGAGCTGAACCGGGAAGGGCCAAGCTACACGTACCAAACGCTGCAGACCCTGCTGGAGCAGCACCCGGGGGATACCTTGTATCTGCTCATTGGCACGGATATGTTTCTGACCTTCCGCCAGTGGAAAAATGCGGAATATCTTTGGAAAAATGCCGTTCTTGGTGTGTTTTACCGGGGCGAACGGGATGAAAAATCCGCCATTGACCAGTGTAAGGCGGAAATGGAAGCTCTGGGTGCCAGAGTGGTGCTGATTCAAAACCCCGTGGTGGATATTTCTTCCACCCAGCTTCGCCGAATGTTGGTGTTTCATTGTGCCGATCCTTTCCTGCCCCAGGGGGTAGGGGATTACATCCGGGAGAATAAGCTCTATGGCACCGGGGAATGCTATCGTAATCTGCCAATGGCAGAATTGGAAGCGGTCGTCACCGGACTTTTGAAACCCAACCGGGTGGCTCATGTGCTGGGCTGCCGGGACACGGCAGTGGAGCTGGCAAGGCGATGGGGCGCGAACGAAACCGATGCCGCCAGAGCAGGACTTCTCCACGATATTACCAAGGCTCTGGACGGAGAACTCCAATTGACTTTGTGCCGGGAGTATGGTATATTACTCGATGCGTTTTTTACAAAAAATCCCAAGACACTGCACGCGCTGACCGGCGCCCTGGTGGCGCAGCGGATCTTTGGAGAAAACGATGCGGTGGTTAGTGCCATTCGTTCCCATACCACGGGAAAGGCCAAGATGACCACCCTGGAAAAAATCATTTATGTTGCGGATTATATGGAGCCCAATCGGGATTTTCCCGGGGTGGAGAAGCTGCGGCAACTAGCCTTTACCGACTTGAAGGAGGCACTGAAGCTGGGGCTGACCATGACCCTGGAGCTGCTGAAAAAGCAGGGGAGTGACATTTCCCCGGAATCTCAGGAGGCTCTTGCATATTTAAATAAATCCCTTTAAGAAAGGAATCGATCCTATGTTAACAGCAAAAGAAGTCGCTTATGAAGTAACCAAGGCCCTGGATGCCAAGAAGGGCATGAATATCAAGCTGCTGCGGATCAATGATGTGTCCAGCATCGCGGACTATTTCCTGATCTGCACCGGTACCTCCAGCACCCATGTCAAGACCCTCTGCGATTACGCGGAGTACACCCTGGATCAGCTGGGCGAGCCCATGCTGGGCCGGGAAGGCCACCGGGGTAACAGCTGGGAGCTGCTGGACTACGGCTCTATCGTTGTCCATGTCTTTACCGAGGAGGCCCGGGAGTTTTATGACCTGGAGCGCCTGTGGGCAGACGCGGAAAATGTGGATTTAAAGGATATTATCATCGACGAAACGATGTAAAAGAGGTGTTTGTCATGCATTACGATTTTACCGCCATTGAGGATAAGTGGCAAAAATACTGGGAGGACAACAAGACCTTCCATACCGACGTGTGGGACTTCTCCAAGCCCAAGTACTATGTGCTGGATATGTTCCCTTACCCCTCCGGCGTAGGCCTCCATGCAGGCCATCCTGAGGGCTATACCGCCACGGATATCATGTCCCGCATGAAGCGGATGCAGGGCTATAATGTTCTGCACCCCATGGGCTACGATTCCTTCGGTCTGCCTGCGGAGCAGTATGCCGTTTCTACCGGAAACCATCCCAATGGCTTTACCCAGGAGAATATCAAAACCTTCTCCGGTCAGCTGAAGGAGCTGGGCTTTGATTACGATTGGTCTAAGGTCATCGCCACTTCCGATCCTTCTTTCTATAAGTGGACCCAGTGGATCTTTAAGAAGCTGTGGGAAGCAGGCTATGCCAAGCGTATCGAAATGCCCGTCAACTGGTGCGAGGAGCTGGGCACTGTGCTTAGTAATGACGAGGTCATTGATGGTAAGTCCGAGCGCGGTGGCTACCCCGTTGTCAAGAAGAACATGATGCAGTGGGTCATTGACCAGCCTGCCTTTGCCGAAAAGCTGCTGGAGGGCCTGGAAGAGATCGATTGGCCTGAATCCACCAAGGAGATCCAGCGTAACTGGATCGGCAAGTCCACCGGCGTGGAAGTGGATTTCCAGCTGATTGGCGGCGGCCAGTTCTCCATCTATACCACCTGCATTGAAACCATCTACGGCATCACCTTCATGGTCCTGGCTCCCGACGGCAAAATCGTGAAGGAACTCATGGACCGCGTGGAAAATAAAGAAGAGGTCCAGGCTTACATTGACGAAGCTGTGAAAAAGAGCGACATCGACCGCACGGATTTGAACAAGACCAAGTCCGGTTGCCCCCTGAAGGGCGTATACGCCATCAATCCCGTCAACGGCAAGGAAGTGCCTGTGTTTATCGGCGACTTTGTCCTGGCAAGCTACGGTACCGGTGCTGTTATGGCCGTTCCCAGCCACGATCAGCGTGACTTTGAGTATGCCCAGGTCCATAACATTCCCATGATCCAGGTCATCGAGGGTCGGGACGTTTCCGAGTGCGCCTTTGAAAAGCAGGATTACCTGGGCAAGGGCTGCAAGCTAATCAATTCCGAGGAGTTCACCGGCCTGACCGTGGAGGAGGCCAAGGAGGCCATCACCTGCAAGCTGGAAAAGGCCGGCGTTGCCCGGAGAAAGAACAATTATCACTTCCGTGAGTGGATCTTCGCCCGCCAGAGATACTGGGGTGAGCCCGTTCCCTGTGTGTATACCGAGGACGGCAAGACTGTGTTCCTGCCCGACGAGGAGCTGCCCCTGGTGCTGCCTGTCCTGGAGGACTATAAGGGCCGCAACGGCCAGGCACCGCTGGAAAACGCCACTGAGTGGAAGCAGTATGATAAGGGCGGCATCAAGGGCGTTCGTGAGACCTCTACCATGCCCGGCAGTGCCGGTTCTTCCTGGTACTTCATGCGCTATATCGATCCGGAGAACGAGAATGCTTTCTGCGATCCTGAGCTGCTGAAGCACTGGATGCCTGTTGACCTGTATGTGGGCGGCCCTGAGCACGCTGTGGGTCACCTGATCTATTCCCGGATCTGGAACCGCTTCCTGTATGATAACGGCCTGAGCCCCGTGAAGGAGCCTTTCAAGAAGTTGGTGCACCAGGGCATGATCCTGGGCGAAAACGGCATCAAGATGGGCAAGCGTTTTCCGGAATTCGTGGTCAATCCCAGTGATATCGTTCGGGATTACGGCGCGGATACCCTGCGGCTGTACGAGATGTTCATGGGCCCCCTGGAGGTTTCCAAGCCCTGGAGCACCGCCGCTGTGGCCGGTGCCAAGAAGTTTATCAACCGTGTGTGGAATTTCTTCACTGAGCCTGCCAATATCACCGAAAGCGATGACGGCAAGCTCACCAAGATCTATCACCAGACCGTTAAGAAGGTCACCTCTGACTTTGAAGCTCTGGGCTTCAACACTGCCATCGCTCAGATGATGGTCTTTGTCAATGAGGTCTATAAGAACGGTACCTGTCCCAGAGAATATGCCGAGGGCTTTATCAAGATGATCTCCTGCATCACTCCCCATGTGGGCGAGGAAATCTGGCAGGTCCTGGGTCATGAGAATACCATCGCCTTTGAAAATTGGCCTGCGTATTCCGAGGAAAAGTGCAAGGACAGCGAGATCAACATCGCCGTCCAGGTTAATGGCAAGATGCGCGGCACCGTGCTGATGGCAGCGGACCTGGATAACGATGCTGTGGTGACCAATGTGCTGGCGGACGAGAAGATCGCCCGGTTCCTGGAAAAGCAGGAAGGCAGCATCGTCAAGACCATCGTGGTCAAGAATAAGCTGGTGAACCTGATCGTCAAGTGATTTTTTGACAAATCCTATCAAAATCACGAAATCTTTCTTGACATTTGGGAAAACACTGCGTATAATGTATGAAGCCAATAGATTGGCCCTGAAAGCATCCTGGATCTAGCCGGATGCATCGGAGGGAGGGAAAACCATGTCTGAAATTCGCGTCAAGGAAAACGAATCTCTGGAGAGCGCTCTGCGCCGTTTCAAGCGTAGCTGTGCCAAGGAGGGCGTTATTGCTGAAGTTAAGAAGCGCGAGCATTATGTCAGCCCCAGCCTGAAGCGTAAGCAGAAGTCTGAAGCTGCCCGTAAGAACAAGAGAAAGTTCTATTAATTTAACATCCCTCTTGAACTATGCTCAAAACCGCCTTGCGAAAGCAAGGCGGTTTTTGCTATCCCAATTCCTGAAACAATCCCACAGCCCGGGTAATGCCGAATGTTTCTGCTTCAGCCAACAACGCATCCAAATCCTCCCGGGTGCGCCGCAGATAAAATATGGCTTCTTCCTGGCCCGGCTGTACATGGTAATGGCAGTGCAGCGCTGCATCGATGTGGGATAGGGGCGCCTCCTCATAATCCTCTTTGTAGCTTGCGCCCTGAGCCGTCAGCATAATGCTTGCATTTTGCGTGGCCGCCTCCAGCCAAATATCCCGTCCTGCCCAGGGCTGCACATATTCTTTTAGCGGCACGTCCAGGGGAACCGGCGGCAAAAATACCGGGCAGTCCAGTTCTTTGGCATAGCTGGCGGAAACCGCCACGGGGCAGGGGAGTTTCGTCAGACAGGCGGCGATTTTCTGGGCCTCTGGGCAGCCTGGACGCTGAAAATCTAATAGTAACCCACAGCAGTTTAAAGCGGATATCGCTTCTTCCAGTTGGGCTTTGATCAGTTCGCCATCATGCCCGCAGACCGGGGTACGGTCGCTGAGAATCAGCAATGCATTTGGCGGCAGCTGCTTAGGAACATTGGATAAGCCCCTGCCATAGGGGGAAAACAGGCAGCTCAGCCAGGCACAATGTGGGGGCAGGGCAGTGCATCGCCGAAATTCTGCGGCAGTTAGGGCAAGATATACTGGAATTGCCATGGACAAACGCCCCCAGTCGTGGTATAATCTTTCATATCTTATGAAAGTGTGGGTTGCAATATGTCTTTTTCCCTGCTTCCAAAGCTGATTGCGCCGGCCCTGACGGACATTACCCCGGAACTGCTCCGGCGGCAGGGCATCCGTCTGCTGATGCTGGATTTTGATAATACCGTCGTCCCTTATACCACCAACGAGCCTACGGAGAAAATGGCAATCTGGCTGCGTTCCATGGTGGATTCCGATATCCAAATCTGCGTGGTGTCCAACAGTAAGCGAGATCGGGTAAAGATCTTCTGCGAAAAGTACGGCATTCCCTGTATTACCCACGCCAAGAAGCCCTTTTCGAAAGGGATAAATGCCTGCCTGGAGAAATTCGGGATCCCTGCAAATCAGGCGGCCTTGGTGGGAGATCAGATCTATACCGATGTCCTGGGGGGTAACTGCGCCGGGGTGACTTCGGTGCTGGTTAAGGCTATCCACAATCATAATTTCTGGCTCAAGCTGCGGCATGTCGCAGAAGTGCCATTTATTTTCGTTGCAAGAAACAGGAGGATCAAACTATGAAAAACTTAAACAAATTCCTTTCCCTGCTGGAAGGCGAGGTTGATGGTCTGCTGCTGACCAGCCGCTTTAGCCGCCATTACGGCGCGGAGTTTGATATTGCCGAGGGCGTTGCCATCGTCACCAAGGCAGGATGTCGCTATTTTACCGACAGCCGGTATATCGAATCTGCCGAAAGCGGAATCCAGGGCTTTGAGGTTCTGGAGGTCAACCGGGAAAATAACTATATCAAACGCCTCAACGATGCCATCGCCGATTTTGATGTATCCAAGCTGGGCTTCGAGGAAAACTATCTGACAGTGGCGGAGTACAACCACTATACGGAAAAGCTCCATGCCGAGCTGGTGCCCTTCACCGGCAAGATCAATGGCTTCCGCGGCATCAAGGAGGACTGGGAGCTGGCGCTGATGCGCAAGGCCCAGGAGATCACCGACAAGGCCTTCGCTGAGGTTCTGCACAGAATCAAAGCCGGCATGACGGAACTGGAGCTCCAGGCGGAGCTGATCTACTGCCTGTACAAAAACGGCGGCCAGGGTCTTGCCTTTGATCCCATCGTGGTCTCCGGTCCCAACACCAGCCTGCCCCACGGCGTTGCAGGGGAGCGCGTGATCCGTGAAGGCGACTTTATTACCATGGACTTTGGCGCTCTGTACCAGGGCTACTGCGCCGACATGACCCGTACCGTGGCGCTGGGCTATGCTACCGACGAAATGAAAAAGGTCTATGAAACTGTCCTTGCGGCGCAAAAGGCCGGTATTGCCGCATCCAAGGCCGGCGTTCCCGGTAAGGATATCGATGCCGCCGCCCGAAAGGTCATCGAGGAAGCCGGTTACGGACCCTACTTTGGCCACGGCTACGGCCACAGTCTGGGCCTTGAGGTTCATGAAAGTCCCAGCCCCAATGGCGGAAACAGCGAAGGTATGCCTGTAAACAGCGTGGCATCTGCCGAGCCCGGCATCTATCTGCCCGGCAAATTTGGCGTCCGCATCGAAGATGTGGTGATTTTCAAGGAGAATGGCTGCGAAGATATCACCGGCAGCCCGAAAAACTTGATAATTCTTTGAAAAATTTCTCTTTTCTACTTGAAAAATTCCATACTTTAGGTTAAAATATATGCGCTAAAGCTATATAAAAACAAATCCCCTTCAATGGGGACATCTAGGAGGATAAAGAAATGATTTCTGCAGGCGATATTCGCAACGGTATTACTTTTGAGATGGACGGCAAGGTTATGCAGGTCATCGAGTTCCAGCACGTCAAGCCCGGTAAGGGCGCGGCTTTCGTTCGCGTGAAGATGCGCAACGTTATCACCGGCGGCGTGACCGAAACTTCCCTGAACCCCTCTGCCAAGTTCCCCACCGCTTTCATTGAGAGAAAGAAGATGGAGTACTCCTACAACGACGGTGCTCTGTACTACTTCATGGACCAGGAGACCTATGAGCTGGAGCCCATTGACGGTTCCAACCTGGACGATTCCTTCAAGTTCGTCAAGGAGAACGACATCTGCACCATCATGAGCTACAAGGGCAAGGTCTTCGGCGTCGAAGTTCCCAACTTTGTTGACCTGGTGGTTACCGAGACTGAGCCTGGCTTCGCCGGCAACACCGCTACCAACGTCACCAAGCCCGCTACCGTGGAAACCGGCGCTGAGATCAAGGTGCCCCTGTTCATCAACGAGGGCGACAAGATCCAGATCGATACCCGTACCGGCGAGTACCTGGGCCGTTCCAAGGCTTAATTGAACACCCTGTGAGGGACGATGTTCCATCGTCCCTCTTTTCAAAACGAAAGGAGTAATCTGCTATGACGATTTCTGAAAAGTCCGCATACCTCAAGGGCCTGATGGATGGCCTGAACCTGGACACTGAGGCTGCCGAGGGCAAGATGATCGCTGCTATCGTGGATCTGCTGGGCGACCTGACAAAGAAGGTTACCGACATTGAGGACACCACCATCGCCATTTCCGACGAGCTGGACGAGATCGAAGAGGATCTGGACGCCATCGAGGACTTCATCATGGATGAGGACGATGACGATTACGATGATTACGACGATGATGACTACGACTACGACGATGATGACTACGACTACGACGATGATGACGAGGATGACTATGACGACGAAGGCTTTGACTTCGGCGACGAGGACTCCATGATCTACGAAGTGAAGTGTGCCTGCGGCAACATCATCGATTTCGACGAAGAGGTTCTGGAAGCCGGCAGCATTATCTGTGATAACTGCGGCGAGACGCTGGAGTTCAGCTACGACGACGAAGAGCTGGACGAAGACGACGAGGACTAAAACTCAAATAAGAAACAGGGTGCGTTTTGCAACGCACCCTGTTCCTGCATATTAGGGGTAAAATGTTTCTGGGTCGGGCGTAAGAAGCGAAGCCATATCTCGCACAAGTGTACTGCTTATTTTCTCTTGTTGCGCCAACAGGCGCTCAGCATCCTTTCTTGTGACCTGGACAGCAATATAGGTGTAGGTTACGACAGAACGCAGCTCGCCATTGCGATAGCGGCTTTGGGTTAAAATGTTGCCGTTGCCGTCGTAAGTGTATACAAATTCGTCCCCGACGTCCGTGGATTTTGATACGAGGCGGTCAAAGAAATCGTATGTGTAGGCGGTGCTTGTTTTGTAGGATCCCATATCGCAGCTTTCTTCCAGCAAGTTACCGCTCAGGTCATAGCGGTATGTGTAGGTACGTGCGGTGAGGATAACTTCATGCTCTATACCCATGGCAGCCTTGATGGAAGTATCTAATTCTTCAACAAGCTTGATTAAACGGCCGGCAAGATCGTAGGTAAAGGTATATCGCTGAACAACAACACCGTCATCAGTTTTTGTGATGGATTTCAGCTTGCCGAAACGATTGTAAACGTAATCCTCCTGCGATCGAACTTTGTCACCTTGACAGCGTTTTAAGCAGGTGAGATTGCCCTGGGCGTCATATGTTTTGTAGACTTTGTAACCATCAGAGTGCACTTCCTGTGAAGAACGCAGAACGCCGTTGGAATCATAGGCGTAATCAATTTGGATGCCGGTGCTTAGATTGTGGCGGGTAGAAGAGATGAGCCTGCCGTGTGCGTCATATTCGTAGCTGAATCTTCCGGAAGAGGACACACAGTATACGATCTGACCTTGATCATTATAGGTGTATTGGGCATAGTATTTGCCGAAGGGGTCACTGTCTTTCTTGTTGATAATACGATTGTGTTCATCGTATTCATAATAATAAGGGTGTTCTGCTGCTGGGGATTGGGAAGTTAGGTTGTAATTATTGTCGTAGTGATAGGTGGTCGTATTGGTATTGTTTCCGGAATAGCTGACTAGAACCTGCTGGTTCTTAAGATAAACCGTCACCATCTCCTCGTCGGGGTTTCCGCCAAACCAGGTGCAGCCAATGCTGATAGCGCCTACCAAAATCACAGAGGTCAGCACCAAAATGCTGAATTTCTTTTTCTTGGCGATCATGATGACGCGCTCTTTGATGGCTTTCGTACTGCCGGTCATGGTGGTGGCGATGCCCAAAAGCCCCGTGGTGGACTTGGCGGCGCAGGTGGTTTGTACCAGCGTCTCTCCATAAGGGATGCGCTGATTCTCGCCCAGGTGTTTTACAGTGGCTTCGTCGCAGGCCAGCTCACTGTCCCGGCGGGAGAGAATGGCGGCGATCCAAACCAAGGGATTGTACCAGTGCAGTGCCAGGCATACGCACCGAAGCAGTGACCAGATGTGATCCCAGTGCCGCAGGTGAGTGCGTTCGTGGGCCAGGATGTGCTCGCTTCGCTGTTCATCTTCCGCATCCTCCGGGGTCAGATAGATAGCTGGGCGGAAGATACCGAATAGACAGGGGGTATTCAACCCCTCGCAGGTGTAGACGCGTACCTTTTCGTCCTTCAGCAATTGACGCTGGCGGCGCAGCTTTCTGGAAAATTTGATGTTGGACACAAGGAAACAGATCGCAACTACGGCAATACCGATGTACCAGATGCCCAACAAAATGGATTGCACCCAAAAACTGGGAGTGGACAGCTGCAGAAGCTGAGAAGTCCGATTATATACTTTGACAGCGGCATCCGGAGTGAGCTGAGCGGCAGACACGCTTTGTTTGCTATCCGGCAGAATGTCTTTTTTTGCCTGTTTAAAAGCATCGTCATAGTTCATGCCGGGAGATTGAATGTCCGTAATCACTTCCTGTACCGCCGGCTGAGATTGGAAAAGGTCAACGATATTTTCTACGCTGAAAATTGATCCGAATATACCTGCAGGCATCAAAAGCCGGACAAGTACCAGCGCCCACAGAGCGTACTGGAGCTTGGCGGAGATCTTGCCCCGGAATAAATACCGAAGACCGATCACCGCGCCGATCAAAACACTGGAGGATAGAATCCATTTAATCATTCTGTTTCGCCTCCTTCAAAATAGCCATCAATTCGTCGATCTCCTCCTGGGAGAGGGGATGCTTTTTCGTGAACGCGCTGAGCATCATGCTGACGCTGCCCTGATAGATGCGGTTCAGGAAATTGGTGGTTTCCTGGAGTGTGGCTTCCTCCCGGGCAATCAGGGGATGGTAGGTGTTGATTCCGTCCTGCTCCTGGCAGGAAATAACCCCCTTTTCGTGCATACGTCGAAGCATGGTCAGCGTGGTAGAGCGGGACCAGCCGGCGCTCTCGGACAGGTGGTTCACAGCCTCCCGGCCGGTGCAGGAGCCGTGGCCCCAAAGGCATTCCATCACATTCCATTCCGCGGCAGTCAAAGTTTGCTTGTCGTGATTCATGGGGATTACACCTCCTTGTTTACTTTGTAAACACATTATAGCATGAACTGTTTACAATGTCAACAACCCGGATAAAAAATATCAGCAGTTTGTGCAAACTGCTGATAATTATCAATAGAACCAACGGGCGGTAAGGCTTGCCACGACAAATCCCGTCAAGTCTGCAATCAATGCGGCGGGGATGGTGTACCGGGTGTTGCGAATGCCGGCGGCGCCGAAATAAACGCTGATGGTGTAGAATGTAGTTTCCGTGGAGCCCAGCATAATGGCGGCGGTTCTGCCCACAGGGGAGTTTACGCCGTATTCCTTCATCAGATCCGCACCCACAGCCAGTGCTGCGCTGCCGCTGATGGGCCGCACCAGAACCAGCATGGCGGTTTCCGGCGGAATGTCGAAAAACCGAAAAGCCGGCGCCAGAAACGTACTGATCTGCTCCATAGCCCCTGATGCCCGGAGCATATGCACCGCTGTCAGCAGTAAAATCAGCGCCGGCAGAATGGATGTCAATAATCTAAGTCCCTCCGCAGCGCCGTCCAGCAGGAGATTGTAGGCGTTTTCTTTCCTTCGAAGCGCCAGTAACGCCGCCAGCAGGATCAAAATGGGGACAATGTAATCGATCATGCTTTCCACAGCCTTCCCAAAAGATACGCCGCCAGCAGCCCCAACCCGGCGCTGCAGGCGCTGGTGATCCAGACGGCCGGCAGAATATCAAATGGGGTGATGCAGCCCAGGCTTGACCGCACAGCCGCCACATTACTGGGAATTAACTGAATGGATGCCGTGTTCAAAATGATGAGCCGGCACATCTGATCCGTGGCGATGCCGGGTCTGGCGAAATCTTTCATCCGTTGCGCCGCCTGGATGCCCATAGGAGTCGCGGCATTACCCAGTCCCAGTAGATTGGCGCAAATATTGGCGCTGAGGCTGGATGCCAGCAGGGGGTCGCGCTTCGTTCCGGGAAAAAGCCGATGTAAGACCGGCTTCAGCAGCTTTGCAAGCCTACCGGTGATGCCTGCGTGTTCCATCAATTTTCCCACCCCGGTCCACAGGCAAATGGCGCCGGCCATGGAGATGGCCAGGGTAACGCCGGCCTGGGAGCCGGTCATAATGGCGCTGACCAAGGCGTCACCACGGCCAAGAAAAACAGCGAACATCAGCGAAATGCCCAAAATTCCGGTCCAAATCCAACTCATAACCATGTCCATTCCCTCCATATTGCACAATATGCGCTGAATTTTGGGTTATGTCTGCACATTATCGACAAAAATCTGTTTATATCGATAAAATGGGATTGACATATGCAAGAGGAATCGTTATACTGATGATGTTATGAAAAATCTCAATCGAACAGGCGGCAAATGCAGAAAGGAATGTAAGGCTAATGAAAGCAACTGGCATCATTCGTAAGGTTGACGAGCTGGGCAGAATTGTTCTGCCGATCGAAATCAGACGCACGCTGGACATCGCTGAACGCGATGAATTGGAGATTTTTATGGATGGCGATCAGATCATCCTACAGAAGTTCCAACCCTCCTGTGTGTTCTGCGCATCTGTCAGAAGCCTGATCTCTTATGAGGGCAAGAATGTCTGTGTGGACTGTGTCCGCAAGATCGGTCAATTTTAATGGATAAAGAAACGAACCCTGTTTCACGGAAACAGGGTTCGTTTATCTTTATTCGGTTTCAATGGCCAGAGCAGCCTCGTATACCACATTCTTCGGAAGCTGCAGATCAGTAACGGTCTGGCGGATAGCATCCTTGCGGCTCATACCGCCGGCCATCAATGCTGCTACATGGGCACCGGCATCTTCCGCGGTGGCCACTTCCGGAATCACCGGCTGTGCCCCGGCGATAACCAGGACGAATTCTCCCTTGGGAGGCGCAGCAGTGTATTTCTCCACAGCCTTTCCCAATGTGGTGCGAACCACTTCTTCGTGAAGCTTGGTCAGCTCTCGGCAAAGGCTGATAGGACGATCCGGACCAAAGACTTCTGTCATATCCTCCAGGGTGGACAGCAGCTTGTGGGGCGCTTCATAGAAGATCATGGTGCGCTCCTCGTTTTTCAACATCTGCAGATGCTCCCGGCGGCTTTTCTTGGCGGTGGAGAGAAATCCCTCGAAGCAGAACCGACCGGTGCTTTGCCCGGAGATACTCAGGGCGGTGATTACCGCACAGGGGCCGGGGATAGCGCAAACCGTAACACCGGCTTCGGCGCACTGCTTTACCAAATCCTCACCGGGATCGGAAATCGCCGGACTGCCGGCGTCGGATACCAATGCGCAGGTTTCGCCTGCCAGGATCCGGTCTAAAATCACATTGCCCTTAGCAGCCTTGTTATGCTCGTAGTAGCTGACAAGGCTTTTTTTGATGCCCAGATGGTTCAGTAGCTTCAAAGTCACCCGGGTATCTTCCGCAGCGATGAAGTCCGCTTCCTCCAATGTCTGCCGACAGCGGATGGAAATATCGCCCAGGTTACCGATGGGGGTGGGCACCAGATATAACATACCGGCCATGATTAGCCTCCTATAAACGGTAAAGTTTCTTGTAGTAGTCCGTGGGACTGCCGTCGGAGCGGAACAGTGTTAACTCTTGCATTTTCAGCCCCGGCTTGCCGCCTTTGCGGCATTGCAAAAGCAGCAGATTGCAGTCAGATTCCGGCTTGTGCCGAACCAGACACAGTACCTTTGGCTCCAGACCGGCGTTAGACCCGCAGGCGCAGAGCTGCGCCAGATACTCCGGCTTGTGCACAAGGAAAAAGTCGCCGCCATACCGCAGAGTCCGCGCCGCTGAGACGAAAAGCTCCTGGGTGGAGCAGCAGTCGTTGCGCCGGGCGGTTGGGTGGTTTTGGCTGGCAGGCCCTCCGGAAAAATAGGGAGGATTGGAAACACATACATGGAAGCTGCCTGCCGGTAAGCTGGTGGTAACCTGACGGAAATCGCCGCATATACTTGCCATGCGCGGCCCCAGATTGTTGGCAGAGATGTTTTCTTCTGCCGCCCTGTGGGCGCAGTCTGTAATCTCAATGCCGGTAACCCGGCAGCTCGGATCTTTTGCGCACAGCAGCAGACCCAGCGTACCGCACCCGGAACCCAAATCCAGCACCTTGGCATTTTTGGGCAGTCGGACAAAATCCGCCAGCAGTATGGAATCGGTGCTTAAGGGGAATACGTCGGCTGGGATATCCAAGGTAAATCCATTGGCAAGCTGTTCCATAGTAAACTCCATAAAAAATCAGCCTGCGCAGCCGCGTGGGCAGCTTCGCAGGCTGACTGTAGATTTGGAAGTCTTAGCCTTCCTCAATGGCCTCGACGGGGCAGTTGTCAGCGCAAGCGCCGCAGCTGACGCAAACATCGGCGTCGATGACGAACTTGTCTTCGCCCTCGGAGATAGCTTCCACGGGGCAGTTGTCAGCGCAAGCGCCGCACTTTACGCAAGCATCGGTAATGTTGTAAGCCATAATTCTTTCCTCCAATATGTTTTTCGAGGGTCCGGCGGTTCGCGCTGGACTTATGACCATTCTATCACCATTTTTCGAAAATGCAATTCTTTTTTTACAACTCTCGTATATTTTTTTTCGGCACTGGCGAAACTCCCAGGATAAAGGAGGGGAAAGCGTGCGATATACGGAGGAAGCCACCCGGCTGATCCTGTCCGCTGCCGGGTACGCCCGGGCCTTGGGGCACAGCTATGTGGGCAGCCAGCACCTTTTGCTGGCTATGACAGCAGAACCCGGCTGGGCGGGGCAGCTTTTGCAAATTTCCGGGTTGGACGGAAGCTTCGCCAGAGAGACGCTATGCCAGTTATATGGCATGGGAGTAGGAACGCTGCCGCTGCCCCAAGGACTGAGCCGGACGGCCAGGGCAGTCCTGCGCAGCGCCGGGCAGGAGGCAAAGCGGATCGGACAAGGCAGTGTAGGCAGTGTTCACATTTTGCTTGCCATCCTGCGGCGGGATAAAACCGGTGCAGGGGCGGTACTTCGCACAGCCGGTGTAGACCCCAATGAAGTTTTTACACGAACCATTGATTATTTGCAGTGGGAGGTTCGGGAATCTCCCAAACTAAAAAAGGAGGCGGTTGCTACGAAGCTGTTGGAGCAATTCAGTGAGGACCTGATCCTGAAGGCATCGACTATGGAGCCGGTGATCGGTCGGGATCGGGAGATCGATATGGTCATCGGCATCCTCAGTCGAAAAAATAAGAATAATCCCGCGTTGGTAGGGGAACCCGGGGTGGGCAAAACAGCCATTGCTGAGGGACTTGCCCAGCGAATGGCCATGGGCAATGTGCCGCCGCAGTTAAAGGATAAGCGGCTGGTAAGCCTGAATATGGCCAATCTGGTGGCGGGGACCAAATACCGCGGTGAATTTGAAGAGCGGCTTCGGGATGTTCTGGCGGAGATCCGCCGCAGCGGGGATGTGATCCTTTTTGTGGACGAGATGCACACCATCGTGGGCGCCGGCGCGGCTGAGGGCGCTATCGATGCGGCCAATATCCTGAAACCGGCATTGGGCAGGGGAGAGCTGCAAATGCTGGGGGCTACCACCATGACGGAATACCGAAAGTTCATCGAAAAAGACCCGGCGCTGGAACGCCGCTTCCGCCCGGTGACGGTGGATCAGCCTTCCGAGGACGCGGTGATGGCGATCCTCAGGGGCTTGCGTCCGGGACTGGAACGCCATCACCAAATTAAGATCGGTGACGATGCCCTGCGGGAAGCCCTGCGGCTGTCGGTTCGGTATCTGCCGGATCTTTTTTTGCCCGATAAGGCCATTGACCTGCTGGACGAGGGTGCATCTCATGCCCGTATGGAGGAACTGCGGCGGGGCAAGGGAAACGCAGCCCGGCAGGACTTGGAGCAGGAGCTCCACGAGGCTGTCCGGGAAAGTCGGTTTGAAAAGGCGGCGGAGCTTCGTGACAAAATGCAAAAATTGTCAAATCGCTCCGGGGAGCGACCCAGAGCTAAGGCGGTAACCGCCAATGACATTGCCTGGGCGGTGTCCGCCCGGACGGGGATTCCCGTAGGACGGCTGACAGAAAATGAGCGCCAGCGGATCTTGCAGCTGGAGGACATCTTGGCAACCAAGGTAGCAGGGCAGACGGAGGCGGTAAAAGCGGTGGCGGAGGCCGTGCGCAGAGGATTTTCCGGCATTCGGGATCCCCGGCGGCCGGTGGCCTGTCTGATGTTTACCGGCCCCACCGGCGTGGGCAAAACGGAGCTTTGCCGGGTGCTGGCGGAGGAAATCTACGGCAGCCGGGAAGCGATGATTCGACTGGATATGACAGAGTATATGGAAAAGCAATCTGTGTCCCGGCTCATTGGTGCCCCTCCCGGCTATGTAGGCTATGAAGAAGGCGGTAAGCTGACTGAGGCTGTTCGCCGTCGGCCTTACTGTCTGGTACTGCTGGATGAATTGGAAAAAGCCCACCCGGATGTGGCGGGGATTCTGCTGCAAATTATGGAGGAGGGGGATTTGACGGACTCCACCGGCCGTCGGGTCAGCTTCAAAAACGCCATCGTGGTCATGACCTCCAATGTGGGCGGCGGACTGCGGAGCGATGGACTGGGATTTCAACCGGTGGGTCGTGCCGGGGAGCAGGAAACCGCCCTGCGGCAGAGTTTTACTCCGGAGTTCTTGGGCAGACTGGACAGGATCGTGGCCTTTGCGCCCTTGGGAAAGGAAACTATGGCGGTTATCGCCCGGAAATATTTGCAGGAGCTTTGCCGGCGACTGGGAGAGCAGGGGATCACGCTGCTGCTTCCGGAGGGTGTGGCAGATTCCCTGGCGGCAAAGTGCAAGACCAAGGATGGCGCCCGGCACCTGCGGCGGCTGGTGCAGGATGCGGTGGAGGGGCCCTTGGCGGAATATTTGCTCCGTTGCGGCAGAAAAACCGGGAAAATCCAATGCCGCTGGGATGGAGAAAAACTGAAATTCTCAGAATAATATAGAACAAGTGTTCGAAAGTTTGAAAAACCGGGATTTTTCAGCAAAAAAGTGAAATTTTTTGTAAAAAAAGATTGATTTTTTTAAAAGATGGGTGTATACTGTCATCAAGTGGAGTAAAAGTGTAGTAAAGTGGAGCAAAATGGAGGAGGTGAGACTGCATGATCGGAAAATACGCTGCGAAATTGGACGATAAAAACCGTCTGTTCGTGCCTGCCAAACTCAGAGATGAGCTGGGCGGCGACTTTTATGTGACTCTGGGCGTCAACTGCGGTCATCGCTGTCTGACCGTTTACAAGTCCGCCGACTGGCAGACCCTCAGCGACAACTACAACGCCCTGCCGATTTCGCAAAAGGGCGCAGCCACCAGTTTGATCTTTATGAACGCCGCCCAGTGTGAGCCGGATAAGCAGTTCCGCTTCACCCTGACCCAGTTCCTGCTGGAATACGCCGGTATTCAAAAAGAAGTTATGATCGTCGGACGGGCCGGTCAGGCTGAAATTTGGGACAGCGAAGAATTCGCAGCTTTCGAAGCTGAGAATCTTACTCCCGAAAAGCTGCTGGCTTCTCTGGAGGCGATCGGTCTATGAGTGAATTTCATCATATCTCCGTTTTGCTGGAGGAATGCTTAGACGGGCTGAACATTCGCCCCGACGGCATCTATGTGGACGGCACTCTGGGCGGTGCGGGACATTCCAGCCAGATCGCAAAACGGCTTACCACCGGCCGGCTCATCGGTATCGACCGGGATCCCGTGGCACTGAAGGCCGCAGGGGAGCGACTGGCGCCCTATGGCAACAGAGTAAAGCTGGTGCATTCCAATTTCTGCCGGCTCAGTCAGATCCTTGATGAGCTGGGAATCGAAGGCGTAGACGGAATTCTGCTGGATCTTGGCGTTTCTTCGCCCCAGTTGGATGACGGCAGCCGCGGATTTTCCTATATGGTGGATGCCCCGCTGGATATGCGAATGAACAGTGGCGATGCTTTGACGGCAGAAACCATCGTCAATACCTGGTCCTATGAGCAGCTCCGTCGAATTCTCTTTGATTACGGTGAAGAGCGCTATGCTCCCCAAATCGCCGCGGCTATCTGTCGCCGCAGGGAAGAGAAACCCATCAAGACCACTCTGGAACTGGTGGATGTGATCCGCAGTGCCATGCCTGCCGTAGCTTTGCGAGAAAAGCAGCATCCGGCAAAGCGCAGCTTCCAGGCGATCCGCATCGCAGTCAATGACGAATTGGGTGCTGTCCGGGAAGTGATGGACACCGCCATTCCCAAACTCAACGCCGGCGGACGGCTGGCAATTATTACCTTCCATTCTTTGGAAGACAGAATCGTAAAAAACGGCATGACTGAGGCTTCCAAGGGCTGTACCTGTCCGCCCAGCTTCCCGGTTTGTGTCTGTGGTAAGAAACCCCAGGTCAAGCTCATCAGCCGCAAGCCCATCGTGGCAAGCGACGAGGAGCTGGAGGCCAACCCCAGATCCCGCAGCGCAAAATTGCGGGTGTGTGAAAAACTGTAAGACATTAGCGCCAGATTAGAAGGAGAGAGCGACATGGCAAACTATACAGAGGTCCGTTACATTAATGCATATGTTTCCGGCACCGCTGCCACCATGGTAGAGCGTAAGGCCCGGAAAAAGGCTACCCTTATGCCCAAATTCCGTGCGGAAAAGAAAATTGTCATTGCGTTTGATCCTGTGGCCGTCTTCGGCATCGTCGTTGCCACGGTGATGGCGGTGATGCTGCTGGTTGGCTTTATGACCCTGAATCAGGTCAATGAGGAAGCCAGACAGATGGAATCCTATGTTACCTCCCTGC
Organism: Oscillospiraceae bacterium; assembly: GCA_015068125.1. Classification (GTDB taxonomy): domain Bacteria; phylum Bacillota; class Clostridia; order Oscillospirales; family Oscillospiraceae; genus Faecousia. Next base: position 63,462 of record SVLD01000002.1, on the reverse strand, counting down.
AGAATGAGAACATTTCTCTGCAGGATACATACGACAGCGGTTATGACCTGGAGCAGGTTCGTCAGATCGCTTTGACCATGGGTATGGTCAGCGTGGACGAAGTGCCCCATGTGACCATCGATGTTCCGATGCCCGAGCCTGAGGTCGAACCTACCGCTTGGGAAACATTCTGCATGTTCCTGACCGGGTTGTTTGCATAAACCTGTCACCGGCCAATAAAATTAGGATAGCTGCATGGGCAGTAAGGGATTCCCTTGCTGCCCATTTATGCAAAGTTGTCCATGGAAGGGCCGGTGCATTATGGCAAAGAAGCAACAAAAAAAGGAATATTTACGCCTCCGGGGAGATACGGGGCACCATTACCGAATTTTGGCGATGATGGTGGTGCTGGGGATTGCAGCCTTTCTGCCGGTGGCGCTGCAGCTTTGGAATTTGATGATCGGGCAGTATGATTACTATTCTCAGCTTGCTCTGCGAAATCAGACCCGAACCACTAAAGTAACCGCCGACCGGGGAACAATCTATGATCGTAACATGAACATCCTGGCGATTTCCCAAAGCGTGGAAACGGTGTATTTAGATCCCCATGAGCTAAAGCAGTCCAAGGCGAATGTGGAGGAAATTTCCAATGTGTTAGGAGAAATCCTGGGTAAAGATCCCCAGTGGATCAAACAGCAGGCCGGAGATACCTCCATGCGCTATAAGCAGATCGCTGACCGCGTCAGTGAGGAAACCGCCGGAAAAATCCGCAGTTATATCAATGAAAATGGCATTTCCGGCATCCACCTGGAGCCCAATTCCCAGCGATATTATCCCATGGGAAGCTTGGCGGCCCAGGTTATTGGCTTTACCAACGCCTCCAATACCGGCTCCGAGGGGATTGAGGCAGCCTATAACGGCTATTTGGAGGGCATCGCCGGCAAGGTGATTACAACCAAGGGCAATAATGAGATGGATATGCCCTATTCCTATGAAAAATATGTGGCATCCCAGCCGGGCTGCAGCGTGATCCTTACCCTGGACACCACAGTCCAGGCCTGCCTGGAAAAGCAGATGCAGGCGGCAATCGACCGATACGATGTACAAAACGGTGCCTTTGGCATCGTGATGAATGCCAAAACCGGGGAGATCCTGGCCATGGCCACTCTGGGAAGCTACGATCCCAACAGCTATCTGGAAATTTCTGATTTGGAAACACAAACAAAGCTGGATCAGCTTAAGGATCGGTATCTGTCCTTGCCGATGGAAAGCCAGGGCTATGCCGACGGCAAGGCTGCCTGGCAGAAAGCGTTGTCCGAGGCTCAGCTGAAGCAGTGGCGTAACCGGGTCATTTCCGATGGCTATGAGCCGGGATCCACTTTCAAGGTGATGACCATGGCGGCGGCCCTGGATTGCGGCGCCATTGACCTCAATACATCGTTTCACTGTTCCGGTTCGGAGCAGATTCCCGGCAGAGCCCAGCGGCTGCACTGCTGGCGGTCTGCCGGTCATGGGTCGGAACAAACGCCCCAGGCACTGCAAAACTCCTGCAATATTGCCTTCGCCCACATCGCTTTGAAGCTGGGCGGCGAACGCTTTTATGAATATATTGAAAAATTCGGCGTCACCGAAAAAACAGGCATCGACCTGGCGGGGGAGAGCAAGGGCGTTTTCTTCAGCAAGGAACTGGTGACCAATACGGACAAATGGGGCACAGCCTCACTGACCTCCGGATCGTTCGGTCAGACCTTTAAGCTGACGCCGTTGCAGTTGGTGCGAGCCATCGCATCAGTGGTCAATGGCGGTAACCTTCTGGAGCCTTATATGGTTTCCGAAGTGGTGGATGCGGGCGGCAATACGGTACTAAAGCAAGAACCCACCGTGATCCGTCAGACCATCAGTCCGGAAACGTCCAAGACCATGTGCCAGCTCCTGCAATCTGTGGTAACGGAGGGAACCGCCAAAAACGCATCCGTTGCCGGCTATGCCATCGGCGGCAAAACCGGCACCAGTGAAAAAATCGATGTCTTTGATGAAAACGGCCAGCGGGTGCTGGATAAGATCGTGTCCTTTGTGGGAATCGCTCCCATGGACGACCCGGAGTACATTACACTGGTGGCTCTGGATACGCCTTCCCGGGCAACGGGAATTTACATTTCCGGCGGTGTTATGGCAGCACCTACCGTTGGCGCGGTTATGGCGGATATTTTGCCCTATCTTGGTGTGAAGCAGAGCTTTTCCGAAGGGGATATTGCCGGGCAAACAGTGATTATGGAAAATTTGACCGGCTTGACGGAAAAGGAATCTCGCAATATACTAAAGACGCAGGGTTTAACAGCCGTGCTGGTTGGAAACGGGGATACCGTCACCGGCCAGATTCCGGTGGCGGGCTCAGCCATCCCCGGCGGCAGCCAGGTGCTGCTGTATATGGGGCAGGATGCGCCGGAAACTACGGTGCAAGTACCGAATTTTTATGGCATGAACCGCCAGCAGGCCAGCGATGCCGCCGGCAAGTTAGGGCTGTACATTCTTCCTGTCGGCAACTTGGATTTATCGCCCAATGTAACAGTTACCGCACAGGAGATCCCCGAGGGAACGGCGGTACCCCCGGGCACAACCATAAAACTGGAATTTGCAGATACAAAAGCCGCGGATTAAACCGCAAAAGGAGTGCTTATGAAACTAAAGGATTTACTTGCTGGTATTGGCGTTATAGAAGCCACTGCGGATATGGAGATGGAAGTAACCTCCGTTGTTTATGATTCCCGGAAAGTGACACCGGGCAGCGTGTTTGTTGCTGTGGCCGGTTTTGCCGCCGACGGCAACCGGTTTATTCCCATGGCTATGGAAAAGGGTGCTCTGGCGGTGGTTACCGCAAAGCGTCCTGCGGAAAATATTCCTTATATTTTGGTGGAATCCGACCGTCTGGCACTTGCGCTCATGGGCGCAAACTATTATAATCATCCTGGAAAGGCCATGAAGCTCATCGGCGTTACCGGCACCAACGGCAAAACCAGTGTTACACTGCTTACCAAGCAGCTTCTGGAGAAGGTGCTGGGAGCCAAGGTGGGCTTGATCGGCACCATGTATAATCTCGTTGGCGACGAAGAGATTCCTACGGAACGGACTACCCCCGAGAGCTTCGAGCTCCAGGGCTTGTTCGCCCGGATGCGGGATGCCGGCTGCCAGTATGTGATCATGGAAGTGTCTTCTCACGCCATTGCGTTGGATCGGGTGGGCGGTGTCCGCTTTGATGTGGCTGCCTTTACCAACCTGACGGAGGATCACCTGGATTTCCACAAGACCATGGAGCACTACTGCGATACCAAGGCGGAGCTGTTTGCCCGCTGCGGCAAAGCGGTGGCAAATCTGGACGATGAATGGTTTACAAGAATTACCGCAAAGGCAAATTGCGACGTGCTGACCACTTCGGTCAAGCAGAATGCTTCTTTGCAGGCAGAGGATCTGCAGCTGCATTCCGATGGCATTTCCTTTACTGCTGTGTCAGGTGAGAAAAAGGTGCAGGTCAGCCTGCCCATTCCCGGCAAGTTTACCGTATATAACGCCCTGACTGTTCTGGGGATCGCCCTGCAGCTGGGCATCTCCCTGGAAGATGCCGCCGAGGCGCTGAAAACCGCCCAGGGTGTCAAGGGCAGAGTAGAGGTAGTTCCCACCCCCGGCAAGCCCTATACGGTACTTATCGACTATGCCCATACCCCCGACGGATTGGAAAATGTCCTTTCCTCCGTCCGGGGCTTCTGCAAGGGTCGGCTCATCGCGGTCTTTGGCTGCGGCGGTGACCGGGATCCCATCAAGCGGCCCATTATGGGTAAAATTGGCGTATCTTTGGCGGATCTGGCGGTGATCACCTCCGACAATCCCCGGACGGAAGAGCCTATGGCCATTATTGAAGATATTCTGCAGGGCATCGAGCCTGCAGACGGCGAATATACCGTGGTAGCGGATCGCAGAAAGGCCATCCGCTATGCCATGGATATCGCCCAAAAGGATGATATTATTGTACTTGCCGGCAAGGGGCACGAAACCTACCAGGAGATCCACGGCGTGAAGCACCACCTGGACGAACGGGAGGAAGTCGCCGCCCATCTGGCAGAATTGAGGAATTGATATGGCGAAGATCACATTGTCCCAGGCAGCCGGCTGGTGTGGCGGCCGGGTAGATCCCAAATATGCGGATGTTGCGTTCCTGGGAGCCAGCAACGATTCCCGGAATATTCAGCCGGGGCAGCTGTTCCTGGCGCTGCAGGGCGTCCGGGATGGCCACGATTTTATCCCCATGGCCATGGAAAAGGGCGCAGCCGCGGTGCTTTGCACCCACTGCGATGGCGATTTTCCTGCCATTGTGGTAGAGGATGTCCGTATTGCCCTGGGGCAGATCGCCGCAGGAGAGCGTCAGCGTCTGGGAATGAAAGTGGTAGGCGTTACCGGCAGCGTGGGCAAAAGCACCACCAAGGAAATGATCGCCTGCGTACTTTCCGCTGCCTACCGGGTGGCAAAAACCCCGGCCAACCACAATAACGATATCGGCATGCCCATGGCCATTTTGTCCATGCCGGAGGATGCTGAGATCGCTGTGCTGGAGATGGGCATGAATCATTTCCGGGAGATCGCGTATCTGACCCAGATCGCCAAACCCAATGCGGCGGTGATTATCAATATCGGCACGATGCATATCGAGCACCTGGGCTCTCAGCAGGGCATATTGAAAGCCAAGCTGGAGATTCTGGAGGGCTTGCAGCCCGGCGGAAAACTGCTGCTCAACGGCGACGATGCGCACCTCTGGAGCGTGCGGGACAGCCTGGAAGTTATCCCCACATACTTTGGTGTCAACAATGCCGACTGCCAGGTGAAAGCCGAAGATGTCAGAAATGACGGAAAGGTGACCTTCACCGTAAAGATAAGCGATGAAACCATGAATATCGACCTGCCTGTGGAGGGAATGCATTTCGTATCCGATGCCCTGGCAGCAGTCAGCGTCGGTCTTGCCATGGGGGTTACCCCGGCGCAGATTTCGGATGCTTTGGCGCATTTCCGGAACATGGAAGGCCGGCAGGAGATCTTCGAGGCCAAAGGCTATACCATCATCAAAGACTGCTACAACGCAGGCCCGGAATCCATGGCCGCCGCCCTGGCGGTACTGGGTACCCGAAAGGGTAGAAGGATCGCCGTACTGGGCGATATGCTGGAGCTTGGCGTTTGTGCCCCGGCGGAGCATTACCGCATCGGCCGCATCGCCGCGGAAAATGCCGATGCTGTGCTCGCTTACGGCCCCAATAGCAGCCGTGTTGTCAGCGGTGCGCTGACCGGTGGCATGCCGGATGGCCTTACCGGTGCTTTTACGGACAGAGATGCCCTTGTGGATGCTTTGAAGCTCCTTGCCAAAAAGGGTGATATTCTGCTGTTCAAGGGCAGCCACGGCATGCACATGGAGCTTGCTCTGGAAAAATTCTTAAAGGACGAAACATAAGCGGAGGAGAAATATGGATCGAATTATCATTACCGGGGCGATATCCCTGGCTCTTACAGCGCTGATCGGATTTCTGATCCTGCCGGTGCTGCGGGCACTGAAAGCCGGACAGTCTATCCGGGAAGTTGGTCCCACCTGGCATAACTATAAAGCCGGTACTCCCATGATGGGCGGTTTGATGTTTATCTTCTCCCTGATTATTTGCCTGCTGATCGCCATTCCCGTGATGCAGGATTACTCCGTATTTTATGTGCTGGCATTGAGCCTTTGCTTTGGCCTGGTGGGCTTCCTGGATGATTTCACCAAGGTCAAGTTTAAACGTAATCTGGGCCTGACCTCTATCCAAAAAGCACTGCTCCAGATGGCAGTTTCCGCCGTTTTCCTGTACTTGCTGTACAAGCAGGGAACCATCGCTACCAATGCAGACAGTTCTGTGCCTGTGGCGGTGCCGTTTTTGAATGTCAGCTTCAATATGCATATTCTGCTGTACATTTTCTTCGCTATGTTCGTCATGGTGGGCTGTGTCAACGCGGTGAACCTTACCGACGGTGTGGACGGCCTTTCCGCTACAGTGACTGTGCCGGTAATGGTGTTTTTCACCGCCGCCGCTGTTGCTCGTCAGCAGTTTGACCTGGCGCTGATGCCCGCTGCTCTGATCGGCGGCTTGATCGCCTACCTGTTCTACAATTGGCATCCTGCAAAGGTGTTCATGGGCGATACCGGCTCCCTGTTTTTGGGCGGCGCGGTGTGCGGCCTGGCCTTTGCCCTGAATATGCCCTTGATTCTGGTGCTGGTAGGCTTTGTGTATATCATGGAAACCCTGTCTGTGATCCTCCAGGTGGGCTATTTCAAGCTGACCCATGGAAAGCGCCTGTTCAAAATGTCGCCCATCCACCATCACTTTGAAATGTGCGGATGGAAAGAGTATAAGATCGTCATTGTGTTCGCCTCCGTGTCCGCGCTGATGTGTCTGCTGGCATGGTTTGGTATTTGATAATCCCACAATTCTGAAAGGAGACCTTTATGGCAGCAGAGAAAGCTCTGTATGCCAAAGAGGACCGCTGCCGCTATCCGGCAGGGGAAGGTGTGGACATCCCGTTTTTGCTTCTGGTGCTGATGCTCCTGGGCGTGGGGCTTGTGATGCTCTATTCTGCAAGCTCTGCCCAGAGTGAATATGATACGGGATATGCCATTTCTACAAAATATTTGCAAAAACAGGCAGTTTGTGCCGGAATCGGCCTGATCTGCATGGCATTTTTCAGTAAAATCCCGGCACAGGTCTGGCACCGCTTTTCCTGGGTGACCTACGCGGTGAGCATCGCTCTGCTGCTTTTGGTGCTGGTGGTAGGGGAGTCTGTCAACGGCGCCCGACGGTGGATCAATATCGCCGGCATCCAGTTCCAACCCTCGGAAATCGCGAAATTCACCATGATCGTTCTCTTCGCCCGGCTGACCCGGAGCTTCGGAACGAAAGCCAAGGAATTCCGCTACGGCGTTCTGGGCTTCGGTGTGGCTCTGTTGGGCATCCTGGTTCCTCTGGCGCTGGAAAAGCACCTTTCTGCCATTATGCTCATGGGCATGGTGGCCGTGGTGATGATGTTCGTTGCCGGCACAAGCCCCAAGTGGCTTCTGGCCGGTGCTGGGGCTGCGGCGGCTTTTGTGCTGATCTACATTAGCTTTATGGGTTACGCCGGGGATCGGGTAACCGCCTGGCTCCATCCGGAGCAGGATCCCGGGGATACGGGATATCAGATCCTGCAGTCTTTGTATGCCATCGGTTCCGGTGGCCTGTTTGGATTGGGATTTGGAAAAAGCAGACAGAAGTACTTGTATCTGCCATTTCAATATAACGACTATATTTTCGCCATTATCTGTGAGGAACTGGGACTGGTGGGGGCGGTGCTGATCATTGCGCTGTTTGCTATGCTGATCCTCCGGGGCTATTGGATCGCCCTCCATGCCCGGGACAGGTTCTCCACAGTTCTGGCAGCAGGCTTGGTGACCCTCATCGCGGTGCAGACCATTCTGAACCTGTGCGTTGTTACCAATCTGCTGCCCTCCACCGGCATTGCGCTGCCCTTTTTCTCCTATGGAGGCACAGCACTGGCGGTGAATTTGGGGGAGATGGGGATCGTGCTGAGCATATCCCGTCACCGAAATCAGACAAAAAATCAGGAGGTTCCATTATGAATGTGATCTTTACCTGCGGCGGCACCGGCGGCCACATCAACCCGGCCATCGCCGTTGCCAATATATTCCGGGAGCGCCATCCCGACAGCAAGATTCTCTTTATCGGCGCCAAAGGCCACATGGAAGAGCAGCTTGTGCCCAAGGCTGGCTTTGAACTGAAACGTCTGGCAGTGTCCGGTATGGTTCGGGGCAAGTCCTTTAAGGCTATGAAAAAGAATATGAAAACCGTGTTCCAGACTGCCAAAGCGGTGAGCCAGTGCAAGAAGATCATCAAGGAATTTAAGCCCGATGTGATCCTGGGCACCGGCGGCTACGCATGCTTCCCGGCACTGATGGCCGGCTCCCAGATGGGAATCCCCACCTGTGTCCACGAAAGCAACGCCATGCCCGGCCTGACCACCAGGATGCTGGCAGACCGGGTGGATCGTGTGCTGGTGGCCTTTGCCGAGAGTGCCAAGCGTTATAAGCACCCGGAAAAGATCGAAACCGTAGGCATGCCGGTGCGCCGGGAGTTTGTATTCAGCGATAAAGCCGCCGCCCGCCGGGAGCTGGGATTGGGCGATGGCCCGGTGGTGGTTTCCGCCTTCGGAAGCCTGGGCGCCAAGGCGATGAATGAAGCCATGGCCGAGGTCTTCCGCCTGGAAAAGGAAGACGGCTATCCCTTCCACCATATCCACGCCACCGGTAAATTCGGCTGGGAATGGATGCCGGAGAAGGTGGCTGCCCAGGGTGTCGACCTGAAAGCGACCGGTTCCATCGATATGCGTGAGTACATCTACAATATGCCTACTGTCATGGCCGCCGCGGATGTGTTTATCAGCCGCGCCGGCGCATCCAGCTGTAATGAGATCGCTGCCTGCGGCACACCCTGCATTTTGATCCCTTCTCCCAATGTTACTGACAATCACCAGGAAAAGAATGCCCGTGTCCTGGAAGGGCAGGGGGGCGCTGTGGTGCTGCTGGAAAAGGATTGCACAGCCAAGATCCTTTACGAGCAGATTAAAGCGCTCCTGAGCGACAATGCACGCCGGGATGCCATGACCACCGCCCTGAGAAGCAACTGCATTCTGGATTCCACAGACCGGATCTGTGATATCATGGAGCAGCTTGCGGCACATAAAAACTGATACAAGGGGAAAACCATGAGTACAAAGGAACAAGAAAGACGCGGTCAGGCTCGCCCCCGGCGAACTGATGGCACGCCGACCCGCAGAAGAAAGCCTGCGGCGCAGCCTAAGAAGCAGACCTCTTCGGATGTGGTCTACCAGCCTGCGCAGCATTTCAGCAGGAACCGGCTGATCTTGCGGCTGGTTACAGTGGCGGCTGTGGTTATTGCGCTGCTTCTGGGCGTTTCTGTCTTTTTCAAGGTGGAAAATGTGATGGTTTCCGGAAACGGAAAGTATACCGCCTGGGATATTATGGAAGCCTCCGGCATCCGCCAGGGCGAAAATCTGCTGACCATCAGCATACCCAAGGTGGCCGCAAGAATTCGCACGGAGCTGCCCTATGTGGCGTCTGTCCGGATCGGCATCAAGCTGCCCAATATCGTCAATATTGAAGTGGTGGAAAGCCAGGTGGTCTACGCTGTGGAAGCGGAAGATCAGACCTGGTGGCTGCTGGATTCCGGCGGCAAGGTCGTGGAGCAGCTGGCGGACGGGAACCAGACCCAACACGCCAAATTTATCGGCGTCCGGATCCAGAATCCGACACTGGGTCATCCTGCGGTGGCCCTGGAAGTAGGGAGTACCCAGACTGCCCCCGATGGCAGCCCGGCTCCCGTAACCGTGACCCAGGCCCAAAGACTGCATACCGCCCTGCAGATCGTGCAGTATCTGGAGCAGAATCATATCATCGGCAAAGCGGCTTCTGTCAATGTGACGGATATGGGCGCCCTGGAGCTGTGGTATGGTCAGCAGTACCAGGTGCTGCTGGGCGATGAGAGCCGACTGGACTACAAGATCGGCTGCCTGAAGGGAGCGCTGGAGAATCCGGAGCTCAGTTCTTCCGGTATTTTGGATATCAGCTTTACCACATGGCCGAATAGTGTCGGATCTATGCCATTTCCCGAATCTGGCTGATTTTCCCAAAAAATCTTTGCCGAAATATGTGAAAAAGTTAAAAAAGGTTATTGACCAATTCACTTTTTTGGGATAGAATACAAGGGTACAACTGTAAATTGAAGCGGTGCGGACTTTTTCCGACCGCGAGGATACATAGGAGGAAAGAGTTTATGTCTGAAATGTTCCAGGAGCGCGTTGTTAAGATCAAGGTAATTGGTGTTGGCGGCGCAGGCAACAATGTTATCAACCGCATGATCGAGTCCGGCATCGAGGGTGTCGACTTCATCGTGGTCAATACCGATAAACAGGATCTGAACAAGTCCATCTGCAAGAATAAGCTGCAGATCGGTGAGAAGCTCACCGGCGGCATGGGCGCAGGTTCCAAGCCCGAGGTTGGCAAGAAGTCCGCAGAGGAGAGCCGCGCACAGATCGCTAAGATCCTGGAAGGCACCGACATGGTCTTCATCACCGCCGGTATGGGCGGCGGCACCGGCACCGGCGCGGCTCCCATCGTGGCTGACCTGGCTCACGAAGCAGGCGTCCTCACCGTTGGTGTTGTCACCAAGCCCTTCAAGTTCGAGGGTGCAAACCGTATGCGTCAGGCTGAGGCCGGCATCGCTGATCTGGCCGGCAAGGTCGACTCTCTGATCATCATCCCCAACGACCGCCTGAAGTACGTGACCGATCAGAAGATCACCTTCGCCAACGCTTTCGGCATCGCAGACGATGTTCTGAAGCAGGCTGTTGTTTCCATCTCCGAACTGGTCGGCTTCTCCGATCGGGTCATCATCAACCTGGACTTTGCTGACGTCTCCGCTGTCATGAAGGACGCTGGCCGCGCTCACATGGGCGTTGGTACCGCTTCCGGCCGTGAGAAGGCTGAGCAGGCTGCCCTGGCCGCGATCAACAGCCCCCTGCTGGAGACCTCCATCAACGGCGCTACCGGCGTGCTGGTCAATGTCACCGGTTCCTCCGAGCTGACCCTGGATGATGTGGAGACTGCTGCCGGCATCGTGCAGGAGAACGCTAACCCCGACGCCAACATTATCTTCGGCGCCACTTCCTCCGATGAGTTCGAGGACGAGATGCGCGTTACCGTCATCGCTACCGGTTTTGAGCAGAAGCGGGATGCAGCCGCCGCCAAGACCGAGGCTCCCGTGGTTCCCGAAATGGGCAACAAGGTCAACGACGCCAGCGACATTGATAAGATCTTCGATATCTTCAAGCGCTAAACCATTACGCTCATCATCCCGGGCTAAAATGCCCGGGATGTTTTTTAGGAGATAGTATGAATGCATATAAGGAACTTGCGGTGAGCTACGACCGGCTGACCAACGATGTGGACTATTCCGCGGTGGTGGCATTTTACAAGGAAATAATCGAATGCGAAGGCATATCTCCCAGAACAGCCGTCGACCTTGCCTGTGGTACAGGCTCTGTCGCGATGCTGTTGGCTCAGTCCGGACTGCAGGTTACCGCAGTAGATATGTCCGAGGATATGCTGGCTGTGGCCTGGAGCAAGGCTCAGGAACTGGACAATCCGCCCACCTTTGTTTGCCAGAAGCTCCAGGAGCTGCGCCTGGCCAGGGGAGTAGATCTGGCGGTCTGCGCCCTGGACAGCATGGACTATATCACCGATCCCAAGGACTGCCATGAGGCGATCCGCCGGGTATATAAAGCGCTGAATCCCGGCGGCATTTTCATCTTCGATGTAAACACCCCGGAAAAACTTCGCGCCATGGACGGCCAGGTATTCCTGGATGAGGACGATGATGTTTACTGCATATGGCGTGGGGAATTTGACGAAAAAACCAACATCTGCTCCTACGGCATGGATCTGTTCCAGCGGGAAGGGAAAGTGTGGCACCGGAGCTTCGAGGAGCACCGGGAATATGCTTACAGCCAGGAACAATTGGTGGGATATTTAAAGCAAGCGGGTTTTACCAATATTGCGGTCTACGGCGACAGGCGCATGGAACAGCCAACGCGGACGGATAAACGGATTTATTTGAAGGCCAGAAAGGGTAGAGTAAAATGAAGGATTATCTTGTAAGAGGCATGAGCATGGATGGCTTTGTGAAAGTCGTAGCCATCCGCTCCACAGTGCTTGTCCGCCGGGGTGCTGAAATACAGAAAACCACCCCCAATGCCACCGCGGCCTTTGGCCGGGCGTTGACAGCGGCCTCTATGATGGGCAATATGCAGAAGGTGGAAAACGGCTCTATGACCCTGCAGATCAAAGGCGACGGCCCTATCGGCAGCATCACCTGCGTGTCTGACCCCCAGGGCAATGTCCGAGGCTTTGTCACCGAACCCAGAGTGCCTCTCGTGGAAAAGTACCCGGGAAAGCTGGATGTGGGCGCCACTGTGGGCAATGACGGCACACTGACGGTGATCCGGGATCTGCAGATGAAAGAGCCTTATGTGGGCACTATTGAACTGGTTTCCGGCGAGATCGGTGACGATATCACCGCCTATTTTGCCCAGAGTGAGCAGACACCTACTGCATGCGCACTGGGTGTTCTGGTAGATCGGGATCAGAGCGTGAAGGTGGCAGGCGGTTATCTGCTGCAGCTGCTTCCCGGCGCGCCGGATGATGTCATCGACCGTTTGGAGGCGGGGATTCGCCGTGCCGGCGCGGTGACGGCCATGCTGGAGCAGGGCATGACTCCTGAGGATATCCTGGGCCAAGTCTGCGGCGACCTGGGCGTGGTCTTCATGGAAACCACGGAGGTTAGCTACAAGTGCTACTGCTCCCGGGAACGGGTGACCAAGGCGCTGATCAGCCTGGGCAAGAAGGAATTGGCGGAAATCACCGAGGAAGGGAAGGACTTCCCCGTGGAGTGCCAGTTCTGCGATACGGTCTATGCCTTTACGCCGGAGGATATCCGGGGACTTCTGGAAAAGATTTGATTTGACTGGAAAAACGGTGGGATAACCGGGTGTTTCACATACGAAAAATTCGGTGAAAAAAATAGGAAAAAGTGCTTGACAAATGATAGCGTGCTGTGTATAATAATACCCGTCGCTGAGGTAAACGCCTTGCGAAACCTGTACGGGAGCATAGCTCAGCTGGGAGAGCACATGCCTTACAAGCATGGGGTCACAGGTTCGAGCCCTGTTGTTCCCACCATAATCTGGCCCTGTGGTGCAGTCGGTTAGCACGCCAGCCTGTCACGCTGGAGGTCGACGGTTCGAGTCCGTTCGGGGTCGCCATATAATGCATCTGTGGAGAGCACTGCTCTCCACAATATGCCTCTGTAGCTCAGTAGGTAGAGCAGCGGACTGAAAATCCGCGTGTCGTTGGTTCGATTCCGACCGGAGGCACCACGGTTCTCATTTGGGAACCGAGATGCGGGTGTAGCTCATCCGGTAGAGCGCCACCTTGCCAAGGTGGAGGTAGCGAGTTCGAGCCTCGTCACCCGCTCCAATAAAATAAAATAGGAACGCACCTGCGTTCCTGTTTTTATAAGATGGTACCGTAGCCAAGTGGTAAGGCCCCGGTCTGCAAAACCGTTATTCGCCAGTTCAAATCTGGCCGGTACCTCCAAAAATCCCGAATGCGTAAGCGTTCGGGATTTTTACTTATTACCTATTACTTCTTCACTATTACTTCGAAATTCTAACCATCGGGATTTTTGGGAAGTAATAAGTAATAGGTAAGAGGTAATAAGGTATTTGCAAGACGTTGCCTTGCTTTTTTGTTTTCAAGTGATATAATTAAATTAAGGAAAGGTGGTAAGAGTATGGCTGATAGTCCGTTGATTATAAAGTCCAAAGAGTTTGCTTTGCAGATCATTCATGTTTGCAATTATGTGAAGCAGAACAAGAAGGAAACCGTGCTCACAAATCAGTTGCTTCGCAGCGGAACAAGCGTAGGTGCTAATATCCGTGAAGCATTTTACGGTCACGGCACGGCGGATTTTATTGCTAAGCTGCAAATTGCGCTCAAGGAATGTTCGGAAAGTGAGTATTGGATAGAGCTTTTAATTGAAAGTGACTATTATGATAATAGGGATGTTCTTGATAAATGTATTGAGGTTAAGAAATTATTGGTAGCCTCAATAAATACAGCGAAAAGTAGGATGAAAAGCAAACCAGGGTGGTGATTTGATGAAAGATAAACTGCGATTATTTCTTGAAATACCTAATGTGAGTCACGAGAAGGCATATACTGAAATGATGGACCGATGGGAATCTTTGGGTGACAAAATTGCTCCTCAGTTGTTGGGGAGACATAGTGGCAAGTTAAATGGCAACGTTACTTATTTCAGATGGTTGGAATGGTGTGAGGATGATCGGACGACAGGTCAGGCGTTATCAACGAAAATTCCGTGTACGCTGTATTTTCTTATGAATGATTGCGGGGAAATATTAGGTGGCATTGTTATTAATCATAGCAATACCCACAGAGGACATTTGCATGCGGGAATTGCGCCTTGGAACAGAAATAAGGGATACGGAAGCATTATGTTGAAGCTTGCCCTTGACAAATGCCGAGAAATGGGCATGAGAAAAGTCGATATTGTTCCATATAAAGGTAATGCAGGCGCTATAAAGACGATTCTTAAAAATGGCGGTGTTCTTCAAGAAGAGTTTTATGATAAAGATGTTTGTAGTTTAAGATATTCTATAGAGTTGTAAACAAAGGAGCGTAAAAATGGACATCACCATCGAAGCCCTGCAGGCATACCTTGCGGAGCATTACTGCGGCTGGGCAACGGAACAAAGCATGTTTATGAAGCTGGTAGAGGAGATCGGCGAGGTAGCAGAAGTGCTGAATAAGCGGGCCGGACGAAAATACTCTGAGGAAACTGACTTGCAGGAGCAGCTCGGAACAGAACTGGCGGATATGATCCATTACATCATCGCCATCGCTGCCATCAACGATATTGATCTGTCCCGGATCATCCTGGAGAAGGACAAGAAGGCAGCGGTGAAATATAATCACGCCACCAATCTGGAAACCTTTCTGTCTAACCGGGGCAAGAGCGAATGACGAAAAGGGTAATTTTCTGTTTTAGTGGTTGCTTTTTCTGACTGGTGTGCTATAATTAAAGTGTTCCCGTATAGGAACAATGCTTAGAAAGGAGCAGATGTAGAAAACTACATCGGTGAAACCTATGAATACTTTCAACTATAAGAAGCTTCTGCGGTCTGTGCTGTCCCTGGTGATGGTATTGTCCCTGCTGGTGGGCTGCGGTGCGATGTTCGCAGGCTGTTCCGAGGGCGGCTCCGCTGCCGGCGAGGGTGATCCTACTGAGGATCCCGGCAAGCAGTACGAAAACCTGACAGACGTGGAGTATTTCCAGGCGCTGGAGAAGAACAGTATGGGCGGCCTGGTAGATGCTATTTCTACTGTCTACGGCAATCTGCTGAAGACCGATGTGGAGAGCACTTACGGCGCTGAGGGCAGCATGACTGTTCAGATCGGCGACATGATCCTGGATATGCTGGAGGAGAGCTATGCAACCTCTACCGGCGAGACCATGGATTTCTCTTTCCTGTCCAAGCTGAGCATGGATGTGGATCTGAAGGTGGGCAATAAGCTGCAGCAGATGGATATGGGCATTGGCCTGAACGGCCATCGCATCTTCACTGCCAGCACCTTTATGAGCCTGGTGGATTACACTACTTATGTTGGCTTCCCCGAGCTGAGCAATATCTACGGTGAGCTGAACATCATGGAGATGACTGGCGGCGCGACTGCTTCCACCGCTCTGATGAACTCCTCCTATGACCTGCTGGCAGCTCTGCCCAGCGAAGAGGAATTCAGCAAGCTGCTGAACCGCTATATCGATGTTGCGCTGAAGAACCTGGAGAATGTTACCCGGGAGACCACCACTCTGGAGCTGGACGGCCTGAAGCAGGATGTCAACAAGCTTACCGTCAAGATCTATGAGAAGGATATTTACAATGTTGCCAAGGCCGTCCTGGAAACTGCCAAAGACGACAAGGATCTGGAAAAGGCTATTGACAAGGTAAATACCGCCATCAATAAGCTCATGAAGGAAGCTGCGCAGGAAGCCGGTGGCTCTTGGAATGAGGTTGACCTTTATGACATGCTCCACGGTGAGATCCTGGATCTGATCGACAGCATGGATATCCCCGAGGATGAGCTGGACACCGAGAATTATCTCCAGATGGTTACTTATGTCGATGCTTCCCATAACATCATCGGCCGTGACCTGAGTCAGGCCATCAGACAGTTGGGCGACATCCACTACTACACCGTTACCGAAGGCAAGAACTTTGCTTTCGAGGCAGTTGTGGAAGCTGCAGGCCTGGAAATTACCGGCAGCGGCACCAACAAGAGCAATGTCATCGATGCTGAGTACACCCTTTCCGTCGGCGATGCCGATGTGCTGGTGATCGATGTCAAGGATTGGGAAGAAGGCAAGGACAGCGTCAAGGGCAGCATCAAGCTGGAGCCTACCGCTGATCTGATGAGCATGATCTTCGGCAGCAGCAGCGGCCTGCCCTTTGCGGATGTGGCTCTGGAGCTGAAGCTGGACTGCAATGATACCAAGGCTAAGGTGGAACTGAACCTCCTGGGCAACGACGCCTTGATCGTTGGTATTGCCCTGGATTCCAAGACCACCTCCGGCGGCAACATTCAGATGCCCTCCAACACCATCGACTTCACCAATCAGAACCAGCTGCAGAACTGGGTCGAGGGTATGGATTTTGATGCTCTGCTCGATAACCTTCGCAAGGCCGGCGTTCCCAACGATTTTATTGACGCACTGGAAAGTGCTCTCTACGGCTAAGTTTAACTGAATGAATCGGTATTTGGCGCTGTTTACAGCGCCAAATACTTTATGTGGAGAAAACTATGCAGATAGAAATCAAGCATATTGCGAAAAAATTTAAGAAGAAGCAGGTTCTTCAGGATATTTGTCTGGAAGCCACCGGCGGACAGTGCATCGGTGTTCTGGGTGCCAACGGCAGCGGCAAGTCTACGCTGCTTTCCATTCTGGCCGGCATCCAGGGATGTGACAGCGGCAGCTTTCTGTGTGACGGAACGGATCTTCTGAAAGATTCCCGCCGCAGGGCAGAGCTTGTGGGCTATGTTCCCCAGGGAACGCCGTTGATTGAGGAATTGACGGCCAAGGATAATCTGCTGCTGTGGTATGATAAAAAGACCATGCAGCAAGAGCTGGAGGATGGAGTTTTGGGGATTCTCGGCATTGGGGAGTTCCTCAATGTCACGGTGTCGAAGATGTCCGGCGGCATGAAAAAGCGGCTGTCCATCGGCTGCGCCATGTCCAAGCATCCTCCGGTGCTGCTGTTGGATGAGCCTACCGCCGCTTTAGATCTGTCCTGCAAACAGAGCATCGCCAGTTATTTGCGTCATTACAAGCAGTCCGGCGGACTGCTTCTGCTGACCACCCACGATGTGATGGAGTTGGATCTTTGTGACGCCTGGTATATTATCCAAAACGGCGTGATGGTTCCCTTTGCCTTCGACGGTAATGTTCAAAAACTTGTAGAGAGCCTGTAATATGAAACAATATTTTTCCATACAACTGAAACGCCTGCTTCGGATCATACTCCCTGTGCTTGTGGTTGCCGCGATTTTGTTCAGTTGCCTGATGGCGGTTCATACAGCCATCCGTAAGATGGATGAAGACAGCGCGGAGCATACAAAGTTCCAGGTGGGTATTGTAGGCACGGCCGGAGACACCTATCTCCAGATGGGCATGACAGCGCTGGAATCCTTCGACTCCTCCCGCTTTGCCGTGGAGCTGGTGGAAATGGAAGAGGCGGCAGCCGAGGAGGCTATGCGCCGGGGCGATATATCGGCATTTCTTGTTGTTCCGGAAGGCTTTATGGATGCCGCCTTCCGTGGCGATATCATGCCCCTGAAATTTGTATCCACCGCCGGTGCTATCAATCTTGTATCCATGCTGAAAGACGAGTTGAGCCGGATCATTGAAGTGCTTCTGATAGAATCCCAAAAGGGAATCTATGGCGCCGGAAATGCCATGATCGCCCAGGGGCTCAGCGGTTCCAAGGTCATCAACGACATCAGCATCGAATATGCCATGTTCATTTTTGACAGATCCAATATGTACCGGGTTGCCGAGAAGGAAATATTCAACGGACTTGGACTGGATGGCTATTTGCTCAGCGGCCTGTGCGTGGTTCTGTTTATGCTGATCTGCCTGACCTTCGCACCGGTGATGATCCGCCGGGATCAGTCCCTGAGCCGGATGCTGGCTGCCCGGCGCAGACCGGTAATTTTACAGGTGCTGTGCGATCTGGCAGTTTATTTGATTGGTCTGACGACAGTTGCGGTCATTGTCCTTCTGTGTGCCATGGCCTGGGTGAATTGCCGACCCTCTATATCTGCATTGTGGCAGGGACTGGCCATTGTTTGGGCCTTGGGCACCATGAGCTTTTTTATGTATGAGCTGGCTTCAGATCTGGTCAGCGGTGTTTTGCTGCAGTTTTTCGGCACGCTGGCACTGTGCTTTATCTGCGGTTGCCTGTATCCCATTACATTTTTCCCGGACTCGGTTCAGAAAATCGCTGCTTTTTTGCCTGTGGGATTGGCAAGAATGCAGCTTGCCGACTGCATTTTGCTGAAGCATACCTTACAAACCACCCTGGCGCTTCTCGGCTATGGCTGCCTGTTTGCTCTCTGCGCTGCTTTGGTACGGAAATACAAAGTGGCCGGCGTAAGGGGGTGACGGGATGATGACATTCGGAAAATGGTTTCTGCTGCTGAATAAGCGGCTGTACAAAAAACTGACTTTCCTTTTGATCCTGGTGCTGATTCCTGTGCTGTTGATCGGTTATGGCTCGGCTGCCCAGGAGGAAAGCGGTATACTAACCATCGCCCTGGCCCGGCGGGATGAAAGTCCTCTGGCGCAGCAGGTGATGCAGGAATTGAAGGAAAGCTCAAATCTGATTCGTTTTGTGATCTGCGATTCCCCGGAAGCCTCTGAGAAAATGGTAAGCGACGGAAAAGCCGATGCCGCCTGGATTCTGGCGGATGATCTGGAAAACAGGATCTATCGCTTCATCCAGGCTCCCGCCAGACGAAACGCTTTTGTCCGTGTGGTGGAACCGGACAATTCCGTTCCTCTGAAGCTGGCGAGAGAAAAACTCAGCGGTACACTATTTAAATATTGTTCCCGGGAGTTTTACTTGCGGTACATTCGCAAGAATGTTTCTCAGCTGGCGGATGTGCCGGATGCGGAGCTGATGCGTCACTACGACGAGTTTGCCGCCGACGCGACCCTGTTTGAATTTGCCTACCTGGAATCCGACGGGGGACAGGAAGACGCCCGGAACGCGAATTATTTACTGACCCCCATACGGGGCCTGCTTGCCATCGTGATCGTCCTGGGTGGCCTGGCTGCCGCCATGTACTATATCCGGGATGAGCAAAACGGCACATTCTCTCTGGTCCCCCAGAAGAATAAATCCCTGGTGGAGTTTGCTTGCCAGATTATCGCGGTGCTAAATATCGCGGTGGTAGCGCTGATTGCCCTGGGGTTGTCGGGACTGATGGTTTCCTGGGGCAGGGAAGTGGCGGTGCTGTTAATGTATGCGCTGGGTGTGGCGCTGTTCTGCATGACGGTGCGCAGACTCTGCGGCACATTAACTGCCGTGGGTACTGCGTTGCCGCTTTTGGTAGTGGTGATGCTTGTGGTGTGTCCCATATTCTTCGACTTGGGCGCTCTGCGGGAAATCCAGTATATTTTCCCACCCACATACTATATTAATGCGGTATATTCTAATCGCTTCCTGCTGCTGATGATGGTCTACTCGGGCATTCTTCTGCTGATCTACTGGTTGGCAGGCAAGATTCCCGGAAAGTGTTAAATATGCCCAGTAAAAAGCCTCCGGTCTATGCCCGGAGGCTTTAATAAATGCGATGCGTCCACGACAGGATGACGCCGTGTAGGGAATTTGAGGACAAAGCATAGCGGACAGTCGGCATGATTCACAATGTTCACGAAAAAAAGGACAAGTTCCCAATAAAAATTGATAAAAACCCAGAAAAGCGCATAAAGTGTTTGACAATTTCGCCCCGGGATGCTATAATGGCAAAACTTAATGGTGTTTGTTGCACCCAAAAGTGTGCGTCGTGTGCAGATAAATGTTTCCGTATGATGACGCTCCTGACTGTGGCTTTCCCAATCCAACGTGATTGATTAAGCATATTTTCATAATGAAAAATTTTTATAGGAGGAAAGAATTATGAAAAAGTTTCTGGCACTGATGCTGGCTGTCGTAATGGTCATGTCCATGGCCGCTTGCGCTGGCGGCACTCAGCAGGCGGGTAACACCCCCAACACCGTAACGTATGTCGATCCTTTCAAGGATATCACCGACTACGACGAGCTGTCCCAGGCTGTGTATGATCTGGTTCTGGGCGATTTCTATGATGCATATCAGGCGGCACTGGCTGAAAAGAACGTGTCCAAGCGTTATGCACTGATGGCTATCGCCGAGGCTAAGATGCTGGGCGCAGGTATCTTCCTGCCCACCACTTCCCAGGGCGGCAACTACGCACTGACTCGTGTTGCTCCCTACACCAACACTCCCATCCTGTTCGGTAACGATACTTATCGTTTCCACGACAGAATCGTGGTCACTGAGCTGATCAAGGCTTCTGAAATCACCGAGATGAAGGCCAAGTGGGCTGAGCTGGTTGGTAGCGGCACCTACGAGAGCTGGGTCAAGGAATACCTGACCGGCAAGGGCTACACCATTAAGGATTCCCACGTTGCTTACTTTGATGCTGACCCCCAGACCTGGGACGTTCTGGCAACCGCTCAGGCTGCTGACTCCGAGATCCTGGTCAACACCTATGACGGCCTGATCGAGTACGACATGGAAAATGCTTACCAGCCTGCACTGGCTGAGAGCTGGACCATCTCCGAGGATGGCCTGACATACACCTTCAAGATCCGCCAGAATCAGGTTTGGGTCGACAACCAGGGCCGTAAGGTCGCTGACCTGAAGGCTGACGACTTCGTCGCCGGCATGCAGCATATGCTGGACAACGGCTCCGACCTGGCTTACCTGGTCTGCGGCGGTTGTGCAAACATTGTCAATACTGACGAATACCTGGCTGGCGAAGCTACCTTCGAGGAAGTCGGCGTTAAGGCTATTGATGACTACACCCTGCAGTACACCCTGACCGAGCCCACTTCCTACTTCATGACCATGCTGGGCTACGGCGTCTTCGCTCCCATGAGCCGTGAGTACTACGTCTCCATGGGCGGTCAGTTCGGCGATGACTTCGATCCCACCGCTGAGTCCTACAAGTACGGCAAGAGCCCCGACACCATCGCTTACTGCGGTCCTTTCCGTGTTACCAACTTCACTTCCAACAACACCATCAAGTTCGAGACCAACGCCTCCTACTGGAATGTTGCCGGCAACAACCTGAAGTCCATGACCTTCCTGTACACCGACGGTTCCGATAACAAGAAGATGTACGATGACTGCATCAACGGTGTCGTTGACGGCGTCGGTCTGACCGAGGAGCGCGTGGAGATGGCTCGTAACGCAGGCATCTTCGACGAGTACGCCTATGTTTCCGACACTGACGCAACCTCTTACTGCGGCTTCTTCAACATCCGCCGCGCTGCATTCGCTAACGCCAACGATGCCAATGTTGGTAAGTCCCCCAAGTCCGAGGATGAGAAGATTCGTACCGGCGCTGCTATGCTGAACCAGCACTTCCGTCTGGCTCTGGCTATGTCCATCGACCGCGGCACCTACAACGCTCAGTCCGTTGGCGAAGAGCTGAAGCTCAACTCTCTGATCAACTCCTATGTTCCCGGCACCTACTGTGTCCTGGAGGAGGAAGTCACCGTTAAGATCGGTGATGCAGACAAGACCTACGCAGCTGGCACCTTCTACGGCCAGATCCTGCAGGATCAGCTGACCGCCGACGGCATTGCCATCAAGGTTTGGAACGGCACCTCCAGCGCCGGCTTCGACGGCTGGTACAACCCCGAGGCATGTGCTGCTGAGATGGCCAAGGCTGTTGAAGAGCTGAAGGCTCAGGGCATCGAGATCTCCGCTGAGAACCCCATCTACCTGGATATCCCCTACAGAAGCGACTCCGAGAACAGCATCAAGCAGAAGAACGCTATGAAGCAGTCCATCGAGGCTTCCACCAACGGCCTGATCAAGGTCAACCTGATCGAGTACACCACCCGCGACAACTACCTGTACGCTACCTACTGGTACGACCAGGGTAATGCCGCTAACTTCGACCTGAACGACGGTTCCGGTTGGGGCCCCGACTACGGTGATCCTTCCACCTACCTGGGCACCATGATGCCCCAGTACGATGGCTACATGACCAAGAGCCTGGGTATCTTCTAATTTAAGAAGAAATCGTTTTACACCATCTAATCGAAGGGAGGATGGGCGGTTACCGTCCATCCTCCTAATGCGACTGTCTGGACGAGTTTTCTTTGCAGGAAATGCTGCCCTCAGTATTTCTTTCATGTTTTTCCCTGTTTTGGGAATACTGAGGGCAGTATTCTCTGCCACCACATCACCTTCTTCTGACGGAGAAGGTCCTGTGGATTTTCTTTATTATTCTAGAAGCGAATTATGTCGGTGGGCTGAGTTCACGGTCATTCACATGGAATAATATGAGAATAAGCATATTCAAAATAAGAGATGAGTGACGGATTATGACAAAGTATTTAATAGGTAGAATCCTGCGTGCCTTGCTCTCTGTGGTTCTCGTGGTTGCTGTGATCATGATTATGGTCTATTCCTTCCTGGATAAGCAGTCAATTTTTGCCACGGATCCAAATTACACGAAAACAAAGCTCAATGGACGCGAGACCTACAAAATGCAGAAATGGGAAGAGTACGGATATCTGGACTATATTCCTTTTTCTGATTGGCTGAAGGCAGAACTGAAAGCCGGTAGCATCACCCAGGAGGAATACGATTCTGCTGCTAAGTTGGGCAAGAACTACGATACTGACAGCGCTGAAACGGCGCATTTTGTCCAACTGTTCAAAGAGAAATATGAATCTGAGGGTTATGAAGTCGTTCGTTTGCCCGGTCAGACCAAACCTAACAGCAAGAAGTATAAAGAGGGCGGCAATCCCCAGCTGTACGCCTATAAGGATATTCCAATACTGAAGCGGCTGTTGACTTACTTCACAGGCCTGTTCAAGGTGGACAATATCCACAACGCGGAGAGCGTGGAAGGGGAGAGAGGCCTGACCTTTACGCTGTATGACCCTGTCTATGGCGGCAACAAATTCTCTCCGGCCATCATGGGTAATGGTACAAACCATAAATATCTGTTGTACTTCGACGAAAAATTCCCCTTTGTTCACCAGAATTTGTTGAAGATCCAGTTGGGTAAGTCCTATTCTGTGAATGAGGGCGTGGATGTGTTCGACACTATGACCCAAACCCAGGGTGCTCTGGAGTACAGCACCATCACCTATCCCTCTGGCGTAGTGGAACAGACTGCGGATGACCTGCACACCGCAACCTATATTGCCGGTTCCCGGGAAAAGGGCGCGCTGAACCAGAGATACTATGTGGATGACTACACCGGTGTTGTTACCGCAAAGGATGGTATGTCCAAGATGGGATACTCCTTCCTGATCGGTATCATTTCTGTTGTGATCGCCTATCTGCTGGCAGTGCCTCTGGGTGTGCTGATGGCCTTGAAGAAGGATAAGCTGGTTGATAAGCTGGGTACTTTCTATATCATCTTTATCATGGCAGTGCCGTCCCTGGGCTATATCTTCATCTTCCGTGCGGTGGGTAATGCCATCGGCTTGCCGACAACCTTCAATATGAACGAACCCACATGGCTGATGTATGTACTGCCCATCATTTCTCTGTCCCTGCCCTCCATCGCTAACCTGATGAAGTGGCTGCGCCGGTATATGATCGACCAGATGAACTCTGACTATGTCAAGTTCGCCCGGTCCGGCGGCCTTTCCGAGGGAGAGATCTTCAGTAAGCACATTCTGAAGAACGCCATTATTCCTGTGGTCCATGGTATCCCCGGCAGCATCCTGCTGTCCCTGACCGGCGCCATCATCACCGAGCGTGTGTATGTTGTTCCCGGTGTGGGTAATGTGCTGACCACCGCCATCAACCAGTACGATAACGGCGTTATCGTGGGTGTTGCACTGTTCTATGCCGTCCTGTCCGTCACTTCTGTGATTGTGGGCGACATACTGATGTCTGTGATGGATCCCAGAATTTCCTTCACATCGAAAGCGAGGTAAGATCCAATGGCTGATAACCTGTATAATCTCGACGAATTTAATATGTCTGAGGAAGAGCTGTTCAGCCCTGTGGATCGGGACAGTTTGGAGTCCGAGCGCATCACTGCGCCCCGGTATTCCTACTGGAAATCTGTGTTCCGGGTGTTCTTCCGCAAGAAGATCAACATTATCGTGCTGAGCCTGCTGGCTGTGCTGATTATTTTCTCTTATGTGTATCCCGCTGTTATTTCCTATAACGCTGAGGTGGATCCCTATGTCAATCTGATGGACGGCTCTGCCAAACATCTGACACCCTCCCAGGCCCTCGCCAAGTTCGGCGGCGGTATCAAATGGATCCTGGGCTCCGGCGCATCCGGTGAATCTACCTTTGACGCCATCTGGTATGGCTCCAGCATTTCCATTTCTTTGGCGCTGATCTGCGCTGCCATCAACATGCTTGTCGGTGTTGTCATCGGCGCGGTCTGGGGCTTCAGCAGAAAGTTCGATGTTTTCATGACTGAGGTCTACAACGTCGTAGCCAACGTTCCCTATATCCTGCTGATTTCTGTCATTGTTCTGATCATGTCCGCCAGCTTCTGGTCCATGGTTTTCGCGCTGACGGTTACCGGCTGGATCGGCATTGCTTATTTCATCCGTACCCAGGTCATTATTATCCGTGACCGTGAGTATAACCTGGCATCCCGTTGCCTGGGCACGCCCATTACCCGGATCGCCACCAAGAACATCCTGCCTTTCCTGACCTCTGTTATCGTGACTCTGGTCGCTACTGAGATCCCCTCCTATATTTCCTATGAGGTGTTCCTGAGCTATATCGGCATGGGCCTTAAGGATATGTCCCTTGGCAAGCTGATTGAAGCTTCCCAGAACGCTATGCTGGTGCCCGGTTGGGAAATCGAGTTCTGGAGTCCCGTTGCGGTTGCTTCTATCATTGCGGTGGTATTATATGTTGTCGGCCAGAATCTGGGCGACGCATCCGATCCCCGTACCCACATGTAAGAGGTGACGGATATGGAAAACAAGAAGGTTTTACTGTCCGTTAAGGACCTCGAAGTAAAGTTCCGCGTCCGCGGAAGAACCCTGACCGCCATCCGCGGTGTGTCCCTGGATTTCCATGAAAATGAATCCGTGGCCATTGTCGGTGAGTCCGGTTCCGGTAAGTCTGTGTTCACCAAGACCTTTGCCGGTATGCTGGAAACCAACGGCTATATCAGCAACGGTTCCATCATTTTCAATGATGAGGAGCTGGCGGATACTTCCGTTGTGATTGACGGCGTTGCGAACAATATGATCGACTCTGCCCGGAAGGCTTTGGACCGCTACTCCAAGCTGGAGGCCGGCGCTGAAATCTATCGGCAGATCCTGGAGCTGGAGTCCGAGAAGAAGCAGCGCGCTACCATCAGCGACGAAGAGAATGCGGAAACTTCTAAGCAGATCGACGATCTTGCCTTTAAGCGTACTGAGCTGTTTAACCAGCGTCAGACCGTTGACAGCAAGACGGAAAAGGCTCGCTATAAGCAGATGGGTGTGGAGATCGCAGAGCTGGACAAGCAGATCAAACTGCTTGAGCAGAAGAAAGCGGAAACCATCCGTAACCATCAGAAGGCCATCCGCCACGATACCGCTTATCTGAAGCAGTACGAGGAGAAGATGCGCGAGCTGAAGGCTGCCTACGCGAAGGCAATTGACTGTGAAATTTCCGAGGAAACCAAGGCCCGTAACCTGGTCCTGGCCAAGGAAATCTACCTGTCTGTTGGCCGTTTTGGTATGCGTAAGCGCATCCAGTCTCAGAATAAACTGCTGAAGGCCATGAAGAAGGCCATGACCATGGGTGTTGACCTCATGGACGATGCCCAGCGTAACAGCGTGTTTGACACGGTGGTTTTCCGTGTCCGGCTGTTGGACGAGACGCCTGAGAAACTTCACGGCACCTGCGTGCTGAACCTGGCAAAGATTCAGTATGCAAAGGACTGGAGCCAGATCCGCGGCGGCAAGATCGCTACCGTATTCCAGGACCCCATGACCTCTCTGAACCCCATCATCACCATCGGCAAGCAGATCACCTCCATCATTCTCAAGCATCAGAACTGCAGCGAGCTGGAGGCCCGCACCCGTGCCCTGGAACTGATGAAGAAGGTCGGTATTCCCAATGCGGAGAACCGTTTTGACGACTATCCCTTCCAGTATTCCGGCGGTATGCGTCAGAGAATTGTTATTGCAATTGCTCTGTCCTGCCAGCCCAAGATTCTGATCTGTGACGAGCCCACCACCGCTCTGGACGTTACCATCCAGGCACAGATTCTGAAGCTCATCAAGGACCTGCAGAAGGAATTCAATTACACCATCGTTTTCATTACCCATGACCTGGGCGTGGTTGCCAATATCGCTGACCGCGTCGCGGTTATGTACGCTGGCCAGATTGTAGAAATGGGTACTGTCGAGGAGGTCTTCTACGATCCTCGCCATCCCTACACCTGGGCGCTGCTGTCCAGCCTGCCTCAGCTGGCCCAGAGAAATACCAAGCTCTATTCCATTACCGGTACGCCTCCGTCTCTGTATAACAGCATCGTGGGTGATGCCTTTGCTCCCAGAAATCCCTACTGCCTGAAAGTGGATACCCTGAAGGAGCCCCCCATGTTCCAGGTAACGGACACCCACTTTGCCAAGACATGGTTGCTGGATCCCAGAGCGCCTAAGGTGGAGAAGCCGGAGATCATCCAGAACATCCACGAAAAGCTCATGGACGCATTTAACATTTAAGGAGGGGTGTGCTGTGTCAAAAGAAAAGTTAAGCAAAGCTGCTGCTCATTTGCCTGAGCACGGCCCCGTGGACGAAAATGGCAGAGAGATTCTGCTGAGCCTGAAAAATGTGGATATCACTTTCGGTAAAGGTGATAATGCGGTCAAGGCTGTTAAGAACGCTTCCTTTGATATCTACAAGGGCGAGACGTTCTCTCTGGTAGGCGAATCCGGTTCCGGTAAGACTACCATCGGCCGCGCGGTTATCCGCGTAAATCCCTGCGCAGCCGGTGAGATCCAGTACAAGGGCGTTCGTATTTCCGGTAAGACCAAGCGCAGCCTGGATCGGGATATTATCCGGAACATCCAGATGGTATTCCAGGATCCCGCGGCTTCTTTGAACGAGCGCGCAACGGTTGACTATATCATTTCCGAAGGCTTGTACAACTTCCACCTGTATAAGAACGAAGAGGATCGCATCCAGAAGGTTGAGAAGATCGTTGAGGAAGTCGGTCTGCTGCCTGAGCACCTGACCCGCTACCCCCACGAATTCTCCGGCGGTCAGCGTCAGAGAATCGGTCTGGCCCGTGCCATGGTCATGGAGCCTGAGCTGGTTATTGCTGACGAGCCCATCTCCGCGCTGGACGTTTCTATCCGCGCCCAGGTTCTGAACCTGCTGAAGAAATTCCAGGTGGAACGGGATGTGACCTACCTGTTCATCGCCCACGACCTGTCCATTGTCCGCTTCATCTCAGACCGGATCGGCGTTATCTACAAGGGCGATATCGTGGAAATCGCGGATGCGGAAGAGCTGTTTGACTATCCGCTGCATCCCTACACCCGTAGCCTGATTTCCGCAATTCCGATCCCGGATCCCATCCTGGAGAAGAACAAGGTTCTGTTCACTTACGATCCCTCTGTCCACGATTACACCGAGGACAAGCCTGAGCTGGTGGACATTGGCCACGGCCACCTCATCTTCGGCAACAAAAAGGAAATCGAAGAGTATCGGGCCATCCGCGAGAAGAATGTTCCTCTGAAATCCATCACCATCGCCGAGCCCGGCGAGACTGTGGAGAAGGTGGAGGAGGAAGATATCTGGTCTGCCGAGCAGTTCATGATCAATACGCCCATCCACGATACCGGAAGCAAGTGGTATACATTCCTGTCCTTCCTGCTTCCTCCGCTGGGCTTTATCGGCGGCTTGATCTTCCGCAAGTTTAAGCACATTCGCAACTGGAAAGCCTGTAAAAAGGGCGCAATTGCCGGCCTGATCACTTTGGGCAGCATTCTGGCTCTGTTTGGAATCCTGTTGCTGCTTGCTGTGATGTAAATTATGAAAAGTGATAAAAAGAGAGGCAGCCCTAAGGGGCTGCCTCAGCCTGCTGAAATCGAGCTGACCAGAAAGAACTTACCCCTGCGCATTATTCTTTTGGTTATGGCTATCATTCTGGCCATTGGCGCCTTTGGCTACGGCATTGCTTCCTTGCTGAATAGCCAGCCGGGCTGGAATGAGATCAAATGCGCCTCCGGTAATGTTAACTGCAGTCAGGATTTTGTTCTGAATTATTACCTGGGAAATGCGGGAATTTCCGCATCCACGGAGAACAAAAAGCTCTCCACCCTCTATACCAAGTTGGCGGAGGACGGCTACCGCCTGTTCTACAACGAGTATACCGCCGAGGGATACCATAACATCGCCTATGTCAATCAGCATGTTAATGAGGACATTACCGTTGAACCCGCGCTGTATAAGGCGCTGAGCCAAATTGTGTCGGCCCGGAACCGGGCGATTTTCATGGCGCCGATCTATGTGGAATACCAGCGTATTTTCACAGCACAGAGTGACCCGGAGGCAGGGCAGTATGATCCCACCAGAAATCCGGAGCTGATGGCGTATATTACGGAACTCTGCGGCTTTTCCTCCAACCCGGATATGATCGACATTCAGATTTTGGGAGATAACCGGCTGCGATTGAATGTTTCTCAGGCCTACTTGGCTTATGCCCGGGAGAACGAGATCACCGAGTATCTGGACTTTGGCTGGATGACCAATGCCTTTATTGCTGACTATATTGCCGATGCGCTGATCGAAAATGGCCACACAAACGGCTACCTCACCAGTTACGACGGCTTTACCCGAAATCTCTATTCCGGCGAGGAGCAGCTCAGCCTGAATCTGTTCCAGCGGGAGGGGAATGATATTCTCATGCCTGCTGTGCTGCAGTACCAAGGCAGAATGAGCCTGGTGTCCCTCCGGGATTTTCCCATAAGCGACAGGGATTCCTGGCATTACTATGCCTTTGCGGACGGTCGGATCGCCAGCTCCATGCTGGATCCTGCAACGGGTAGGGAAGCCAGTGCTGTTTCCAGTATGATCTGCTATTCCAAGAATGCAGGCTGCGGCGAAATACTGCTGGCTATGATGCCTGCGTATATGAGCGAAACGCTGGACACGGCAGCACTGAACGCACTGAAGGATCGGCAGATTTTTGCCATGTATCCCCAGGGTCAGAAGGTTTATGCCAATGATCCCAACGCGGATATCCGGATCCTGGACGCCAATGTCTACACCCGTGAGAGCTTTTGACCCGGTAAAATACTATGAATAACAAACAACGCTGCACATTTAATGTGCAGCGTTGTTTGTTATATTGTGGAACTTATACCGCCAAATAGAAATACTGTGTTATGGTTTCGGGTGACTCTTTCATGCCGTTGTCGATCCACCACCGAACGGTTTCTACGAATGTAGAGGATATATGGTTGATCCAAAAGCTGTCGGGCAACTGAGGATTTTTCCGATTTTCAAATGCGGGTAATTCGTGGATAACCATTTTTTGAAGGTTTTCTTTAAAGTATTGGAAAAACAGGTCATTATTCTGACACGACAGCAGCTCCAAAATGTGATTGTCATTTTTCAGCAGGTGCTGAAAAAGGTGCAAAAATCCGGACTCCGGGGGATCACAATGAAAAATGTGGTTGTGCACAGTTTGATTATTCTCCAAATGATCAAAAACATGACAAAATAATTCCTCGCACAACGCCTTTAACAGATAATCTTTGGTTTCGAAATGAGCATAAAATGTCGCCCTGCCCACATCCGCCTTTTCGATGATCTCACCGACGGTGATTTGCCCGAAATCCTTTGCAGATAAGAGGGTGGTAAACGCGGAGAAAATGTCTTCCCGTGTCTTCCTTTGTCGTCTGTCCATAGTTTCTCTCCATACATTCTTTCAAAATTGTTCCGTATCATACAGAGGTGGGAATTTGCTTGTTGCCCCGACGGCGGCAATTGCATAAAATAATAAACAGTTAGTACGCTACAGAACTAATTGTACTAAAAATGTGATTTTTGTCAACAGGAGGGTTCCTATGAAATCGGAGCGGAATATTTTCGTCGCCTTTGTTCTGAATTTGGCATTTTCTGTTTTTGAACTGATAGGAGGCTTGTTTACCGGCAGTGTGGCCATTATGTCTGATGCGCTGCACGATCTGGGAGATGCATCCAGTATAGGGATATCCTATATCCTGGAGAGAAAGAGTAAGCGACAACCTGACGAAACATATACCTACGGATACGCACGATACTCGGTCATAGGCAGCGCCATTACCACGCTGATTCTTTTGCTGGGCTCTGCGATTGTGATCTGTCATGCGGCTGGCCGAATTGTAAATCCAATGGGAATTCACTATGATGGCATGATCGTCTTTGCAGGTATCGGCGTAATTGTCAACTTGACCGCAGCTTTTGTTACCCGGGATGGAGAATCCCTCAACCAGAAAGCGGTCAATCTGCATATGCTTGAGGATGTGCTGGGCTGGGTCGTGGTGCTCATCGGTGCGGTAATTATGCGCTTCGCAGATATTGCAATTCTTGACCCGATCATGTCTATCGGTGTTGCGATATTTATAATCATACACGCAGTCGACAATCTGCGGGAAGTGATCTGTCTGTTTTTGGAGAAAACACCCTGGGGGATCGCAGTAAAAGAAGTGGAAAAATCCGTTTCTCGGATCGGCGGCGTTCTGGATGTTCACCACATCCATATTTGGACCATGGACGGCCAACGCAATTACGCTACCATGCACATCGTAACCAATGCTGATCCCCATGCGATCAAGGAACAAGTTCGAAATACCCTTGCAGAATGCGGTATCGGCCATGTAACTCTGGAGCTGGAAACAGAAAATGAGCCATGCTCCGAAAAATGCTGCCACGTGGAACACGGTGCTCACCACGGTCACCACCATCATCAATCATAGGGAAGAGAAAGCCGCGGCAGAGAATGACTCTGCCGCGGTTCTGCTCGGTCATATCGTAATTTTAATGTTGCCTGTGTCTGTTTGGATTTCGCATCGACCGCCGGTGGTGCATTTTGGTACATCCACACGGCCGGTATCGGTTTCCGCAAAGAAATGCTTTTCAGAAAGCAAACTTCCGGTAACATCGCCGGTATCGGTGCGGACGAAAATTTCAGCGGCATCGCAGCCGTCGAATTTCACATCTCCGGTGCTTCTTTCAATAGAAAACTTTTCCGTGGCAATCACATTCTTCAGCGTAATGTCGCCGGTGTTTCCGCCGGAGATCAGGTTTTTGCATCGAATATCGGTGAGGTTTGCCTTGCCGGTAGAAACCTGGATCTTCACATCACCGGCGCAGGTCACATTGGAAACGGTTACGCTGCCTGTGGAAACGGAAAGATCAAGCATACCCACCGAGGCGTTTTCCACCCGTATACTACCCGTGCTTGTCTTAATTTTCGTAAACAGGGAAGTGGATGCGTAGTTGGTTACATCGCCGGTGCTTTCTGAAATATCCATGCTTTCAAAGGCGAATTCCTTGGGAATAACTACATCTCCGGTGCTTGATTTTATGGAAAGAGAAGCATATTGACCCTGAGGGAGATATACGGTTATTTTGGGCGCACCAAAATTGATGCCGATGTATTCATACCACTTTCTGGAATCCGCAACCTCGATCACAAGAGTACCATCCGCTACGCCAACAGAATGGTGTACATTTTCCTGCTCGTAGCAAATAACGGAAGCGTTGTTCTTTTCAGTGGGTAAAAACACAATATCCGCCGTGTCCGTAACGATCTGGATGTTTTGGAACTTTTCTTGCAGCGTGTGCTCGTTCGTTTCATATTTGTATGTAGATAATTTCGTAAAATCCCATTTCAGCACCGTCATCACACCTCCGAAAATAATTGCGCCGACCAGTACAAGGGAAGCCGCGACGATAAGCCAAATTTTCATTTTCTTATCCATTATGCTTCCTCCTTTTTGATAAAAAGCTGTTTGATCCATACCACTACCAGCTTGGTAAGAGCCAACAGGCCTTTTGCAGCGGCTTTGCATCCGAAGAACAGGAAGATGGAAAGCCCGACGCAGACAATACCGCCTCCAAGCAAGGCAGATCCTGCAATGACCTTACCGCCCAAAGCAAAGCCAATTCCTGCCACGATGCCGCCAAGGGCGCCACCAACCAGGGAAGCAAATACGGCCCAAAGGGAGACCACGACAGACCACAACGCAGCATAAACGGAAAGCACCACGGCAAACGCGGCAATCAACAGAGATAGCCAAATAGGGGAGCCAAGAGCCAGCAAAACAATCTCCCATGCCTTCAGACGCCGCTTCGGTTTTATTCTATCCTTTGCGATTTTGGCAAGGGGAATGTCTGCGGCAATCTGGGCGGCAATTTCATCAACAGAACCCACTGCCGCAACCGCATCTTCCTCGGAAAGTCCTTCCTCCATCCGATCCTCGATCATTTCGCTGTAAAAATGCAGGCGTTCCTCCACCTCGTCCTGGGGCAAGCCCGACAATTTCTCGTGCAATGTCAAAAGAAACTTAAGTTTGGTCATTGCCGTCATCCTCCTTGGTTACAAATCGGTAAATAGACAGAATTTCCTGCCAGTCATCCTTGAATTCCGCGATGCGTTTCAGACCGGCATCGGTAATGTGGTAGTATTTCCGCAGCCTGCCGCCGTGCTCTGTGGTACGCACAGACAGCATATCCGCCAATTCCAGACGCTTGAGGATGGTATACAGGGTCGATTCAGAAAGCGCAATGTAAGGCTTCATATCCTTGATGATCTTGTAGCCGTAGGAATCTTCGTTCTTGATGGCCGCCAGAACGCAGACATCCAGAAGTCCTCGCTTCAATTGAATATCCATACCATACCTCCTTTTATCGAATACATCGTAACACGAAGTATGCTGTTTGTCAAGTGGCGCAAAAGAAACGGCAGAGAGAAATCAATCTCTCTGCCGCTGGAATTGAAACGGATATTATTCCCATTCGATGGTGCCGATGGATATCTCTTCGTTTTTATTTTCCCATAAAAACGAAATATTACAAAGGAAACAGCGTATCCGCGACTTCCTCCAGACAACCGAGATCCCATAATAGACGAGTACCCACATATTTATCCCGGATATCCTTGGCCGTTAGGAATGCTCCACGGATTTCTTCCTGGCTGATACCGAGTTGTTCCGGCAGTGTAGGCGCGCCGACGGCCTTTAGCGCCTGTGCGACGAGTTCATAGGCGGGAATTTCTTCTTCTATGATTTTCAGAACGTTATCCCAGTTCTTCAGGATAATTTCCAGCCGATGAGCATGCTTATTCTTATCATACTTGCCCTCCTTGCACTCGTTTTGGATCATAGCTTCCGCACCGCTACCCAGAAATTCCAGCAGGGTTTCGTTCCATGCTTCGGCATCAAAGGCAGTTACATAGGCAAGGGCCTTTTCTTTGTTGGGGGTAAGTTTGCAGATCTGCTCGTAAGTGCGGATGCCCATCAGCGTTCCGATACCGCACTGGATGCCATGGGTATCCACAGCTGTACCAAAAGCCAGGCCACGCATGTCCCAAATGTGTGAAAAATAGTGCTCCATACCGGAAGCGGGGCGGGATATGCCGGCGTAACTCATGGCGATGCCTGTGATCACCAAACCCTCCATGACTGCCGCAACAGCATCGGGCTCCCGTCGCACCAATGCCTCAGAATTTGTTACGCATTTGTGAAGCGCTTCCCGGACCATCTGCGCGATTGTTGGGCAGTATTCCTCGCCGATCAGCAGATTGGCAATCCGCCACTCGCAGATAGATACATACTTTGCCACCATGTCGCCCAAACCGGACTGCAGCATCTGCTCCGGGGCGGCGCAGAGTACCTCCAGATCGCCGATGATCACAGAAGGGCAGCAGGAGTTCAGCGAAACCTTCAAGCCGCTGCGGGCCATGGAGCTGGTTGCAGAGGCGTAGCCATCCATGGAAGGGGCGGTGGCAACGATCATATACAGCTTGCCGGTCAAGTTGGCGAGAATCTTGCCGATATCATTGATCACACCGGAACCTACACCCAAAATCAGGTCGCAGGAACTGTCAAAATGCATCACAGCTCCGCCTACAGCAAACTCGTCCGGCTCCAAATGCGCCTGGGGAAACACATAGCCGGAATAGGGGATACCTGCATCTTGCAGCAGCGCACAAACTGTTTCGCCTGCGGCAGAATGGGTGTTGACATCCGATAAAACGAACACCTTGTGGCCACCGTATTTCTTGATCAGTCCGGGGAGCTTTTTCAGAGCCCCGGCCTCGATGATCAACTCCTGCAGAGCGCTGCCGTGAATCTTTCCGCACTGGCAGCAGAAACTTTTAGACTGGATGTAATCGTAAATTGTATTATTCATAAAAACCATATCCTATTCCTAATTTTATGTTCGATAGCGGTTCATGTTTCGTTGCCGGTATTCACCGGGCGTGCAAAGAACGCTTCGTTTAAATCTGGCGCACAAATGAGATTGTGATGAGAAACCGCATTCATAGGCAATCTCGGACAATGTATTGTCTGTATGGATCAGAAGTAATTTTGCGTGCTGTAACCGTTGCTGCATCAAATATTCCTGAGGTGTGATGCCCATAACGGTTCGGAATATATTGTGAAAGTAATTTGGCGAATATCCCGCAAGATCTGCCATTTCGGCTAAGGTGAGGTTCTTTTGGTGGTTCTGTTGTATGTACTCCAGAACCTTTGGGATAAAGCGGTAGTTATTTCTGTCAAATTGTTCGGGACAGTTCCGGTTGTTTTGGCTGTCCTTATTGAGATAATAAAACAACTCCAGCAGCTTTGCATTTACAAAATCTGAATCAGGATCGTAACCTTCGCTGAGCAAATGTTCTGTCAGTGTTTCAAACAGTCGCCCGTAAGCCTGTCCGTCGACGATCTGGAAAAAGTCGGGCGTTTGCTCAAGCAATGCGCGGTATCGTGAATCCTCCGGCAGACGGATGTGCAGAAAGTAGCAGCGGAAGTGGAATATGCTGCTGCGCTTCTGTCCGGGCTTTGCGCAAAGCAGGGTGCCGGGGGCCATCTCGTAAGCTCGGTCATTTATGATCGCTTTCCCGTTTGCACTTATGTAATATTCGATTTCGAACACATCGGTGTTTCTGGATGCGGAACG
This sequence comes from Oscillospiraceae bacterium, assembly GCA_015068125.1. Classification (GTDB taxonomy): domain Bacteria; phylum Bacillota; class Clostridia; order Oscillospirales; family Oscillospiraceae; genus Faecousia. Next base: position 28,284 of record SVLD01000002.1, on the reverse strand, counting down.
CTTTTTGTCTGGCCGCGCGATTTTGGTATCAAATACACCATAATTCGTCAGTTCACAAAGCCTCATACACTACCTCCATGAAGGATGTGTGAATATTGTAACACTATTCTGAGCAAATAACAAGACATTTCGTAAGAATATGTAATCCTAACACAATATTATGATATACTGCACTGCTAAAATGCTTCATAATGGAAATTGAAAAAGACTCCGCTGTTACTGAAAAGAGAGGAAATACATATGGAACGTTTAACAAAAGTGGGAACCGTGAAAAGCAAGTGTGCCCACGAAATCAAAAATTCGCGCCTCGGTATCGGCTTTGAGAAGCTGGATCGCGCGGTTTTTGATCCTGAGAAAGCCTATGATAAAGTGGCTGCCATTGGCGTCAAGTGGATCCGGATACAGTCCGGCTGGGCTAGAACCGAAAAGGAAAAGGGCGTTTACGATTTCGCATGGCTTGATGACATCGTGGATAATATTCTGCTCCGTGGCATGAAGCCCTGGATCTGCCTGTGCTACGGCAATCCGATTTACAGTCCCTTTGCTTCCGTGTATTTTGGCGCCGTTGGCTGTCCGCCGATTGCGACGCAGGAGGAACGGGATGCCTGGGTGCGCTATGTCTCTGCAGTGGTGACCCATTACCGGGGAAAGGTGGAATACTACGAAATCTGGAACGAACCGGACAGCCGTTACAGCTGGAAGCATGCCCACGCGGAGGATGAGGAGGAGCCGGGGCCCAACGCCCATGAGTATGCGCTTTTGGCAAACCTGACTGCCGATGCCATCCATGCCGCCGATCCCAAAGCTAAGGCGGTGGGTTTTGCCATTGCCCAAGCCTATAACTTTACATACATGAACACCGCGCTGGCGGAAGGAATGGGTGATCGCATCGATGCGCTGTCCTTCCACGCTTATACTGCGGATGATACGCTGCGGCCGGATTACTTGAAGACCTTCCGCAGGCTGTTGGACAGCTACCGTCCGGGCATTGAGATCATCCAGAGTGAGACCGGTGCCCAGTCGAGAAGCGATGGTGCCGGCGCATTGAGCGGCCTTTCCTGGACGAAAGAAAAGCAGATGAAGCATCAGCTTCGCAACATGCTCCACGACCTGGCTGCGGATGTGACATTTACATCTTATTTCTCCACCATGGATATGATCGAAGCACTGCGTGGCTTGATTGGGAACAAGAGCTCCTATCTGGATTACGGTTATTTCGGTGTCCTGAGTGCGGATTTTGATGAGGACGGTTTTTCCACCGGTTCCTACACGCCTAAGCCCTCTTATCGGTCGCTGCAGGTTCTGGCGGCGCTGTTCTCGGAAGATTGCAAGCCCGAACCGCTGACAGTGCGACATGTTTCCCTGCCTTCGAAGCGGGTAAAAGGTCATGATTGTGACGATAAGACAATTTGCGTGTATACCTTCGGCAAAGACAACGGTGCCAAGGCGATCGTATATTGGAACGCTGTGCCTCTGCTGACGCATACATACGAAGGAACCATCTCTTTCCAAACCTTCGGTTTGGACAAAAATGTGCGACTTGTGGATCTTGCCGACGGTAGCATTTATACGCTTCCGAATGAAATGATAAAGGATGCCGGGCACGGGGAGCTGCAGCTGATTAATGTTCCCATTTCGGATACCCCCAAAATGCTGGCGTTCGGTGACTTTATCGACGAGATCGTGTAATGTGAGGTGTAAAATATGGATAATAGGATTCCGAAAATTGAAGAAATGTCCCTGCGTGAGAAGATCGAGCAAACCGTTGTTATCCTCATGAGAAAAGGACAGAAGATCGACTTTACCCCCGGCGCAGCCTTCTTCTTCGGACAGATCATTACCGAAGCAGATGAAGAGGGTCTGGAACAGCTGCGAGGCTATGTCCGTGAACTGACCGACGGATGCAGCATTCCGCCGCTCATCACCTCGGACTTTGAAAACGGCTGCGGCAGCATGGTCAAAGCTTTGACACCCCTGCCTTATATGATGGGACTTGGCGCCACCGCAGACCCCGACTTGGCCTACGATTACGGCAAGGCTACCGCACTGGAGGCTCGCTCCATCGGCGCGAACTGGACATTTTCTCCTGTCAGTGATCTGAACCGCAACCGCAGAAATCCTCTGGTAAACAACCGAGGAATGACGGATAATGCCGACCTGGCAGTAAAAATGCTGCCGCAGATCATCAAGGGTATGCAGGATAACGGTCTTTCCGCCTGCGCGAAGCATTTCCCCGGCGACGGCATGGACTACCGTGACCAACACATTACAACTACCTACAATAGCTGCGACATGGATGACTGGCGTGCCACCTATGGCCGTGTTTTTGCGGAAACTATTACCGCCGGCGTAGACTCCATCATGGCCGGCCATATCGGCTTGCCTGCGTATCCGCAGAAGCTTAGCGAGAAGTATGGTAAGCCTCTGCCGGCAACCCTTTGCAAGGAACTAATCACCGATCTTTTGAAGGGCGAAATGGGATATGAAGGCATCGTGGTTACGGATGCTATCAATATGGGCGGCTTTGCCGGTTGGTACGATTCTCAGGAGCGTTCCGAGATTGAATCATTCAAGGCCGGCTGCGATATGATGCTCTGGCCCAGCGCCGGCTATGTGGACAACCTGGAACAGGCGATCTTATCCGGAGAAATTCCCATGTCCCGCCTGGATGATGCGGTGAGCCGTATACTCCGTGTCAAGGAACGCAGAGGCCTGTTTGCGCAGGATCGGGAAATGTTCCGGGATCTGCAGCCGGAGGAAAAGGATTTTGTCCTGGATGTGCAGCGCCGCTGTTCCCAGCAGAGCATAACATTGCTCCGTGATCGGCTGAATGCATATCCGCTTTCCGCTAAAAAGACTCCGAAGCTCGGTATCTGCGTGATCTGCCAGCATGAGCCTGCACTGCAGGATGCCCACATCTTAAAGACAGAGTTTGAAAAGCGTGGCTTTGCAGTGGAATACACAGAGGGTGATGAAATCAAGGGAAATCTGCGGAAGGACTTTTACGCACGAAACGATCATATCATCTATGCTGCGTTTTCCCGTCCGTTCCGACCCATCGGCTTCCTGGATTATTCCGGAAAACAGGCCCAGATGATCCAAAACATGTACATGGAGCCTGGCTCCGTGGATAAGATTTCTGTGGTCAGCTTCGGCTCGCCCTATTTCGGTTCGCAGTATTTTGAAAAAGCCCAGAGCTATGTCAATGCCTATTCTATGCTGGAATGCGCAGTCAAGGCCTATGTTAGCTCCGTCTGCGGAGAGATTCCCTTCATGGGAACCACCCCGGTTAATCTATAAAAAGTGAGGAAAAAATTATGCAACTGTATGAAGTAAAGGGACACAGCCCCAGTCTTTTGCCTGAGGGTATGAATTTCAAGCTTGTGTGGTCCGATGAATTTGACGGCGATACGATCGATGAAACCAAATGGGATTATCGCCTTTGCATGATGGGAAAGCGCCATCCCGCCTGGACAGATAAGGGTGTTAAGGTAGAAAACAGCTGTGCCGTTTTCTCCATATTCGAAGAAAACGGCGAGGTGGTTTCTTCTCAGCTCCAGACCGGCTACAATTTCATGGATGAGCCGGTAAAATCCACTAAATTTGGTAACGAACATCTCCAGTGGCCCATCGGCAAGCTGAAGGAGAGTAAATTCCTCCACCGCTACGGCTACTATGAGTGCCGCTGCCGGCTGCAGCAGCTCCCCGGCTGGTGGAGCGCTTTCTGGATTCAGTCTCCCATCATCGGCGCAAGCCTGAACCCCAAGCTCACCGGCACGGAGGTGGACATTATGGAATCCTTCAAGCCCGGCGAGGTCCATACCCATAATGTGTTCACCGGTGGCTACGGTCAGGATATGAAGCGCATTCACGTTGGCGGCTTTGATGACGCCGACCTCGATACATTCCATACCTTCGGTCTGCTGTGGACGGAGGATAAGTATGTCTTCTATGTCGATGGCGTAGAGGACGGTGTTGTCACCGAAAATGTTTCTGGTGTTGATCAGTTTATTCTTGTCAGCACTGAGCCCATTGGCTACCGCAAGGAAAACCACCGCCCCACAGAGGAAGCCCGCGCCGCGGCCAAGGCAGGGGATACATTCGTTGTGGATCATGTCCGTGTATTTGACATTGTAAAATAAGAGGTGGTTTTATGAAAATTACCGATATCAAAACATTTGTGGTGGATTGCTTCCGCACCAACTGGGTGTTTGTGAAGGTCTACACCGACGAGGGTATCACCGGTGTGGGTGAGGGCACTCTGGAGTATAAGGAAAAGGCCCTGGTGGGTGCTATTGAACATATCCGTAGCTATCTCATCGGCAAAGATCCCCGACAGATCGAAAAGCACTATCACGACATTTACCGGGATGCTTACTGGCGGGGCGGTGCTGTTCTGATGAGTGCCCTGTCCGCTGTGGAGATGGCCCTGTGGGATATTCTTGGTAAGTCGTTGAATGTGCCTGTCTATCAGCTGCTGGGCGGCAAGGTCAATGATGATTGCCGCATCTATATCAACGGCTGGTTTGCCGGTGCAAAGGAGCCTGAGGAGTTCGGTGCGAAGGCAGCCGAAGCCGTCAAACGCGGTGTTACCGCTATGAAATGGGACCCCTTCGGCAAGAACTACCTGCAGATCTCTAATAAGGACCTGGACAAGGCCATTCGTAATATCGCTGCTGTCCGTGAAGCCGTCGGTGATGAGGTTGACCTGCTGATCGAGGCCCATGGCCGTTTCGATGTTCCCACCGGCATCAAGATCGCCCAGGAAATCGCTCCCTTCAAGCCCATGTTCCTGGAGGAGCCCGTTCCGCCCAATAATCTGGAGGCTCTGGCGGCAGTTCGTGAGAAGTCTCCCGTGGCCATTTCCGCAGGTGAGCGGCTGTATACCCGTTTCGATTACAATGAGCTGTTCCGTCGCAGAGCGGCTGACTATATTCAGCCGGATATTTCCCACGCAGGCGGCATTATGGAGCTGAAGAAGCTGGCTGCTCAAGCAGAAGCAAATTACATTCCCTTCGCACCTCATAACCCCTCCGGTCCCATCGCCAATGCCGCAACGCTGCAGCTGGCTGCCAACTGTCCCAATTTCTGCATCCTGGAGATTATGTACAGCGATGTGGATTACCGCCGGTATATTACCAATGAAAACCTTGAGTATGCAAACGGCCGTATTAAGATTGGTGACAAGCCCGGCCTGGGTATCGAGCTGAATGAGGAAGAATGCTTGAAACACCCCTATGTGGAGCACAATCTGCGCCACTATACCGGCGCGCTGACCGACATTCGTCCAGCAAAGACAGAATTCTATTTCTGAGGTGAGCATATGAAAACCGTACTGATTACCGGCGCCTGTATCAACACCGGCGTGGATATCGTCAAAAAGTTTGCTTCCGAGGGCTACACTGTGGTCTTCACCGGAAGAGACCCGGAGAAGGTCCGCACCGCGGAGGAAGGCTACAAAAATGCATTCCCCAACATCCCCATTTATGGCTACGCCATTGATTCGATTTTGTCCGATGGCGCAGTGAATGAAGCAGGCGTGGAGGCACTTTTTGCTGACCTGGCAACAAAGAATATCTTTGTCGAAACCCTTGTTCTCAATGCCGCAGACCAGGGCCTGGGAATGAAGGTGTTTGAAAATCCACTGTCGGATTTTACCCGGGTGCTGAACACTAACGTGGTCTGGAATTTCTGTATGGCACAGCGGGCTGCCTTGGCTATGAAAGAGAATGGCGGCGGCAACATCGTCTTCGTCAATTCCAACACTGCCTACCGGGCCATTCCGGACCGGGTGGCCTACATCACCGCCAAAGGCGCACAGTTGGGTATGATGCGTGCGCTGGCGCTGGATCTGGGCAAGTACCATATCCGGGTCAATGCGGTGCTTCCCGGCATGATCAAAACCGACCGTTGGGTGAAAAATCCGGAGTTCTACGCTAAAGTTCCCTCCAGATTTACCCCCTTGGGGGATGTGGCAGACGGAGCGGATATTGCCGATGCGGTCTACTATTTCGCTGCCCACGCCAGAAACACTACCGGTGCGGAATTGGTTGTGGACGGCGGCAACACCATCCAGCTGTATCCTATCATCCCGGAGGTGTGATATGAAAATCACTTGGCTTGGGCAAGCTGGACTGATGATGGAAACCGGCGGAAAAATCCTTCTGATCGATCCTTATCTTTCTGACAATGTCAAGAATTTTGAGCCGAAGAATTACCGTAGAGTGCCGGTGGATGAACGCTTTCTGGCAATAAAGCCGGATGTAATCGTCATCACCCACAACCACCTTGACCATTTGGACAAGGAGACCCTGAAGCACTACTTAACGGATGAGGCATCCTGCTTGGTGCTGGCCCCCAATGGCGGCTGGCAGGAACTGCGAATGTTCGGCGGTAACAGCAATTATGTGCTGTTCAATACCGGCACTACCTGGACCGAGGGTGGTATTGTATTTCGCGCCGTCAAAGCAGAGCATTCTGACCCCTATGCTATCGGTGTGATCATCACCGCAGAAGGGAAGAACTACTACATCACCGGCGATACCCTTTATAACGAAGCGGTGTTTGCCAGTCTGCCGGATATGCCGCTGGAAGCGGTGTTCCTGCCGATCAACGGCGTAGGCAATAATATGAATGCTACCGATGCTGCCATTTTTGCAAATCGTACCGGTGCAAAACATGCCGTGCCTTACCACGTTGGTATGTTTGACAGTATTGATCCCAATACCTTCTCTGCACCCAACAAAATTATTCCCGAAATCTACCGGGAGATTACATTTAAGCAGGAGGAAACACTATGAATCCCAATTTGCGACACGAAACCTTAAATACCCAACTGTGTGTTATCGGCGGTGGCCTGGCCGGCTCCTTTGCCGCTCTTGCGGCAGCCCGCCGCGGCACAAAGGTCGTATTGATCCAGGATCGCCCCATGCTCGGCGGTAATGCATCCTCGGAAATCCGTATGTGGGTTCGTGGCGCCCAGGGGATCTTTAACCGGGAATCCGGCCTCATCAGCGAGCTGGAAGAGCGCAACATCTACGGTAACCCCACCTTGGTGCATTCTCTCTTTGATGCCACCCTTTACGGCATGCTCCGGGAAAATCCCAACATCCAAATGCTTCTGAACTGCTCCTGTGCGGATGCAGAAATGGAGGGTACGAAAATCAAGGCTGTCACCGCTTGGCAGAGTACGACATACACTTGGTTTACCGTGGAAGCGGACATCTTCATGGATTGCTCCGGCGACAGCATTCTTGCACCGCTGACCGGTGCGGAATATCGCCACGGCCGGGAATCCAAGGCGGAATTCGGCGAAACCATAGCGCGGGAGACCGAGGATCAGTACACTATGGGCATGTCCATCATTCTGGCCGCCCGGGAGACAGATCATCCTGTTAAATTCATCCCCCCGTCATTTGCCTCTTATTATCCTACCGACGAATCCTTCTCCGGTAATGATGTAAAATCTGCCCACGATCAGATCCGTAACCATGAAGTCGGCACCAGTAAAGCTAACCTCTGGTGGGTAGAACTGGGCGGAAATATGGACTCCATCCACGATGCGGACAAGCTGCGTGATCGCCTGCTTGCCAATATCTACGGCGTTTGGGATCACATAAAGAACCACGGCGACCACGGCAAAGAAAACTGGGATCTGGAATGGGTCGGCTTCCTTCCCGGAAAGCGGGAATCCCGCCGCTATATCGGTGATGTGATCGTTACGGAACACGATGTGATCGCCGGCGGTCATTTTGAAGACGAAGTGGCCTACGGCGGCTGGCCGCTGGACGATCATAACCCCTACGGCATGGAGAAAAATCCTTACAGCAATGCACCTTCCTACATGATTCCCCTGAAAGAGCCCTACGGTCTGCCGTATCGTTCCCTGTACTCCAAAAACATTGATAATCTGATGTTTGCTGGTCGGAATATCAGCGTTACTCACGCTGCACTGTCCTCCTGCCGGGTGATGGCAACTTGTGCTTTGCTTGGTCAGGCCTGCGGCACCGGTGCGGCAATTGCCCTGAAGTACGGTTGCACGCCCCGTGGTGTCTACACCGATCACCTGGTGGAACTGCAAAGCGCCATTCTGGAAGATGGCGTATTCCTGCCCCATATTGCCCGCAAGGTCAGTGCGCAGACACTTCGTGCCAAGCTGAACATCTCCGATGAAGAGCGTGAGATTCTGTTCAATGGCGTTGAGCGTCCCCGGAAGGTTGCCGGTGAAAACGGAATTACGCAAAAGGTGGGCGATAGCTTGACGTTTACCTTTGATGAAGCGGAGCAAATCGGCTCTCTGCGTCTGCGTTTCGACCCGGATTATTCCCGCCGCAGCGTGTCCGATAATATGAAGATGCGTGTTTATGCCATGAAGCTGCATACCGGCAAGGACTTCGTTCCCGTCCGGGTGGCCAATACCATCGCCAAGTCCTTTGCGGTTTTCGCCGATGGTCAAGAGGTTTACTGCACCGAGAATAACTACCTCTCCCATGTAACCGTCCCCCTCAATGTAACCGCCAAGGAAATTCGGATTAAATGGCTCGCTACCAACGGTGCCGAGGATTTACGCCTGTTTGCCGCAGATTTCATTACCTGAACTGCGAGCGGCGCTTTCATTCAAGTCCCGCTCACATAAAACATCCACCGGCTCAGCCGGTGCTTTGGCGACTGCTTGTTCTTGCGGGATGGTTAGCGATTTGCTGAGCAGTGCCTGTATATTTAGTTATACCGCGAAGAAAATTACCCTTACCTATTATACTCCTTTGGGAGTACAATAGGTAACAGGAACGAGATGATACCCATGGTAAGAAAACTCTATCATGGTTCCTGCAGCATTATTGAAAAACCTGTCTTTGGCCAGGGAAAGTGGTATAACGATTACGGTATTGGGTTTTACTGCACCGACAGTTTGGAGATGGCAAAGGAGTGGGGTGTTTCCCACGATAAGGACGGCTATGCCAACTGCTATGAATTGGATTGCGACAGCCTGCGTATCTTAGATCTGAACGACCCGCAATACTGCATTCTGCACTGGCTTGCAGTACTGTTGGAAAACAGGGAGTTTGATGTAACATCTGCTCTGGCTTTGGAAGCGAAAGAGATATGCTGTGGGATCCTTTCGATCCTCGAAAGGCAGACTGTCATTATTGGATACAAGTTCGTCTTGAAGATCCTCGTTGATGGATGCTATCTGAACAGCCTTAATTTTTACGCTTTGGAACAGGATACGTGCAGCATTCGTTAACTCCCGGGCAGAGCATCGGACATCCCACTGGTCATTTTTGCACACAATGGGATAATCGCTGGTTGATCTGTTGATACACGATTCTATATATTGCTACCGATAATTCTCCACGGTTAAAGGAGCAGGTATGTTTTGCACGATGGTTTAAATTGCTGTAGAAAATATCTCCCTGATACTTGTTCATGTCCACAACGAGCGCTTTGCCGTCACCAGGCAGGACGAGCTCCTGCCTGGGAATGTTTGCTTTTTCAATCAGAGAGCGTCAAAACCAAATAGCGACATCATACTTGCAAAAGTATATCTAAAAAGAAACGAGTGGGAAACTGTTGGTCAAAAGTTCGTCAAAATCAAAACGGTGGATTTTGAATTGTGTAAATCAAGAACAAAAAGCACCGTATTTTGTGGTATTTGCCACAAAATACGGTGCTTTTCCAACTATTTATAGAACCACACAGCCACACGGGGTCATTCCCACTCGATGGTGCCGATGGGCTTGGGAGTCAGATCCATAACCACCCGGTTGATGCCCTCAACTTCGTGGGTAATGCGGTCGGTAATGTGGTGCAGCACGGAGTAGGGGATCTCCTCGATGGTAGCGGTCATGGCGTCGGTGGTGTTCACCGCTCGGAGAATGGCCGGCCAACCCTCGTAACGCTTGCCGTCCCGGACGCCAACGCTCTTGAAATCCGGCACAGCGATGAAATACTGCCAGACATGGTTCAAATTGTTCTTGTCGAACTCTTCACGCAGGATGGCGTCGGCTTCCCGCAGGGCATGAAGCCGATCCCGGGTAATGGCGCCCAGGCAGCGAACGCCCAGACCGGGGCCGGGGAAGGGCTGACGGTAAACCATGGCGTGGGGCAGACCCAAAGCCTCGCCTACAACACGAACCTCGTCCTTGTACAGCAGCTTCACGGGCTCCACCAGCTCCATCTCCATCTCCTCCGGCAGGCCACCCACATTGTGGTGCGCCTTTACGCCCTTGGACTCGATGATGTCAGGATAGATAGTGCCCTGCGCCAGGAAGGAGATGCCTTCCAGCTTGGCGGATTCCTCGTCAAAAACCTTGATAAATTCCTCGCCGATGATCTTGCGCTTGCGCTCCGGCTCAGCGACGCCGGCCAGCAGATCTAGGAAACGGTCGGTGGCATCCACATAGATCAGATTGGCATCCAGCGCCTTGCCGAATACTTCAATAACCTGCTCACTTTCGCCCTTGCGCATCAAACCGTGATTGACGTGGACGCAAATCAGTTGCTTGCCGATGGCCTTAATCAGCAGAGCGGCCACAACAGAAGAGTCAACGCCGCCGGACAGCGCCAGCAGTACCTTCTTGTTACCCACCTGAGCCCGGACAGCGGCAACCTGCTCATCAATAAAGGCGTTTGCCAGTTCGGCGGTGGTGATGCGGGGCATATTTTCGGGACGAACATTGTTGGACATTTGAATCCCTCCGTAATGTGTAAAGATATCCTGACGTTATTATATACAATGGATTTCCGGACTGCAAGAAAATTTTTTCATGGCCGGAAAATTTGTCAAACTTATATGAACAGGCGCAAATCCTGTCGAATAAATGTTGCAATTTTGATCATCGGTGCTATAATATGGGCATGATACTTATAACGCCTAACGGTCTTGAAAATGGAGGAATCACTATGTATAAGCGTGTTTTGACGATTCAGGATATTTCCTGTGTAGGACAGTGCTCCCTGACGGTTGCGCTGCCCATCCTGTCGGCCTGTGGACAGGAAACCTGCATTTTGCCTTCTGCGGTGCTATCCACCCATACCGGCGGCTTTTCCGGCTTTACCTTCCGGGATCTGACCCTGGATATCCCTTCCATCTGGCAGCACTGGAAAAAGGAAAATATTCAGTTTGACTATATCTACACCGGCTACCTGGGCAGCACCCTGCAGATCGGATATGTACAGGATCTTTTTGCCGCTATGAAGTCCGAGGGCTGCATGACCGTGGTGGATCCTGCCATGGCAGACAATGGCAAGCTCTATACCGGCTTTGACGCAGCCTATGCTGCTGCTATGACACAGCTCTGCGCCGAGGCGGATGTTATGGTTCCCAATATTACCGAAGCTTGCTTCATGACCGGCCATCCTTATCAGGAAACCTATGACGAAGCCTATATCGACGCCCTGCTTGGCAAGCTGGACGCGCTGGGTAATGGCACCGTGGTGCTGACCGGCGTGGGTTACAGCCCCGAGCAGACCGGCGTGGTAATTTATCGGGATGGCAAAAAGTGGTACTACACCCATGCAAAAGAGCCTAAGAGCTACCATGGCACCGGCGATGTTTTTGCCTCTGCCTTTGTAGGTGCCCTTGCAAGTGGGAAGACTATGGAGAAGGCAGTGGAGATCGCCGCTGAGTATACGGCACTGTGCATCCGCAAAACCTGCGATGATCCGGCTCATTGGTACGGTGTCAAGTTTGAAACCGCAATTCCCGAGCTGATCGGTATGCTGCAGGCATAAATGCTTTTGTGTATTCCGGCAGACAGATAGAAAGAAGTGAAAACATGAAAGAAAAGTTCATAAATAACAAGGGTAAGATCATCGGCCTGTGTGTCATTCTTGCGGTAGTGCTGTTGGTACTGCTGTTTTGCTGCAGCCTGAGAATTGTCCTTGAGATCAATGGCGCCCGGCAGATGGCTGCTTGCTGTGAGAAACACTATATAGAACCAGGCGCAACCGCTTTCCTGAAAAGCAGCCTGCTGCCCGGATTTTCTGTGGAGCTTCCTGTAACTGCTGAGCGCAGTGTGGAAGCAGACAAAATAACAGTGCAGTATCAGGCGAAATCCCTATGGCTCACCGCCGGTGGAGCCCGCAGCGTCCGTGTGGCAGATGAAATTGCCCCTGTCATCACACTGATCGCTAACCCTGGCAGCTTCACGCTGCCCGGCCAGCCCTACGAAGAGGAGGGCTATACCGCAGTTGATAATTGCGACGGTGACCTGACCAATCAGGTGCAGCGCCAGGTGACGGATACGGAAATCATCTACACTGTGACGGATGCTGCCGGCAATATCGCAGAGGTCCGCAGAACCATCGTCTACGGCGATCCTGTTGCCCCTGAGCTGACTCTGTCCGGTGAGGGGAATGTGGAAATGTTCCTGGGAACTAAGTTCCAGGAGCCCGGCTACACCGCTACGGATAATTGCGACGGCGATCTGACGGCGGCGGTGCAAGTCTCCGGTGAACTGGATATTTTTAAGGCCGGCACTTATACGCTGACCTATACCGTCACCGATGCCTACGGCAATACAACAACAGCCTCCCGCACCGTGACCGTTAAGACCCAGAAGCAGCCGGATGTGGTAGATCCCGGCGATAAGGTGATCTACCTGACCTTTGATGACGGCCCGTGCTCCCATACCGATAGATTGCTGGATATTTTGGAAAAGTACAATGTCAAAGCAACCTTCTTTGTGACCAATCAGAGCGCATACTATTCCTATGAGATGAAGCGGATCGTGGAGGATGGTCATGCCATTGGCATCCATACCTATACCCACGAATATAAGGATATTTACTCCAGCAAGGAAGCCTTCTTCGAAGACTTCAATGCCATGCGCCAGCTGATTTATGATGAAACCGGGGTATGGACGACCCTCACCCGATTCCCCGGCGGCAGCGGCGGCCGGGTCAGCGCCAGCTATTGTCCGGGCATCATGACCGAGCTGGCCCAGATCCTTACGGATATGGGATTCCAGTATTTTGACTGGAATGTGTCCAGCGAAGACACCGGAGAAAACAAGACTGCCGAGGCGGTTTATGAGGCTGTTATTGCCGGTATACAGAAACGGAATGTTTCCTGTGTCCTGCAGCATGACATCAGACCCCACAGCGTTGATGCTGTGGAGGCGATCATCCAGTGGGGGTTGGCCAATGGCTATACCTTCCTGCCGCTGGAACCTTCCAGCCCTGTGTTCCATCAGAACATACGCAACTGATACAAAAAACGCATCCGCAAAGCTGCGGATGCGTTTTGGTTTGTTATTGGAACAGTTCCAAACTGTAGCCCTGATCCCGGAAGTAATCAATGGTATCCATCAGGACATTGGCGTTGGTCTGGGAAACCGCGTGGAGCAGGTAAATGGCACCGCTGTGATGGCTTCTGGTGATTAGCCCCAGTGCGTCGACTTCATCGGGCTGGTTCTCTGGATCCCAGTCGGCGTAGGCGAAGCTCCAGTGAACGGTCTTGTAACCCAGGCTCTGCACAACTGCAAGAGTACGGGTGGAGAATGCACCCTCCGGAGGACGGAACAGAGTCATTTCATATCCGAAATTCTCCAGGATATAGTTGTGTAAGGTCATGACCTCGCTGACCATTTTGTCCAGGGAAAGGGTCGGCATTGCGGGATGGTGGGTGGTGTGATTGCCAACCGCGTGACCCTCGTCGATCATGCGCTGTACATATTCCGGATGGTCCTTGACATACTGCATGGTAACAAAGAATACAGCCTTCACATTCTTGGCCTTCAGCGTGTCCAGAATATCGGCGGTAAGGTTATTGTACTCATAGCCGCAGTCAAAGGTCAGGTAGATGCATCCGTTGTCCGGGGCGATAAAGTTGGCGCCGTACTTGCCGTATTTCTTCTGGTCGGATTCCGCGTAGGGAGGACGGCTGCCGTTGCTGCCTCTGCCCGGGCCGTAGCCTTTATTGACATTCTCCATGGCCATCAGTTCCTGCCGGGTGTAGAGTTTGCCGATGTATTCATTGTCCGGTTCTGTGGGAGGAGGCTCTGTGGGGGGCACAGAGGGTGTTGTAGCCTCGGTGGGCGGCACAGTGGGCTCGGTGATGGGCACGGTTGCTTCCGTTCCCTGTGTGGCATCTGTGGGCTGTGAGGGGTTGGTAGACTCCGCCGGTATTGTAGTGGGGGTAGTATCACCCGGTGTCACAGAGGGAAGACAGGCGGTAACCCCAAGCAGGATCGCAAGCACCAGAGCCAGGGATAGAATCAGAATAATCAAATTGCGTTGTTTCATAGGCGTACTCCGTGTCTTTAGAATCATAGAATTTGTGTATATTCCGCAAAAATCGTGGAAACTCTAAATCAAAAGGAGGAATTACCATGCACGATAAAAATGCGGAAATGAAAAAACAGGAAATGGACCAAGTGGTGGAGCTTGGCGCGGATATCACCAAAAGCGATAAAGGGAATATCTACACCCTGACCATCATCGGACAGGTGGAGGGGCATCAGGTTCTGCCGGAGAATTGCAAGACGACCAAATACGAGCATGTCCTGCCTTTGCTTGCCGGCATCGAGGAAAGCGACGACATTGACGGCCTGCTTCTTCTGCTGAACACTGTGGGCGGCGATATCGAAGCCGGCCTTGCCATCGCGGAAATGATCGCCGGCATGAAAAAACCCACCGTATCTTTGGTGCTGGGCGGCGGACATTCCATCGGCATTCCTCTGGCGGTATGTACCAAAAAGTCCTTTATTACCCCCACTGCCAGCATGACGGTGCATCCTGTGCGGATGACGGGGCTGGTTGTCGGCGCGCCCCAGACCTTCCGGTATTTTCAGCGAATTCAGGAGCAGATCGCGGATTTTGTCACCACAAATTCCAAAATCAGCCGGGAAGATTTTGAGCATTATATGATGGCGACAGGGGAGATGGCCACCGATGTGGGCACTATCCTGTATGGCAAAGAGGCGGTATCCTCCGGCCTGATCGACAAACTGGGCGGTCTGAATGATGCCCTTTCCGCCTTGCATAAGATGATTGGCAAGACAGAGAAAGGTAAACGCAGCGGAAACTGACAGAAATTTTTGAAATGGGGTGGAAATTTCCTTGGTTTTATGTTATCATAACATGAAACCATAATCAAGAGGGGAGTTGGCGCTGGAATGAATTGGCTGCAATGTTTGCTGTACGGCTTTGTTTCCGGCGCGGCTGAATTCCTCCCCATTTCCGCTGAGGCGCACCGCGGTCTGCTTCGCATCATGTTTGGGACAGAGGCCAGTCCGCTGTTGGAGCTGGTCATCCATATCGCTGTGCTGGCGGCACTGATCATTGCCTGCTGGCCTCAGCTTGCCAGATTGCAGCGTGAGCGGCACCTTGCGGCGATCCCACCGAAGCGTCGCCGCCGTCAGCCGGATCTGGATACATTGAAGAATTTTCGCTTACTGAAAACCGCGGCAGCACCCATGCTGATTGCCTTCGTATTTTGGTTTCTTACCAGAAAGGCTGCCTCCAGCCTGTTGATTATGGCAGTGTTGCTGACAGTCAACGGCATTTTGCTCTATACCCCGGCTTTTGTTCCCCAAGGCAACAAAGCTGCCGCCAAAGTTTCCGGTCTGGACGGCTTTCTGATTGGCCTGGGCGGCGCACTGGGGGTCATTCCCGGGATCTCCCGGGTTAGCGGCATTACCATGGTGGGCATCCACCGTGGCTGTGACCGCCGGTACATTCTGGATGTTGCCCTGCTGCTGTCCGTTCCCGCGCTGGTCGTGCTTATTGTGTGGGACATCATTTTACTGATCCTTGCGGGTGCGGCTGTGTCCGGCGGTTTGCTGCTGGGGTGCTTTTTGGCTCTGGCTGCGGCGCTGCCCACCGCTTACCTCAGTATTATTTTCCTGCGATTCCTCGCGGTGAAAGTTGGCTTTTCCGGCTTCGCTTACTATAATTGGGGCGCGGCAATGTTCGCTTTCATCCTATATCTGACGATTTAAAGGAGTTTGCGTATGGCGAAAGAAAAAACAAAATCCCAGGCTCAAAAGGCTGCCGCCAAGAGATCTTCCGGCAAATCCGGCAGTAAATCCAAGAGCCAGAAATCCGGGGATGCCAAAACCAAAATTCCGGTACGGTTGATCACTTCTTTGGTCAGCTTGGGAATGTTCGTGCTGTTTTTGGTCATGTTCCTGTGGCCCAGGGGTATCATTGTAGAGAAGGGCCTTTTGCCCTTTATCAAGGGCCTGATTGGCAACGCAGGCTTCTATGTGGCCATTCCGGCGCTGCTGTACCTGTTCGGAATTCAGGCATTCAGCGGTAAGCGGCCTGTGATCCTGCGCAGTGTCTGCCTGATCTGCTTCGTGCTGATCTGCGGCTGCCTGCTGCAGCTTAGCCTGCCTGTGCCCCAGGACGGCACTGTGGGCGGTAAAATGGCCGCACTTTATGTGGGCGGCAGCACCGGCGCAACAGCCGGCCTGCTTTGCGGCGGCGTGGCGCTGCTGCTGGAGGCGCTCTGCGGCATTGTGATCACCTACATAATCTTCATCATTGCAGCAATTCTGACCTTGCTGGCCTCTATGCAGATCACCATTCCCAGCATCGTCCGGGCAGTGCAAAACCGTCCCCGGGCGGATTGGGAAGATGATCAGGAAGAGGTTCAGGAGCCTGCCGCCGTGGTAGTCAACCACCTGGCCAATAAGCGCATTGAGCGTGTGGAAAACCGCCGTCGCACCCAGGCAGAGCGGGAAGAGCTGGAAGCCGCTGCAGCCGAGGAGGAAAAGAAGCAGGAGAAGGAAAAGCCCGTTTCCAAAAAACGCAAAAAGGCCGACGATCTTATGAGCCAGATCGACAGCGATGTGGAGCAGCCTGTGGCTGCCGCCAGCCAGGCCGTCGTGGAGAATGTGGAAGTGGATCTGATTCTCTCAGCGCCCCCTGCCGAAAAACCGACCAACCCCAATGTATCTACCATGGAGCCCGTTCCGGAGCAGATGCCCTTGTTTGAAAAGTCCGATGAACCGGTGGATTCTATGCCCATAGCCGAACCCGCACCTGCTCCTGCACCGGTTGCCGAGGTAAAGCTGGATAAAATCACTGCCAAGGATGCTGCGGAATCCGCCGCCGAGGTGGCGGCGGAGATTGCCCAGGCAGAATCGGTTGTGAAGCCGGAGTATTGCTATCCGCCCATCGAGCTGCTGAAAAATGCCGGCAGAAGTTCTTCCGATGGAACAATGGAAATGCGGGAAAATACCCGCCGTCTGAACGAAACGCTGGCCAGCTTCAAAATTGAAGCCCATATCATCAATGTTACCCGGGGCCCCAGCGTCACTCGCTACGAGGTGGAACTGGATAAGGGCGTCCGGCTGAACAAGCTGACTTCCTGCGCCGACGATATCGCCCTGAGCCTGGGCGCTTCCGGTGTCCGAATCGCCGCAGTGCCCGGTAAGATCTCCGTTGTGGGCATCGAAGTGCCCAATAGAGCCGTTACCACGGTTTCCTTGCGTGAGGTCATCGATTCCAATGAGTTCAGCAAAGCCCGCTCCAAGTCCTCTTTCGCAGTGGGCAAGGATATCAGCGGCAACAGCATTGTTGGTAATATCGCCAAGCTGCCCCATATGCTCATCGCCGGCACCACCGGCTCCGGTAAGTCGGTGTGCATGAACTCCATCATCATTTCGCTGCTGTATAAGGCCAGCCCTGAGGATGTCAAGCTCATCATGGTTGACCCCAAGATGGTGGAATTGGGCATTTATAATGGCATTCCTCATCTGCTGATCCCCGTGGTCACCGACCCCAAGAAGGCCGCCGGTTCTCTGCAGTGGGCGGTTACGGAGATGATGCGCCGGTACAAGACCATGTCCGATGCCGGTGTCCGTGACCTGGAAAGCTATAATTCCATCGTGGAGGCCGAGGAGGAAGGCTCCAAGCTGCCCCAGGTGGTTGTTATTATTGACGAGCTGGCTGACCTGATGCTGGTGGCAGCCAAAGAGGTGGAAGAATCCATCTGCCGCATTGCCCAGATGGGTCGTGCCGCCGGCATCCACTTGATCATCGCCACCCAGCGTCCTTCTGCCGATGTTATCACCGGTCTGATGAAAGCCAATATTCCTTCCCGAATTGCCTTCGCGGTAGCCTCGGCTATGGAATCCCGGATCATTCTGGATACCATGGGCGCGGAAAAGCTGGTTGGCCGGGGCGACATGCTCTATGCGCCCATCGGTGCCGGTAAGCCCCTGCGTGTCCAGGGCTGCTTTGTCAGTGATCCCGAGGTGGAAGCTGTGGCAAACTATGTCAAGGATAATTTCAACACCTCGTATGATCAGCAGGTCATGGAAGAGATCGAGCGGAAAGCCGCTCAGGCCGGCTCCGGTAAGGCAGCTACTGCTGCGGATCCCGAACCTACCGCTGCGGAAACGGATGGCGATGAGCTGCTGCCTGCCGCGGTGGATGTGATCCTGGAAACCAACCAGGCTTCCGTTTCCATGCTCCAGCGCCGGTTGAAGCTGGGCTATGCCCGTGCGGCCAGAATCGTGGACGAGATGGAGGAAAAGGGAATCGTAGGCCCCTTCCAGGGCAGTAAGCCCCGGGAGATTCTGGTGACCAAAGAGCAGTGGGCGGCCATGAAATCCGGTCAGTCCAGCCAAATGGCCTTTGACGACCTGGACGATGGGGGCGTACCCGAAGAACTGATGTAATCAAAGCAGGAAACTGCTTGATAAATATGCATCGCATCCGGAAAGCCGGAGCGACAGCAAGGAGGAAAATCAATTGAAAAACCAAAAAATCAAAAAGATGGTAGGCGTTGCGCTGCTGATCGCGTTGGTGGTGGTCATGCAGGCCCTTAGTGGAATCATCCCGCCGCTGGGTGGATTTTCCATCTCCCTGGTGCTGATTCCCATTGTCCTTGGCAGCGCGGTGTTTGGCCCTGCCGCAGGCGGCGTGCTGGGTGCTGCCTTTGGTATCATTGTCTACATCAACTGTGTCACCGGCGCGGATCCCGGCGGAGCCATGGTATTCCAGGCAAACCCCGCTCTGTGCTTCCTGGTGGTTATGGGCAAGGGCATTCTGGCAGGTGTGGCAGCTGGCTTTGTGTATAAGCTGCTCCATAAGGTCAATCCCTATGTGGCGATGCTCTGTGCCGCAATTGTGTGCCCTGTGGTAAATACCGGCGCCTTCGTTGCCTGTATGCTGCTGTTCTTTAACGATGTGTTGGCGGCCTGGGCAAACGGTGCCGACATTCTGGGCTATGTGCTCACTGGTTTGATCGTAGCGAATTTCGTACCGGAACTGATCATCAATGTGGTGTTCAGCCCCGCCGGTCAGCGGATCGCCCACGTTGTCAACAAAAAATAAACCTTGCCGGCGGCTTTGTCCGCCGGCATTTTTTGCGCCCGATGGCATGTTGCTGCCATCGGGCGCATAGTCTTGTCCAGGAGATGATGCAAATGAGATGCGCCTGGAAAGAACTGCTTTCTGTGCTGCCAATGGCCCTGCGCCAGCCAGTGGACAACCTTGGCAGAGAGTGCCTGCAGGAACTGCGACTGCGGCTGAACGCACAGCCACTGTTGATTCTTGGGAAAGAAAAGCGCCGGCTTCCCGGTGGGGTTACTCCGGCTGATCTGAATTTTGTGATCAACGCCGCTAGCCGGTATTCCCCTTGGTCAGCAGCCACTGCAGCCAAAGGTTATATCACCGCCCCCGGCGGCCACCGTATCGGCCTGGCAGGGGAGGCGGTGTGCCGGGATGGAGAGATCACCGGCATAAAAAACCTTACAAGCCTGTGTATTCGTGTAGCCCGGGATTTTCCGGGAATCGCCGCCAACATTCCGAAAAATGGAGGCAATCTGCTGATTTTAGGGGTTCCCGGCAGCGGGAAAACCACATTGCTTCGGGATTTGATTCGACAGATTGCATCGTCAGACAGCGTAGCAGTGGTGGACGAGCGTGGGGAGTTGTTTCCTTCCGGAGTCGGGTTTCAGGAAGGGGAACAGGCGGATGTTCTAACGGGCTGTGACAAACCACGGGGTATCGATATGGCGCTGCGAACCCTGGGCCCTGTCTGGATCGCTATGGATGAGATCACATCCCAGGATGACTGCCAAGCCCTGGTACAGGCCTGCTGGAGCGGCGTCAGACTTATGGCCACGGCCCATGCTGCCGGAAGGCAGGATCTGCATTGCCGACCGGTGTACAAGCCCCTGGTGGATACAAAATTGTTTGAGACCGTTATTGTTTTACAACCGGACAAGTCCTGGAAAGTGGAAAGGATGAGCGTATGAATCTGCGATGGATCGGTGTGTTTCTCGTTGTGGCCGGCTGCGGCGGCGTGGGTTTTGGCATGGCCTGGAATTATAAGCGGGAGGAGGGCGCCTTGCGGCAAATTCTGCGGGTTTTGGATCAAATGCTCTGTGAACTGGAATATCGCATGACGACCCTGCCGGAGTTGTTTCGCCGGGGGGCGGAGATATCCACCGGGTCAGTCCGTAAGCTGATGGATTGCATGGCAGTGGAGCTGGAACAGCAAATCGCCCCGGATGCTGCCTGCTGCATGAAAGTGGCTCTGCAGAAAACGCCGGAGCTTCCCTCCAAGGCCGCTGATGCCCTGTGGGAGCTGGGATCCTCTCTGGGGGTCTATGACTTACCGGGGCAGCAAATGGGGATCCGTGCTGTACGTGACCGCTGCTGTACGCTGTTGCAGGAAATGGAGTCGCAGCACACCCAACGGATCCGCAGCTATCAAACCCTGGGACTTTGCGCCGGTGCCGCACTGGCCATTTTACTGATTTAGCCTATGGAAATTGATCTTATTTTCAAAATCGCCGCCATTGGCATCATTGTTACCATATTGCACCAGGTTCTTGCCCGGTCTGGGCGGGATGAACAGGCGATGATGACCATGCTGGCAGGATTGGTTGTGGTGCTTATGATGATGGCTCAAAGGATCGCCGATTTGTTTGATCTGGTAAAGAGCCTGTTCCGCTTCTGATGGACGGCTTTCTGCAAATCGCCGCTGCTGTTTTGGTGGCAGTGGTGCTGAGTGTGGTGCTTAGCAAGCAGGCAAAGGATATGTCGATATTGTTGACCATAGCGGTTTGTTGCCTGGTGCTGATGGCGGCGGCATCCTACTTGCAGCCGGTGCTGACATTAATTGATAAATTGCAGAAATTGGGGCAGTTGGACAGTCAGATGTCTCAAATTCTGCTCAAATCCGTCGGTATCGGACTGATAACGGAAATCGCAGTACTGATCTGCAACGACAGCGGAAACGCCGCCATGGGAAAGGCCTTGCAGATTACGGCTACCATGGTGGTGCTTTGGCTTTCCCTGCCGCTGATGGAATCGCTTCTGGAGCTGATACAAAGGATCATGGGGGAACTATGAGAAAACTTGCGTTAGTAATCGCCATACTTTTGCTGGCAGCCTTGCCGGTGAATGCTATGGATTATACCGCCCCCAGTCCGCCGGAGTCCGCTGAAGGACTGATGCCGGCGGAAACCCAGAGCTTTTCCCAAGGCCTGTGGGAACTGATATCAAAAGGAATTCGGCTGATGGAACCCTCTCTGGCGCAAGCGGGAAAACTCTGCGTTGGCCTGCTGGCCATCGTCATGCTCAATTCCGTGCTTCAAAATCTTCCCGGAAATATGAAGCAGGTCGTGGCTTTTGTTTCCACAATGGCGGTTGCGGGCTTGCTGCTGGGTCAGACCTCATCCATGATCCACCTGGGCAGAGAAACGGTGCAGGAATTGAGCGACTATGGCAAACTCCTCTTGCCGGTGCTGACGGCATCCCTGGCTGCCCAGGGGGGCGTTACCTCTGCCACTGCCTTGTACGCAGGCACCGCTGCTTTTGATATGCTCCTCGGCGTGGTGATTTCCAAGCTGCTGATCCCCATGGTTTATGCGGCTATCATCCTTTCGGTGGTAGGTTCTGCCACGGGAATGCAACGGCTGAACAAGCTTCGGGATTTTGTAAAATGGCTGGCTGCCTGGAGCTTGAAAACTGTTTTGTATGTCTTTACGGGCTATATCACCATCACCGGGGTTGTCAGCGGCAGCGCCGATGCCACAGCACTGAAGGTCACAAAGCTGACCCTTTCCGGCATGGTGCCGGTGGTAGGCGGCATCTTGTCGGATGCGTCAGAAGCGGTATTGGTAGGCGCCGGGGTGATGAAAAACGCTGCCGGCATCTATGGGCTGCTGGCAATTTTGGCGGTAGGCTTGTCACCGTTTGTTAAGATCGGGGCACATTATTTGCTTCTGAAGCTCACCGCTGCCCTGTGTGGCGCTTTTGACGCCAAGGAAGCAGGGGGGCTTATACAGCAGTTTTCTGGGATCATGGGGCTGCTGTTGGGCATGACAGCCGCCATGACCATGCTCCTGATGGTCAGCACCGTTTGCTTTATGAAAGGGGTGGGCTAGCCGTGGAGGAATATCTGCTCAGACTCGCTGCAGCGGCGCTTATATGCGGCGTTGCCACAACGATCATTGGGAAAAAGAGCACCCTGGGGGCAGTGGTCCGACTGCTGGCAGGAATTTACCTGACCTTAAGCATCGTGTCACCCTGGCTGTCTTTTCGGCTGAATAATCTGGAGGACTGGTCCCGGCAGCTAAACAGCGAGGGTGAACGGATCAGCAATTCCGGTCAGGAGGCTGCGAAAGAAGCCATCGCGGAAAGCATAATTCAGCGAACCGAAACATATATCTTGGACAAAGCCAACTCGCTGGGGGCGGTGCTGACGGTGGAGGTGATCCTGGACAATGGAACCATTCCGGCGCCTTGCCAGGTGCGACTGTCCGGCAACATTTCACCCTATGCAAAGCAAAGTCTGTGCATAGCCATGGAACAGGAGTTGGGGATACCATCGGAGGCACAGATATGGACATAAAGTTATGGAAAAAGAAGGCATTTGATAAAGTATCGAAGCATAAGTATGCATTGGCAGTGCTGATCCTGGGAATTGCCTTGATGCTCCTGCCGGGCATTGGCGCAAAAAAGGATGAAAGCAATCAAAATACCCAGCCGGTACAGACGCAGACGGTGGAATTGGAAGAAAAACTCTCCCAGATTCTGTGCCGCATCCAGGGGGCTGGGAAGGTGGAGGTGCTGCTGACCTGCTCCAGCGGCGAGAAAACGGTATATCAGGAGGATGCGGATCTCTCTCAGGGTACCAACAACACTTCCCGCTATGATACAGTCATAATCAAAGACGGCTCAGGAAAGGAAAACGGCCTGGTTCAGCAGATCATCCCACCGAAGTACCAAGGCGCAATCGTGGTTTGCCAGGGAGCGGATAAACCGGCAGTGCGGCTTGCCGTGGTGGAAGCTGTGTCCCGGGTTACCGGCCTGGGCGCGGATCAAATTTCTGTTTTGAAAATGAAATGAATGGAGGCAATTTACGATGAAAAACTGGAAAAAGAATTTGATTGCTGCGGCGGTGCTGTTGGTGGTGTGCGCCGGCATTTACATGAACTGGATGTATTCCAACGCCCAGTCTGTGGATAATCTGACGGATACCCTGGATGCCGAGAAGGTGCTGTCGGAGAACGGCCTGATTCTGGATGGGCAGGATGTTCTGGTCAATGGCGACAGCAATACCGTCACCGACTACTTTGCCGCTGTGCGCCTGTCCCGCCAGGAGGCCAGAGACAGCGCAGTATCCCTGCTTCAGGAAGCCATGGCCTATGGCGACGGCGCTCAGACCACCGCATCCCAGGAGCAGCTCGAGCAGATCGTCCAGACAGCCCTCTGCGAAGCTCAGATCGAGAGCCTGATCATCGCAAAGGGGTATACCGACTGCGTCGCCTATATGAATGAAAACGGCATCTCTGTCGCGGTTGCTTCCCCGGAGGGGGGGATGCAGCAGGCGGATGTGTCCGTCATCGCCGATATCGTCATCACTCAGTCCGGATTTACACTGGAACAGATCCGGGTGGTGGAAGTACAATGAAACTTACGCTGTCATCGCCGCTCACTCGGCTGTGGCAGCGTATTTTGCCGCAAAAAAGAGGCAGGAGCAAACATTCCGCATTGACTTGCTGCACATTTTTTGGTATACTAACAAAAAAGTATGATGCGCTATTTTGCACATACATGATATAGGAGGTATACCCCATGGCTGATAATAAGCAGTATGTGACCCAGGTGCAGGAGAACGGCACCGTTATGATTTCCGAGGAAGTGATCAGCACCATTGTTTCCAATGCAGCTGTTGAGGTGGAGGGCGTTGCAGGCCTGAGCACCAAGCCCGTGGCTGATATCGCCGAGCTGATCGGCAAGAAAAACTGGGGCAAGGGGATCAAGATTCTCATTGATGAAGACAATGCCATCACCGTGGACAGCAATATCGTCGTCTACTTTGGTCAGAGCGTTGTCGCGGTTGCCCAGAGCGTCCAGGATGCTATTACTGCTGCGCTGGAGTCTACTACCGGCGTCAAGGTGGCCGCTGTCAATGTCAATGTTTGCGGTATCGTCCGTCAGTAAGAGGTAATATATGACAAGAGCAAACGCCAGAGAACTGGCGGTACATTTGATCTATTCTCAGTCCTTTACCGGTGATGAACCCCAGATGGTCATCGACGGCCGACTGGAAAAAGAGTACTATAAAAAACTGGCTGAGGAAAATGCCGTTTATGAGGAGCGTCCCAGCCGGGTTCAGCGCGCTTATATCGACAGCGTTGTCTCTGGTGTAGCAAACCGTACAGAGGAACTCAATAGCAAGATCCAGGAGTTTTCTATCGGCTGGGATGTGAGCCGTATCTCCCGCCTGGCCCGGACGATTATGCAGCTTGCCATTTATGAGATCCTCTATATAGAGGATGTTCCCACCGGCGTGGCCATTTCCGAGGCTGTGCGGCTGGGCAAGAAGTACGACGGTGACGATACCGGTGCGTTTATCAACGGTATTCTGGGCAGCTACGCCCGGAGCCTGAACACAGAGGAAGCAAAATGAATGTGATCGGGTTGGATACCAGCAATTACACCACCTCCATCGCTTCCTTTGATGGATGCAACGGCGTAAATTGCTCCAAGCTGCTGCCTGTAAAGCAGGGAGAGCTTGGCCTGCGTCAGTCTGACGCGGTTTTTGCCCATATCAAAGGCCTGCCGGAGCTTTCCGGCAGGCTGTTTTCCCATGTAGAGGCAAGGGATATCCGTGCTGTTGGCGTATCCACCCGGCCCCGAGCTGTGGAGGGCAGCTATATGCCCTGCTTCATGGTGGGCTATACCCATGCCAAACTGCTGTCCGACAGTCTGCATATTCCGCTGTTTGAGGTTTCTCACCAGCAAGGCCATGTGGCGGCCTCTCTTTGGAGCGCCGGTCGCCTGGATCTGATGGATAAACCCCATTTGGCGTGGCACCTTTCCGGCGGTACTACGGAGCTTCTTCTGGTAGAGCCGGAAGGGAAGAATGTAAAATGTACCAAGATCGGCGGCACGACGGATATTTCCGCCGGACAGCTCATTGACCGCACCGGCCAGCTCCTGGAGCTGCCTTTCCCCTCAGGAAAGCACCTGGATGCCCTGAGTCAAACTACCACAGGCAAGGAACTCTTCAAGGTCAAATGCACCGGCATGGAATTTTCCCTGTCCGGTGTCCAGAATAAAGTCCAGCAGTTCTACGTGGATCACAAGAATGCCGCCGAAACCGCAGCCTATGCCCTTCGCTGTGTTGCTTTCGCTGTCCACAAGGCTACGGAAAATGCCCTGCAGGCCTATCCCGGTCTGGAAGTGGTTTTCTCCGGCGGCGTGGCATCCAATTCCATGCTCCGGCAGCTTACCGCGGATCTGAATCCGGTATTCGCTCAGCCCCAGTATTCTACGGACAATGCCATGGGCATCGCCGTGCTGGCATGGCGCATGATGGAGGGTTGATATGGCACAGCAAGTGTTATCCGTAACCCAGATCAACGAATATATCCGCGCTCAGATGGATGCCGATCCCTTGCTGGGAAATCTGGCAGTCCGGGGCGAAATCAGCAACTATAAAATGTACCCCTCGGGGCACCATTATTTCACCCTGAAGGACGAGGGCGGCGCTCTGCGTGCGGTTCTGTTCAAGGGTAACGCAATGAAGCTTCGTTTCCGTCCGGAAAACGGCATGAAAGTGATCGCCTTGGGCAAAATTTCCGTTTTCCCCAGGGACGGCGCCTATCAGCTTTACTGCACTGCCTTGACGGTGGACGGCGTTGGCGATCTTCACGCCGCCTTCGAGCAGCTCAAAGCTAAGCTGGCAGCCCAGGGACTCTTTGACCCGGCCCATAAAAAGCCGCTGCCCAAGTATCCCCGGACCATTGGTATTGTCACCAGTTCCGCCGGCGCGGCGGTCCATGATATGCTTCGGATCCTGCGCAAGCGCTATCCACTGACCAAGGTTCTGCTGCTGCCTGTCCGGGTGCAGGGCGCAGAAGCCCCGCCGGAAATCGCTGCGGCGATTCGCTATGCCAACCATTTCCGTCTGGCTGACCTGCTGATCGTTGGCAGAGGCGGCGGCTCTATGGAGGACCTGTGGGCTTTTAACGATGAACGGGTGGCTTACGCCATTTATGAATCCCAGATCCCCATTATCTCCGCCGTTGGACACGAGCCGGATGTGACCATTTCCGACTATGTGGCAGACCTCCGGGCGGCAACGCCCTCCAACGGCGCGGAACTGGCCGTACCGGATCAGGACGCCCTGCGCCAGACTTTGGATGCCATGTCCGCATCCATGGCAACATCCCTTGCCCGGCAGCTGAAAGCGACAAAGCAGCATTTGTCGGTGCTGTCCGCCAGCCCGGCGCTGCAAAGCCCGGTTGGGTATCTGCAGCAGAAACGCAAAAGCGTGGAATTGCTGAGCAGCCGCCTTATGTCCGCCCAGATCCAGGGCGTGGAACGGAAAAAGCGCCGCTACGTGGAGCTGACCGCCAAGCTGGATGCTATGAGCCCACTGAAAGTCCTCACCCGGGGCTACGCCATGGCGCAAACGGAAAGCGGCGAAGTTTTGAAATCTGTCAAGCAGGTCAATCCCGGTGATACGATCACTGTGAATTTGAGCGACGGCAGGCTGGAAGCCTGCGTGACCAAGGAAGGGAAGTAACATCATGCGTGAAACAAAAATGACATTTGAAGCCGGTATGCAGCGCTTAGAGCAGATTGTCCGTACGATGGAGCGTGGCGACGCCCCTCTGGATGATAGCCTCAAGCTGTTCCAGGAGGGAACGGAGCTGGTTCGCGCCTGCGCTCAAATGCTGGAGGATGCGGAGCTTCAAATTAAAAAGGTGATGACTGCCCCCGACGGCAGCCCTGTTCTGGAGGATTTTGCGGATGAAGCAGATGCTTGAGCAGCGCACCCGGGAATACCGGGCATATATCGAAAAATTTATGGCGGACTACTACGCCCGCTTCCATGACGAGCCCCAAAGGGAACTCTTTGAATCTATGGAGTACAGCCTGCTGGCGCCCGGCAAGCGACTGCGTCCCGTGTTTGCATTTGAATTCTGCCGGATGGCCGGCGGTGACTGGAAGAAGGCCGCGCCCTTTGCCGCCGCTGTGGAAATGATCCACAATTATAGCCTGATTCATGATGACCTGCCCTGCATGGACAATGACGATTACCGCCGGGGCCGGCTGACGAATCATAAGGTTTACGGCGAAACCATGGCAGTCCTGGCTGGCGACGCCCTGCTGACGGACGCTTTCGCCGTAGCCGCTTCCGCGGAAATTCCCGGCAAGGATATCGCCTTTGCCATTCAGGTCCTGTCGGAAAATGCCGGTTCTCTGGGTATGGTCGGTGGCCAGGTTCTGGACACCCAAAGCGAGCAGCGCCTGCTGACGGAGCAGGAGGTTTTGGATATCCAAAGCCGGAAAACCGGGGCGCTGATCAACGCGGCCTGCGTTTTGGGTGTCATCGCCGCTGAGGGAAGCGAAGAACAGCTCCAGGCTGCTGCCTGTTTTGCAGGGGCTCTGGGTCTGGCCTTCCAGATTCGGGACGATATGCTGGATGTCATCGGTACCCAGGAGGAGATGGGCAAGGGCGTCGGCACCGATGCCAACAAGAATACCTTTGTCCGGCTCTACGGCCTGGAAAAATGCGAGGAGCTGGTGCAGAAATACACTGATACAGCCCTGGAATTCCTCTCAGTTTTCCCAGAAAACGACTATATGCGCGCCCTGGCTTTGAGCCTGACCACAAGAACTGTATAAGAAAACTGCCGCTCGAAAGAGCGGCAGTTTTTGTATGATTTGGTGAATTATACTATCAAGTGCAACACTTGTAAAAAAAGAAGAAGTTCATACAGATCTCTGGTAGAATAAAGTTACCACACAATAAACCACGAAAGGAGATCTGTATGAACTACCACCATCTTA
>SVLD01000039.1 GCA_015068125.1 Oscillospiraceae bacterium | reverse complement strand
TAAAACCCATGTTACCATGGGCCGGGTGGGCTCTTACCCCACCTTTTCATCCTTACCTTGCGGCGGTATATTTCTGTTGCACTTGTCCTGAGGTCACCCTCGGCGGGCGTTACCCGTTATCCTTGCCCTGTGAAGCCCGGACTTTCCTCACCTGCGGCGTTTCCGCCTGCAGCCGCGGCTGTCCAACCTGGTCGCTTCGTTATTGTACTGCAAGAATGCAGAATTGTCAAATGTCTTGCAAAATTGCCGCGGAAAGGATATACTATAAACAAGGATCTGTTGACCTTGGCTCCCTTCTGAGGGAGTTCGCCAAAAGAAAACTCCCTCCGGCTCGCAGTTCTGCGAGCCACCTCCCGGAAAGAGGGAGGCAAGAATCGAGGATCGAGGTGTTACTATGACCATGGAATTTACGGAATATTTTTCTTCCTTAAAAGATAAAAAGATTGCCGTTCTCGGCCTGGGTGTCAGCAACCGCCCCCTGGTGCGGCTGTTGCTGGAATTTGGCTGCGATGTTACCGGCTGTGACCGCACAGACCGGGAAAAGCTGGACGATGAGGTGCTGGAACTGGAGCGGCAGGGCTGCGCCCTGCGCCTGGGCGAGGGTTATCTGGAGAATCTGGAAGCGGATGTGGTTTTCCGCACCCCGGGTATGCACCCCGGAAATCCGGCGCTGGAAGCCCTCCGCAGTCGGGGCGCCACCGTAACCAGTGAAATGGAAGTCTTTTTTGCGGTTTGCCCCTGCAAGATCCTGGCGGTCACTGGCTCCGATGGAAAGACAACGACCACGACTTTGATCTCCGAAATGCTGAAAGCAGAGGGGAAAACCGTGTGGCTCGGCGGCAACATTGGTACGCCGCTGCTGCCCCTGGTACGGCAGATGCAGGAAACGGACTATGCGGTGGTGGAGCTTAGCTCCTTCCAGCTTATGGACATGACCCGCAGCCCCAGCGTGGCAGTGGTGACCAATCTTTCTCCCAACCACCTGGATGTCCATAAGGATATGGACGAATATGTGGACGCCAAGAAGAACATTTTCCGCTTCCAGGATGCTGCCGGCAAGCTGATTTTGAATGCCGATAATGCTTTGACCGCGGCCATGACCGGCAACGGCGAAACCAAATTTTTCTCCCGGCAGGGGAGCGCCCAGGCTTGTGTAACCGACGGCGTGATCTGCCGCCATGGCCAGCCGGTGCTGAATACGGCGGATATTGTGATCCCCGGTGTCCACAATATAGAGAATTACATGGCCGCCATTTTGGCGGTGGAGGGCCTGGTCAGCGACGAAACGATTCGTCAGGTGGCAAAAACCTTTGGCGGTGTGGAGCACCGTATTGAGCTGGTGCGGGTAAAGGACGGCGTGCGGTTTTATAACGATTCCATCGCATCTTCTCCCAGCCGCACCATCGCCGGCCTGCACAGCTTTGACCAGAAGGTGATCCTGATCGCCGGTGGTTATGATAAGCACATTCCTTTCGATGTACTGGGACCGGAAGTTTGCAAATCTGTAAAAAAACTCTACCTAAACGGCGCCACCGCCCAGAAGATACGTGCGTCAGTGGAGAACACTCCCGGCTACCGCCCGGGCTGCCCTGAGATTGTGGATTGTGGTGATTTTGCCTCTGCGGTGGCTGCTGCCGCTGCCGGTGCGGTCAGCGGCGATGTGGTGCTGATGAGCCCCGCCTGCGCTGCCTTTGATCAGTTCAAAAACTTCATGGTTCGGGGTAATTTCTACAAAAAACTTGTTATGGAGCTGTAAAATAATGGATATTTCCAAGTTTACAAAAGCTGCCAGAAAGGCACTTCCGCTGCAATATTGCGGCGCTGTTATTGTGGCTGCTGGTACGGCATCCCGGATGGGCGGCATCGATAAGGTCATGGCGCATTTGAAGGGTGAGCCTTTGATAGTCCATTCTGTGCGGACATTTCAGGCATGTGATGCCATTAAAGAAATCGTCATCGTCACCCGTTCTGACCTGCTGGTTCCCATCGCTGATCTGTGCCATGAATTCGACAAAGTTCGTGCCGTCATCGTAGGCGGCAGCAGTCGTCCGGAGTCCGTCAGACGGGGATTGGGCGCGCTGTCCGACAAAGTGAAGCTGGCTGCCATCCACGACGGCGCCCGGCCCCTTGTGTCCTGGCAGGTCATCGACCGCACTGTTCGCTGCGCCAACAGCTACGGCGCGGCGGCTCCTGCTGTGCCGGTGAAGGATACTGTCAAGGTGGTTCAGGGCGGCATTGTCAAGGAAACACCGGACCGCAGTGCCCTGAAAGCGGTGCAGACGCCCCAGGTGTTTGACCTGGAGCTGCTGAAATGCGCTCTGGCAAAGGCTGAAGCGGATGGGACAGCCATCACCGATGACTGCTCTGCGGTGGAGCTGCTGGGAATGTCTGTGCGCATAGTGGAAGGGGAGGAGCGCAACCTGAAGGTTACCACCCCCCTGGATTTAAAAATTGCGGAAATGCTGTTGGAGGAATGACAATGAGAATCGGACACGGATATGATGTTCACCGCTTGGTGGAATGCCGGGATCTGATCCTGGGCGGCGTCAAAATTCCTTATGCCCTGGGACTTTTGGGCCACTCCGATGCGGATGTTTTGCTCCATGCGGTTTCCGATGCCCTCTTGGGCGCTGCCGGACTGGGGGATATTGGCCTGCATTTCCCGGACACGGATCCCCAGTACAAGGGGGCGAATTCTCTGGAGCTGCTGCGGACCGTAGGCGAAAAGGTGGCTGCGGCGGGATATCAAATCAGCAATATCGATGTGACGATGATTGCGCAAGCACCCAAGCTCAGACCCTATATTCCTGCCATGCAGCAGAATATTGCCGCCGCTCTGGCCCTTGACCCCTGCCGGGTCAATGTTAAGGCTACCACCGAGGAGCATCTTGGTTTCACGGGCTCCGGGGAGGGCATGGCCTGCCATGCTGTCTGCCTGCTGGAAGAATGATAGATCAAAAACCGCCTTCGGGCGGTTTTTGTGTTTATGGGCACCCTTTCGACAGAATGCGCATAAATTGTGCCGGAGGGGATTATATGAAATATTCTTATATCACATTTCGGTCCGTGACCTTTGCCCAAAAAGGGGAACGGGTTCTCAAGCAAGCCGGGGTGGACTGCGCCGTGCAGCGTACCCCCAAGGAGCTTTCCCAAAGGGGCTGCGGTTACTGCCTGCGGCTTCGTCCCGGTCTGGCTGCCCGGGCGGTGAACGTTTTGGTGGAGGAAAAGGTGGAGTACGGCAAGGTTTACGCCGTGCGGCTGGATGGCTCTTTTGAGGAGATCCATCCATGATCTACCTGGATAACGGCGCCACCAGTCTGCACAAACCCGAAGCTGTCCACCGGGCGGTGGCCGATGCTCTGCGCCGCTGCGCAAATCCCGGCAGAGGCGGCCACCCGGCGGCCATGGAAGCGGCCCGGCAGGTCTACGCCTGCCGGGAGGAAGCAGGAAAATTCTTTCGATGCGGTCCGGAGCAAGTGGTGTTCACTATGAACTGCACCCATGGACTGAATATTGCCATCCGCAGCCTGGTCCAGCCTGGGAGCCGTGTGGTGATCTCCGGCTTTGAGCACAATGCGGTGACCCGACCGCTGCACAGTCTGAAAGCGAAAATCCGGGTGGCCGGCAGGCACCTTTTTGACTGGGAGGATACCCTGACGGACTTTGAATCTGCCCTGAAAGCCGGAGCGGATGCGGCGGTTTTTACCCATGTTTCCAATGTGTTTGGCTATATTCTGCCTGTGGAAGAAATGGCGGCACTGTGCCGGCAGTATGGGGTGCCTTTTGTCATCGATGCTGCCCAGTCTGCCGGTGCTCTGCCGGTGAATATGGAGGATCTGGGGGCGGATTTTATTGCCATGCCCGGGCATAAAGGGCTCCTTGGCCCCCAGGGCACCGGCATCCTGCTTTGCAGCAAGATGCCGGAGGCGTTGCTGTTTGGCGGCACCGGCAGCGACTCTGTCAATCAGGAAATGCCCGACTTTTTGCCGGATCGGCTGGAGGCGGGCACGATGAATGTGCCGGGGATCGCCGGATTGGCTGCGGGACTGCGGTATTTGCAGAAACAGGGGATCGACAGCGTTTTTCGCCGGGAGCACAAAGCTATGGCGCAGGCGGCAGAGGATTTGAAGGCTCTGGGGCTCCGGGTTTTTGCCGGGGAACACCAGGCGTCTACGGTATCTTTTTTGCCGGATGCGGACTGCGAGGAAGTGGCGCAGCTGCTGGCCCAGAGGGGGATCGCTGTTCGGGCAGGACTGCACTGCGCGCCCCTGGCACATGAGAGTGCCGGCACCCTGGAAGGGGGGACGGTGCGCATCAGTTTCGGCCACGATGCAACCCCTGCCCAAAACGCGGCGCTGCGCCGGGAAATGGCCGGA
>SVLD01000022.1 GCA_015068125.1 Oscillospiraceae bacterium | reverse complement strand
CGATGTCTTCCAGGTCGTCCTTGTCGATCTTTTCCTTGTCCAGAACCTTCATGGTGACCTTGGGGTTCTTGCCGACTTCGTCTTCCCAGGATTCAACCTGATCGCTATAGCTGTCTTCGTACTTGTCGATCTTCTCGTCCAGGTACTTGCTCTTGGAGGTGTCAGTCTGCTTAGCCATGGCAGCCCAGTACTCCTCGGGAGCCAGGTCTGCGATCTTGTCAGCCTTGCCGTTCAGGACAGCCTCATAGTTGTCAACAGCCTTGTTGTAGCCGCCCAGGCTGGACAGCAGGACGATCAAAATGACCACAACAGCGATCACGCCAACAGCGATGCCGCCGAGGATAGCCAGCTTCTTGGTACCCAGAGCCTTCAGCTTGTCAATGGGGTTTGCCTTTGCCTCCGCAACGGGCTCCTGTGCAACAGGAACATCCTGCTGAGCACCGCAGGAGTTGCAGAACATCATCTCGTCGTTCAGCACTGCGCCGCAGTTCTTACAGAATTTGCTCATAATTACTACCTCGCTTTCAATTTTGTCTGTTATCAGACTATGCTAAGTATACCACCGCAAATACCCCCTGTCAATGGATGTTTCCAAAATACGACATTTTTTCCAGACCCACTCGAAAAAAGGTGCAAAAAGGAGCTGCCGAAAATCGGCAGCTCCAAAATGGCATTAATAATTCTCGGCGTGGACTTCGAAGTAAGCCTGGGGATGTGCGCAGGTGGGGCACATCTCGGGAGCCTTGGTGCCAACCACGATGTGACCGCAGTTGCGGCACTCCCAAACCTTGACCTCGCTCTTGGCGAAGACCTCGGCGGTTTCCACATTCTTAAGCAAAGCGCGGTAGCGCTCCTCGTGGTGCTTTTCGATGGCGGCGACCATACGGAACTTGGCGGCCAGCTCGGGGAAGCCTTCCTCCTCGGCAGTCTTGGCGAAGCCTGCGTACATATCGGTCCACTCGTAGTTTTCGCCTGCGGCGGCAGCGCCCAGGTTCTCAGCGGTATCGCCGATCCCGTTCAGCTCCTTGAACCACAGCTTGGCGTGCTCCTTTTCGTTGTCGGCGGTCTTCAGGAACAGGGCAGCGATCTGCTCGTAGCCCTCCTTCTTAGCCTTGGATGCGAAGTAGGTGTACTTGTTCCGGGCCTCGGATTCCCCGGAGAAGGCGGCCATCAGATTCTTCTCGGTCTGGGTGCCTGCGTATTTATTTGCCATAATGAAATACCTCCATAAATCGAATTCATCCGCCCCTGAGGGCTTTTCCATAGTATACCAAACTTATCCAAAACTTACAACCCCGAAAATAAAAATCTGCCCTCACCCTTGAAAAATATGGCATTTCGTGATATGCTGTAAGCAACTGACCGGAAAGGAGTGGATATGTATGGCATTACAGGAATCCGGCGAAATGTATCTGGAAACCATCCTCATCCTTTCCCGGCAAAAGGGTGCTGTCCGCTCTGTGGATATCAGCGAATATATGGGCTATTCCAAGCCCAGCGTTTCCCGGGCGGTGGGTCTGCTGAAAAGCGGAAATTACATCACCATCCAGGACGACGGCTATATTTATCTGACTCCCGAGGGCCGGCAGATCGCCGAGGACATCCTGAACCGCCACACCTTGCTGACGGAGATGCTGGTGAAGATCGGCGTCAGTCGGGAAACCGCTTCGGCGGATGCCTGCAAGATGGAGCATATCCTCAGCGAGGAGACCTTTGAAGCCATCAAAAACATATTAAAATATTCAACGCAAAAGAATCATAACTAGGAGGCAACAAAATGACAAACAGCGAGAAGAAACAGCTGCAGATCACTGCCTGTAAGGTGCGGATGGGTATCATCGAATCCACCTACGGCGCAAAAGCCGGCCACCCCGGCGGCAGCTTGTCCGCTACGGAGATGTTTACCTATCTCTACTTCAAGGAAATGAACATCGACCCCAAGAACCCCAAGTGGGAGGATCGTGACCGCTTCGTCCTCAGTAAGGGACATACCACCCCCGGCCTGTACTCCACTCTGGCCAACCGGGGCTTCTTCCCTGTGGAGGATCTGCCCACCTTCCGGCATATCGACAGCTACCTCCAGGGTCACCCCAATATGAACACCGTTCCCGGTGTGGATATGTCCACCGGCTCCCTGGGTCAGGGCGTTTCTGTGGCTGTGGGCATGGCCAAGGGCGCCAAGTACACCGGTAAAGCCAACCGGGTCTATACCCTGCTGGGTGACGGCGAGATCCAGGAAGGCCAGGTTTGGGAGGCCTGCATGGCTGCCGCCCACTATAACCTGGACAACCTCTGCGTCATCGTGGACAACAACGGTCTGCAGATCGACGGCAACATCGCCGATGTCATGAGCCCCTACCCCATCGTGGATAAGCTGGCAGCCTTCGGCTTCCATGTCATCGCCATCGACGGTCACGACTTTGCGCAGATCGAGGCCGCTCTGAACGAAGCAAAGTCCGTTAAGGGCAAGCCCAGCGCCATCGTGATGAAGACCGTCAAGGGCAAGGACGTTTCCTTTATGGAGAACAACGCCGGCTGGCACGGCAAGGCACCCAACGACGCTGAGTACGCTCAGGCAATGAGCGAACTGAAGGCTCAGCTGGCAGAACTGGAGGGCTAAGAAATGGCAGATATTAAGAAGATCGCAACCCGTGACAGCTACGGCAAGGCTCTGGCCGAGCTGGGCGCTGAGTTTGATAACCTGGTGGTTCTGGATGCCGACCTGGCCGGCGCCACCAAGACCGCCACTTTCCAGAAGGCATTCCCCGACCGTCACTTTGACTGCGGCATTGCCGAGGCCAACATGGTCTGCATGGCCGCGGGCCTGAGCACCACCGGTTTGGTTCCCTTTGCTTCTACTTTTGCAATGTTCGCTGCCGGTCGTGCTTTCGAGCAGATCCGCAACTCCATCGGCTATCCCCACCTGAATGTGAAGATCGGCGCCACCCACGGCGGCATCTCCGTTGGTGAGGACGGCGCAAGCCACCAGTGCTGTGAGGACTTCGGTCTGATGCGTACCGTTCCCGGTATGGTGGTCATGAGCCCCGCTGACGATGTGGAGGCCCGGGCTATGGTTCGTGCCGCATATCTGTACAACGGCCCCGTGTACATCCGCTTCGGCCGGGCTGCTGTGCCGGTGATCCACGAGGAGGGCATGCAGTTCGAGATCGGCAAGGGCGAGACTCTGAAGGACGGCAAGGATGTTGCCATCATTGCCAACGGCCTGATGGTCAACGAGGCCCTCATCGCCGCTGAAGAACTGAAGGAAGCCGGCATCGACGCTATGGTCATCAACATGGCCACCATCAAGCCTCTGGATGAGGAGCTGGTGCTTGCCGCTGCCAAGAAGTGCGGCAAGATCATCACCTGCGAGGAGCACTCCGTCATCGGCGGTCTGGGCGAAGCTGTTTGCGCCTGTCTGGCTGAGAAGTGCCCCACCGTTGTCCGCCGCATCGGCGTCAACGACGAGTTCGGTCACTCCGGCCCCGCTGCCGCTCTGCTGAAGCAGTTCGGCCTCAGCGCCGAGCACATCGTGGAAGTCGCTCAGGATCTGTGCAAGTAATTTCATACAAGCAAACGCCGTACCCACCCGGGTGCGGCGTCTTTTTATTGTTCTGAGAGTCACAGCCTTGGCTCCCTCTTTGAGGGAGCTGGCGCAAAGCGGCCCTTCGAAGCCGCTTTGCGACTGAGGGAGTTCGGTATTGACTCCCCCCACCCCAGCGCACGCGCTGGGGTACCCCCCTCATAAATGCGGGGGGCAAGGATTGCTGCTAAAAACCGCCTGGGGTGGGACTTCCCTACCTCAGGCGGTTCTTTTGTAAATCTATACCGATCAGCCGCCGACCTTTACGCGCCAGCCCTTTTCATCGGGCAGAAGGCCTGTCTGGATGCCGGTGATGGTATCATACAGCTTCTGGCTGAGCTGGCCGATCTGGCCGCCGTTGATGGTCATCACATCGTCCTGGTAGCGCAGCTTACCAACGGGAGAAATGACTGCGGCAGTGCCGGTACCAAAGACTTCCTCCAGAGTGCCGTTTTTCTGGGCTTCCAGCAGCTCCTCGGCAGAGATCTTCCGCTCCTGCACCTCATAGCCCCAGTCCTTGCAAAGCTGGATGGTGGAATCCCGGGTGATGCCCGGCAGGATAGATCCATTGAGGGAAGGTGTGACCACCTTGCCGGCGATCTTGAAGAAGATATTCATTGCGCCCACTTCTTCGATGTACTTCCGCTCCACGCCGTCCAGCCACAGAACCTGGGAATAGCCGGCATCGTGGGCCTTTTTCTGGGCGATGAGGGATGCGGCGTAGTTACCGCCGGTCTTGGCAAAGCCGATGCCGCCCCGGACAGCCCGGACAAACTCATCCTCGATCCAGATGCCCACGGGAGCCAGACCGCTTTCGTAGTAAGCACCACTGGGAGAAAGGATCACCATGAACAGGTAGGTCTTGGAGGGCGCAACGCCCAAAAATTCATCGGTGGCGATGATAAAGGGGCGAATATACAGAGAAGTACCGGGCTCGGTGGGGATCCAATCCCGATCCACATCCACCACAGCGCTGACAGCCTGGACAAAATCCTCCACAGGGATCTGAGGGATCACCAGACGGTCGTTGGTGTTGTTGGTACGCTTGGCGTTCATATCGGGACGGAACAGGTACACATTGCCGTCAGGATTCTTGTAAGCCTTCAGACCCTCAAACATTTCCTGGCCGTAGTGATACAC
Source organism: Oscillospiraceae bacterium (assembly GCA_015068125.1). Taxonomy (GTDB): domain Bacteria; phylum Bacillota; class Clostridia; order Oscillospirales; family Oscillospiraceae; genus Faecousia. The sequence continues at coordinate 22,221 of SVLD01000022.1, read as the reverse complement.
CATGGCCGCAGGAGACAGGGAGATGTTCTGGAAGGGAACGATTCTGGCATCATGCCAGCCCTGACCCTCGGTGTAGTTCATGATGAACATGTGATCCGTGAAGATCTTGCCGAAGCCCAGCTTCTGGCCGGGTGCGGGCTTAGCCTTGGGGGCGTCGGTTTTGATGATTTTAATATCCAGCATGGGGGATCATCCTTTCCCTTAGTAGTTGTAGCCAAGCTGGAGCGCCTGGCAGTTTACATCGATGAGGTTTGCTTTCTTGGCGGGGATAAAGGCTTCCAGGGTCTCCTTATTGCCCGCATAGTCCACAGCATCCACTTCTTTCAGCAGCTTGCCTGCCAGGATCATGTTTGCCAGGCTGGCAAAGCCTGCGTCCCTGGCCATCTGGGTGGCGGGGATGTAGAACACCTCCACATCGGTGCGCTGAACCTTGGCATCGATGAGGGTGGAGTCGATGAGGATCTTGCCTCCGGGCACCACGCTGTCCACAAACTTCTGCAAAGACGGCAGGTTCATGGCCACCAGCACATCGGGATTATCGATAATGGGAGAGCCTACCGGCATATCCGACAAAACCACAGAGCAGTTGGCAGTGCCGCCACGCATCTCGGGGCCGTAAGAGGGCAGCCAGGAAACCTGCTTATTCTGCACCAGACCCTTATAGGCCAGGAATTTACCGGCAAACAGAACGCCCTGTCCGCCGAAGCCGGCGATCAAAATCTGGGTGGTTTTCATTTGGCAGCCTCCTTTGCGGCGGATCGATCCTTGTAGACGCCGATGGGATAGTAAGGCAGCATGTCGCTTTCCACCCACTCCAGAGCCTTCTGGGGGGTCATACCCCAGTTGGTGGGACAGGCGGAAACAACCTCCACCAGGGAAAAGCCCTTGCCGCTCAACTGGTTCTCAAAGGCCTTTTTGATGGCTTTTCTGGCCTGGTTGACATTTTTTACATTGTTCACAGCCACCCGGGCAATGTACTCCGGGCCCTCCAGGGTGGAGAGCATCTCGCAGACCTTGATGGGCCAGCCGCAGTGATTGACATCACGGCCGTAGGGAGAGGTCTGGGTGACCTGGCCGGGCAAGGAGGTGGGTGCCATCTGGCCGCCGGTCATGCCGTAAATGGCGTTGTTGACGAAAATGATGGTGATATTTTCGTTTCTGGCGGCGGCGTGGACGGTTTCCGCCATGCCGATGGAAGCCAGATCGCCGTCACCCTGGTAGGTAAAGACGATATTGTCCGGCTTGCAGCGCTTGATGCCGGTGGCAGTGGCGGGAGCGCGGCCGTGGGCGGCCTCGATCATATCGCAGGCGAAGTAGTCATAGGCCATAACGGCGCAGCCAACAGGGGCAACACCGATGGTCTTGCCCTCGATGCCCAGATCGTCAATAGCCTGGGCAACCAGGCGGTGGATGATGCCGTGGGGGCAGCCGGGGCAGTAATGGAGCACCGCATCGGTCAGTGCCTTGGGCTTTTCAAAAACAACGGCCATACTTTACACTCCTTTCTGTGCCTGGCGGATGGAAGAGAGCACCTGCTCAGGGCTGGGGATCATACCGCCGGCGCGGTTGCAAAGGGTAACGGGACGCTTGCACTGGGTGGCAAGGCGCACATCTTCGATCATCTGACCCATATTCAGCTCCACGGAAATGAAGCTCTTGACCTTGTCGGCGGCAGCTGCCAGGGGCTTCACCGGGAAGGGCCACAGGGTGATGGGTCGGATCAGCCCTACCTTAATGCCCTCGGCTCTTGCGGCAACGATGGCATTTTTGGCCACACGGGAAGCGATACCAAAGGCCACGACACAGATTTCCGCGTCTTCCATCATGTATTCTTCCCACATGGGCTCGTTCTCTTCCACGATCTTGTAACGCTCGTAACGCTCGAAATTCTTCTTTTCCAGCTCATCGGGCTTTAAGTACAGGGAATTGACGATATTGTGCTTCCGCTTGCCCTCGGTGCCGGTGAGCGCCCAGGGCTTTTCGTAGGTATTGACCTCGGCATCCTCGAAGGAAATGGGCTCCATCATCTGGCCGATGGTGCCGTCTGCCAAAATCATGGAAGTCATCAGATACTTATCCGCCAGGTCAAAGCCTTTCATGGTCAGGCTGGCCATTTCCTGTACGGAAGCGGGAGCCAGAACGATCATCCGATAGTCGCCGTGGCCGCCGCCCTTGGTGGCCTGGAAATAGTCAGACTGGGAGGGCTGAATGCCGCCCAGGCCTGGGCCGCCACGCTGGACATTGACAACCAATGCGGGCACATCGGAGCCGGCGATATAGCTCAGGCCCTCAGACTTCAGGGAAATTCCGGGGCTGGAGGAGGAGGTCATAACCCGGGTGCCGGTGGCGGCAGCGCCGTAGACCATATTGATGGATGCAATTTCACTTTCCGCCTGGAGGAACACGCCGCCGATCTTGGGCATTTTCTTTGCCATGTAGGCCGCGATCTCCGTCTGGGGCGTAATGGGGTAGCCGAAGTAATGGCGGCAGCCTGCCCGGATGGCGGCCTCCGCGATGGCTTCGTTGCCCTTCATAAGTACACGTTCTGCCATAATGATCCTCCTTACTTTTCCACAGTGATGATGCAGTCAGGGCACATGGTGGCGCAGAAGGCGCAGCCGATGCACTTTTCCTCATCTGTCAGCACCGCGGGAGAATAGCCTTTCTTGTTGATCTTGCCGGAGTCGATGGCCAGCAGGCCCTTGGGGCAGGCGCTGACACACAGGCCGCAGCCCTTGCACAGATCGGTTTGAAATGTAAGCTTTGCCATGAAAATTCCTCCTTGGGTTCTTTATCCCCACAGAGGCCGAGCGCTCGGCTTCTGGGTTGGTAGGTCAAAATATTTTTCCTGCAGCGCCATGGGCAGTACCTCGCCCAATTCCCGGGGCAATTCCGCCGCCACCTGGGTTACCGCCGTGGTGGCAAAGAGCGGCAGACCGGTAAGGGCGCAGAGTTTGTCGATAAAATCTTTGGAATGCAGCACCGTTTCTGCTGTGGTTTCGCTGCCTAGGTTGGAGTTGTTGACGATGTCCGTAAACTTAAGGCCACAGGCGGCTTCAATTTCCGCCATGACCTCCACCGCTTCCTCCGGCGTCCGGGTCAGAGGGCGGTAGCAGTTGGCCACAAAGATCATGCGGTAGTTGTTCTCCTCCAGAATACCGGGAACATACCGCCCCAGGGCGTAAGCGCCCCGGTCGTCACCGCCGATATCCATAATGGCGTAGCTGCTGCGGTCGGTAATCAGCTTGTAGGCCTCCGCCGGCAGGGCAGGCAGATCCACATTGGTGTTGGCAAACTGGGGAGAGATCAGCTCCACCCCGGCTTTTTCCAGAACAGCCGCGCTGTCCTTGGTGCGAAAATAGGGATTGACGATGTCCAGGTCAGCGATACAGACCCGCTTCCCTTCCTCGGCCAAAGCCAGGGCGTAATTTACGGCAATATTGGTCTTGCCGCTGCCGTAGTGACCGGCAAACAGCGTAAGCCGCTTATGCTCCATAAGAAACCTCCTTACAGCTTCTTGCGGATGATCTTGCCGCTGGTGGTCTTGGGCAGCGCATCTTTGAATTCCACGATCCGGGGGTACTTATAGGGCGCGGTGCGGGATTTGACGTAATCCTGGATCTGCTTTTTCAGCTCGTCGGTGCCCTTGAAGTCCTTCACCAGCACGATGCTGGCCTTGACCACCTGGCCGCGAACCTCGTCGGGGGCGGCAGAAACGCCGCATTCCAGCACATAGGGTAGCTCCATGATGACATTTTCGATCTCAAAGGGTCCGATGCGGTAGCCGGAGGATTTGATCACATCGTCCACACGGCCCACATACCAGAAGAAGCCATCTTCGTCCTTCCAGGCCAGGTCGCCGGTGTGATAGAAGCCGTCACGCCAGGTTTCCGCGGTGATTTCGGGGCTGCCTTCGTAGCCATAGCTCAGGCCGCAGGGCAGGCCCTTGGAAATATTGATACAAATTTCGCCGCTTTCGCCGGGAGCAACCTCGTTGCCGTCCATATCCAGAAGATGCACATCATACAACGGCACAGGCTTGCCCATAGAGCCGATCTTGTGGCTGTCGCCGGTGAGATTGCCGATGATCAGGGTGCTTTCGGACTGGCCGAAGCCCTCCATGATCTGCAGGCCTGTGGCCTTCTGGAACTGACGGAAGACCTCGGGGTTCAGAGCCTCGCCGGCGATGGAGGCGTGCTCGATGGAAGAAAGGTCGAACCGGCTCAGATCCTGCTTGATGAGCATCCGGTACATGGTAGGCGGTGCGCAGAAGGTGGTAATGCCGTATTTCGCAAACAGGGGCAGGATCTTCTCCGCGTCGAAGCGGTCAAAATCGTAGACAAAAACCGCCGCCTCGCAGAGCCACTGGCCGTAGAGCTTGCCCCAGAGGGCCTTTGCCCAGCCGGTATCGGAAATGGTCAGGTGCAGGCCCTCAGGATTCACCCGGTGCCAATATTTGGCGGTAATGAAGTGACCCAGGGGGTACTTGTAGTTATGTGCCGCCAGCTTGGGATAGCCGGAGGTGCCGGAGGTGAAGAACATCAGCATGGGGTCTGAGCCGCAGGGGGCATCCTCTGCCCGGGCGAAGTGGCTGGAGAACATGGTGTATTCTTCGTTGAAATTATGCCAGCCTTCCCGGCTGCCGCCTACCAGGATCTTATGTGTGAGGCCGGGGCTCTTTTCCGCCGCGGCATCCACCGCGTCTGCCACATCGCCGTCGGCGGTGCAGAGGATGGCTTTCACCTTGCCGGCGGCAAAGCGATATGTAAAGTCCTTTTCCAGCAGCTGGTTGGTGGCAGGAATGGCCACAGCACCCAGCTTATGCAGGCCCAGAATGGCAAACCAGAACTGATAATGGCGCTTGAGCACCAGCATCACCCGGTCGCCCCGCTGGATGCCCAGGGATTTGAAGTAGTTGGCGGCTCTTGCGGATTCCTTCTTCATATCCTGGAAGGTCAGCCGCCGCTCGGTACCGTCCTCAGACAGGTGCAGCATGGCCAGCTTATCGGGCTTGCTGCGGCCCAGAGCGTCCACCACATCAAAGGCGAAGTTGAACTGCTCCTGGCCGTGGAAATCGATGGCGGTGAGCTTGCCGTTTTCCACAGTGCGATTGATGAAATTGTGATAGATCCGGGGCTGCTTATCCGGCGCCCGGAGCTTAGTATCGGGAGATGCCACGGCAGCAGCCTGCTCACCCTCACGGGCGGCGGAATTGCTCAGCACGATGGCATAGAACGCGCAGTCCTCACCCTCCACAGCGATCATGCCATGGGGTGTACCGGCGTCGTAGTAAATGGTATCGCCGGGGTGGAGAATCTCCGTATGGTTGCCGATTTGGATCTTCATGTGACCCCGGATGACGATGTCACACTCCTGGCCCTCGTGGGTCACCAGTTCGATCTCCTCATTTTCCGCGCCGGGGCGGTAACCAATCTCCATATAAAGGGGCAGAGCGATACGGTTGCGGAAACCGGCAGCCAGGTTGTAACCCACCATGTGATGGGCCTCCTCGATGCGCTGACCCTCACCCTTCCGGGTCAAAGCGTAGGAGCGCAGCTTGGGGCTGTGACCTTCCAGAATGTCGCCCATGTCCACGCCGAAGCTTAAGGTACAGCGATACAAAAACGCAATGCTCAAATTCCGGTTGCCGGCCTCGCACTGGATATATTCCTCCACGCTCATATCGGTTCGCTGGGCCATTTCCTCTACGGTAAACCCAGAAATTTCCCGCAGCTCCCGAATTCTACCGGCAATCTCCCGGATCTTATCGTCCATTCCGGACATGGATCGTTCCATAATTCCACCTCAAACATTAAAAGCTCGTCTCAAAGAGATCCTCTTTGAGACGAGCTGTCCTTGACATACCCGCGGTACCACTCAAATTGCACCTGCCTCACGGCAGATACCCCTTACCGAGCTCCAACAAGCCCTTCGCACTGACGCAGCGTACGCGGGAGAGTTCTACTGGCCGAAACTGCGTTCTTCTCTCCGGCTTGGGAGCGACAAAACCTCGCGGGCGCCATGGCTTGCACCAACCGCCAATTCTCTGGGGCGCGGGGTGCGGGGTTTCCTCTCCGTCTTCGCCTTTCTATATTAAGAAATGATACCACTCAAAGCAAGAATTGTCAATAGATAAGTTCCCGCAAGAAAGATTTCTGTAATTGCCGCAAGGACATTTTCCATCTCCAATGATGGACATTGGCTTCTCCTTGAGGAAAAGGCTTTGCGGACGTGCTCGCCCCTACGCAGCTTACAGCTTGTTCCGGATAATCTTACCGCTGATGGTCTTGGGCAATTCCTTCCGGAATTCCACGATCCGGGGATACTTATAGGGTGCGGTGTGCTGCTTGACGTAGGTCTGGATCTCTTTTTTCAGCTCCTCCGTTCCCTCCACACCGGGCACCAGCACGACGCAAGCCTTGACCACCTGGCCGCGAACCTCGTCGGGAGCGGCGCAGACACCGCATTCCAGCACATAGGGCAGCTCCATGATGGTGGACTCGATCTCGAAGGGTCCGATGCGGTAGCCGGAGGATTTGATCACATCGTCCGCCCGGCCAACATACCAGAAGTAGCCGTCCTCATCCCGCCAGGCCAGGTCGCCGGTATGGTACATACCGTCATGCCACACAGCATCGGTGGCTTCCTGGTTGCGGTAATAGCCCAAAAATACGCCGCAGGTGGGCTTGGGATCGGTGCGGATAACAATTTCGCCGTTGATACCGTCGGCAACGGGGTTTCCGTCGCTGTCCACCAGGTCGATGCCGTAGCCGGGGACAGGCTTGCCCATGGCACCGGGCTTCTGCTGGGTGCCCACCAGATTGGCGATGCCCAGGGTCATTTCCGTCTGGCCAAAGCCCTCGGCGATCCGCAGGCCGGTAGCCTTTTCGAACTGATAGAATACCTCGGGGTTCAGCGCCTCGCCGGCGGTGGTGGCGTGATGGATGGAGCTCAAGTCAAAGCGGCTTAAATCCTGCTTGATGAGCATCCGATACATGGTGGGCGGTGCACAGAAGGTGGTGATATTGTACTTGGCGAACATGGGCAGGATCTTCTCGGCATCAAAGCGGTCGAAGTCATAGACAAACACCGCACCCTCGCAGAGCCACTGTCCGTAGAGCTTACCCCAGAGGGCCTTGCCCCAGCCGGTTTCGGAAATGGTAAAGTGCAGGCCGCCCCGCTCGCATAAATGCCAATATTTGGCAGTGGCATAGTGACCCAGGGCGTACTTATAGCTGTGCATAGCCATCTTGGGATAGCCGGTGGTGCCGGAGGTGAAGAGCATCAGCATGGGATCTTCACCGCAGGGGGCATCGTCGGCGCGCTCATAGCGGCGGCTAAAGAGGCTGTATTCCTCATCAAAATTATGCCAGCCCTCCCGGCTGCCGCCCACCATGACCTTGATCAGATCCACCCCCAGCTCCTGCTGAGCCAGTTCCGCCTGCCGGGCGGTATCGCCGTCGGCGGTGCAGAGGATGGCCTTCACATCGGCAGCTTTAAAGCGGTATGTAAAATCGTGAGCTACAAGCTGATTGGTGGCAGGAATGGCGATGGCGCCCAGCTTGTGCAGACCCAGAATGGCAAACCAGAATTGATAGTGCCGCTTGAGCACCAGCATGACCCGGTCGCCCCGCCGGATACCCAGGGACTTAAAATAGTTTGCGCTCTGGGAGGAAGCGTCCTTCATATCCTTAAAGGTAAACCGGCGCTCGGTCATATCATTGGCCACATGAACCATAGCCAGCTTATCTGGCTCCCGGCGGGCGATGGCATCCACCGTATCGAAAGCGAAATTGTACTCATCCGCCCCCTGGAAGGTCATATTCTGCAGGGCACCCATGTCATCCTCCTGGGCGTGGACGAATTTATGACACAGCAAATTTTGGGCTGCCTCTGCCTGGCTGTGACCGATATACATAGGCTGGTCGGTGATATCGGAGGCCATGATCATGGACAAAAACACGCAGTCCTGGCCGTCGATGGCGATCATGCCGTGGGGAGTGGAGGACTTGTAGAAAATAGAGTCGCCCTCCCGCAGGACTTCCTCATGGTCGCCGATCTGGATCCGCATAGCGCCCTTGATCACCAGGTTGAACTCCTGGCCGGAGTGGGTGGTGGTGTGAATGGGCTTATTCTGCAGCTCCGGAGAATACTGGTAGGTGACCCAGTAGGGCGTGGCCAGCTTTTTGCGGAACATGGGCGCCATATCCTGGATGGTGATGCCGTCCTCACTGGCGGTGACCAGACCCTTATTTTTCCGGGTCACGGTATAGCCGGACAGACGGGCGGAATGACCCTCCAGCAGGACGGTGATCTCCACGCCGAAGACCTTGGCGCACTTATGCAGGAAGGTAAAGGGCAGATCTACCTCGCCGGATTCATAGAGTTTATATTCCGAAACGGAAATATCCGTCAGCTCTGCCATTTTTTCCATGCTGTAACCCAGAATATCCCGCATATCCCGGATACGCATGGCGATATTCATCAGCTGATTGGCGGAAGTTTGGTTGGTCATAATTTCCATCTCCTTACAAAATAAAAAACGCCTCAAGAAAAACTCTTGAGACGAGTAAAAGCATACCCGCGGTACCACTCAAATTGCGACCCCTGGCCGCCTCTTCAGGCTCCAACAAGCCCTATCCCTTAACGCGGGCAGACGGAAGAGCCTCAAGGAAAATCTTCGGCTCTTCGGCTCGGAAGTGATGGGTTCGCTGGCAGCGGGCTATCGTCTTGCACCAAGTGACGACTCTCTGAAAACCTGTACTGCCGGACCGTCTTCGTCACAGCCTTTTTATATTGTCAATACTCTATCATGTCCATAGAAAAAAGTCAAATGTTTTTTTGCCGCGAACGATTTTTTGTGGTAAATTTTCATTTTTTTATTGACAAACGCCCTTGATTATGGTTAAATACCTAGTAATAAGCAAAGACAGTGACGGAAAATTTGCCCCTTTTGGAAGCTCCAGAGAGCCGGCGGTTGGTGCGAGCCGGTGCGAAAGATTTGGGCGATCTGATTCCTGAGTCGATCTTGTGAAAGCGAAAGCCAGTAATGAGATCCGGTTTCCCCCGTTACAGGGATAGGGCTTGTTGGAGTCCGATAAGGGATCTTCCCTTTGGGAGGATAATCAGGGTGGTACCGCGAATGTCAATTCGTCCCTGAGGTCATAGCCATGACCTCAGGGCTTTTTTGTTTGAGAATGCTATACGCCTTCTCCTCAAGGAGAAGCCTTAAATGCATCCCCCACAGCTTTGCAAGGTCCTTTACACAAAGGAGCCTTGGCATAACCATGCTTGCATAAAAGGAGTAAATGACCATGAAACAGATCCGCATCAGCGATGTGACCATGAAGCAGTCAGCAGAGGGCTTTGCTTTGTCCTTCAAAGAAAAAATCGAGCTTTCCAAGCTGTTGGACCGGCTGGGCACCGACCTTATTGAATTGGAGGGTATTGCCAGCCCCCGGATCGACGGTCTGCGGATCAAATCCATCGCCGCCGCTGTGAAGGACAGCATCATCGCTGTGCCGGTGCAGCTGAATGAAGAAAGCGTCAGCCTGACCTGGAACGCCCTGCAGCAGGCCAAAAAGCCCCGGCTCCAGGTCTGCGCCCCGGTAAGCCCGGTGCAGATGGAGTACCTGTTCCACAAAAAGCCCGAGGCCATGCTCGCCGCCATCCAAAGCACCATCGCCGCCTGTCGGAAATGCTGCAGTGATGTGGAATTCATCGCCGACGATGCCAGCCGCAGTGAACCTGCCTTTCTGCACAAGGTACTGAATACCGCCATGGAAGCCGGCGCCACCACCGTGACCCTCTGCGACACTGCCGGCACCATGCTCCCCGGGGAAGTTTCCGCCTTTATCCGGGAGCTGTATGCCGCTGTGCCCGCCCTGTCCGGTGTGACCCTGGGTATCTCCTGCGCCAACACCCTTTCCATGGCAGATGCCTGCGCCGTTGCCGCGGTGACCGCCGGCGCCGGAGAGCTGAAGACCGCCGCCTACCCTCTGAATAACGCCAATCTTGCCAACATCGCCCGGCTGATAAACGCCAAGGGTCACGCCATGGACGTTTTCTGCGGCATCCGGGTCACCCAGCTCAGCCGCATCATCGACCAGATTGCCTGGATGTGCCAGCCCGGCAAGCACACTGTCGGTCAGGCCACCGGCCAGGAAGAAGATGGCGTTTACCTCACCGTCCACGACGATGCCGCCGCCATCGCAAAAACCACCCAGAACCTGGGCTATGACCTCTCTGAGGAGGACATCGCCAAGGTCTACGACGCATTTTTGCAGATCGCCCAGAAAAAGGAGCGGGTCAGCGCCAAGGAGCTGGACGCCATCGTGGCCTCTGCTGCGATGCAGGTTCCCTCCACCTATCAGCTGGACACCTATGTGGTGACCTCCGGCAACACCATTTCCGCCACCGCCCATATCAAGCTGCTGAAAAACGGCCAGAGCGTGGAGGGCGTGTGCATGGGCGACGGCTCTATCGATGCCGCCTTCCTGGCCATTGAAAAGATCACCGGCTGCCACTATGAGCTGGACGATTTCCAGCTCCAGGCTGTCACCGAGGGTCGGGAAGCCATGGGTCAGACTGTGGTAAAGCTCCGGGCCGGGGGCAAGGTCTACTCCGGCAGAGGTATTTCCACCGATATCGTGGGCGCCGGCATCCGTGCCTACTTAAGCGCATTGAACAAGATCCTGTATGAGGAGGAAGTAGAATGAAGCTCTCCTTTTCCACCCGGGGCTGGCCCGGCCTTTCCTGGGATGAGATGCTGGACACCGCCCTGGATATGGGTTTTTCCGGCATAGAGGTCTATAATCTGCCCAAATTTGATCCTCTGCTTGACCGCAGCGGTCCTTTCCACAAGTACCAGGCCGCCGCCACCGCCCGGCAGCTGCGGGAAAAGAAGCTAAGTATCCCCTGTTTCGACACTTCCTGCGATCTTTCCTCCGATCCCAAGGCAGTGGAAACCCTGCTTTCCCTGCTGGAGGTGGCTTATAACACCCAAGTGCCCTATATTGTGGTCTGCGCCCTGACCGAAAACGAGCCCCAGGTCATGGAAAACCTGAAGCAGCTTCTGCCTAAGGCTGAGGAGCTGGGCATCACCATTTTGCTGAAAACCAGCGGCATTTATGCTGACACGGGCAGACTCCGCCAGGTGCTCAATGAATTTGCCAGCGACAGTCTGGCTGCCCTCTGGGATGTGCACCACCCCTACCGGGACTGGGGCGAAAGCTGCGACACCACCATCAAAAACCTGGGCAGCTACATCTGCCATGTCCATATGCGGGACTCTGACGACGATGGTGTCTACCAGCTCATCGGCGAGGGCAGTATGCCCATCGACGATGTGATGCGGGCCCTGTCCAGCGTCAATTACGACGGCTTTATTTCTCTGGAATGGAAGCCGGAATGGCTGGAAGATCTCCAGGATCCTGCCGTCATTTTCCCCTATTTTGTCAACTACATGAGCCGGTTCCACTCCACCCGGGATATGAAAAAATCCCTGTACTTCAACCATGACGGCACCGGCCAGTATATCTGGAAAAAAGATGAGCTCATCGATCTGACCTTCTCCCAGGTCTTGGATCGGGTGGCCGACGAATTTCCGGATCAATACTGCTTTAAGTACACCACCCTGGATTATACCCGCACCTACGCCCAGTTCCGGGAAGATGTGGATCGCTTCGCCCGGGCGTTGGTTTCCCTGGGTGTCAAAGCCGGCTCCAAGGTGGCGGTTTGGGCTACCAATGTACCCGCCTGGTACATCACCTTCTGGGCAGCCACCAAGATCGGCGCGGTGCTGGTAACGGTAAACACTGCCTATAAGATCCACGAAGCGGAATACCTGCTTCGCCAGTCCGACACCCACACCCTGGTGATGATCGAGGACTGCCTGGACTCCAATTATAAGGCCATCATCAACGAGCTTTGCCCGGAAATCTCCAAAACCAAAGCGGGCGAGAGCCTGCACTGCAAGCGGCTGCCTTTCCTGCGGAATGTCATCACCGTGGGCTTCCGGCAGCCCGGCTGCCTGACCTTTGAGGAAGCCATGGCCCGGTACGACCTGGTCAGCTCCGAGCAGGTGGCCCGGATGGCGGCGGCAGTGAAACCCAACGATGTGTGCAATATGCAGTACACCTCCGGCACCACGGGCTTTCCCAAGGGCGTCATGCTGACCCACTACAACGTGGTCAACAACGGCAAGTGCATCGGCGACCGGATGGGCCTGTCCACCGCTGATCGGATGATGATCCAGGTGCCGATGTTTCACTGCTTCGGCATGGTGCTGTCCATGACATCCTCCATGACCCACGGCGCCACCCTTTGCCCCCTGCCCTACTTCTCCGCAAAATCTTCCCTTGCCTGTATCAACCAGGAGAAGATCACCTGCTTTAACGGCGTGCCCACCATGTTCATCGCCATGTTCAACCACCCGGATTATCGCTCCACGGACTTTTCCCATATGCGCACCGGCATCATGGCCGGCGCCGGCTGTCCCCCGGAGCTGATGCGCCGGGCGGCCCGTCCCGACGAAATGAACATGACCGGCATCGTCAGCGTTTACGGCCAGACGGAATCCGCCCCGGGCTCTACCATGTCTGCCTGGACAGATCCCCTGGATGTCCGCACCGACACCGTGGGCTACGCCTTCCCCCATGTCCGCTGTAAGATCGTAGACCCGGAAACCGGCGAGGAAGTTCCCGCCGGCGTCAACGGCGAATTCTGTTCCAAGGGCTACAATACCATGAAGGGCTACTACAAAATGCCCCAGGCCACCAAGGACACCGTGGATGCCGAGGGTTGGCTCCATTCCGGCGACCTGGCTTGCATGGACGAAAAGGGCAATTTCCGCATCACCGGGCGCTTAAAGGATATGATCATCCGGGGCGGCGAAAACATCTATCCCAAGGAGATTGAAGAATTCATCTACACCCACCCGGCGGTGCGGGATGTTCAGGTCATCGGCGTGCCGGACAAGAAATACGGCGAGGAGATCATGGCCTGCATCATTCTGAAAGAGTCCGGCTCTGTCACCGTAGAGGAAATGACGGACTATATCAAAGCCAGTATGGCGCGGCATAAAGTTCCCAAATACATTTCCTTTGTGGACAGCTTCCCCATGAACGCCGCCGGCAAGATCCTGAAGTACAAAATGCGCCAGGATGCCGCCGCGGCCCTGGGGCTCACCGGTGACGGCGCCGACACCGCCGGCCCGGGTAAATGATAGCGAAAACCCCAGCACCACAATCCGTGCTGGGGTTTTTACTGTCATTGAGGAGAAGCCTTGCCTCCCTCTTTGAGGGTAGCGAAGCGATTCTAAATCAAGGATTGCATAGCAATCACCTCAAAATAGTGGATGCGCGTTAGCGCAGACGGAGGGAGTGACGCTCCCCCAGTCTTTTTGCTTCGCAAAAATCCAGCCCCCTCATAGAGGGGGCCGAGAGGTATTCTTACTGAATCGGCTCGAAATCCGCCGCGCCGTGCTTGCACAGGGGGCAGACGATGTCCTCCGGCAGTTCCTCACCCTCATACACCCAGCCACAGATCTTGCAGACATAGCCCTTCTTGCCGGCGGTCTCCGGCTTGGGCTTCACGTGGTTCTGGTAGTAGGTGTAGGTCATGGTCTCCTTATCGGAGATCACCCGGGCCTCGGTGACGGAGCAGATGAACATGCCATGGGTGCCCAGATCCACATAGCTCTCCACCTTCAGGCTCATGAAAGAGTTGATGTGCCGGGGCAGGAACCGCAGGCCGTTATCGGAGCGCAGCTCATCGATGCCATGGAACTTATCCGCCGTCCGGCCACTCTGGAAGCCGAAATTCTGGAACACGGAGAAGGGGGCGGACACATCCAGGCAGTTGACATTCATAACGCCGGTCTGCTTGATGATGTGGTGGGAATAATTCTGCTTGTTGATGGTCACCGCCACCCGATTGGGGGTGCTGGTCACCTGAGATACCGTGTTGACGATGAGGCCGTTGTCCTTATTGCCGTCGTTGGAGGTCACCACATACAGGCCGTAGCCGATGTTAAACAGGGCAGACAGGTCGTTTTTGTTGGCGGTGGATTCCTGCTGGGCAAGGTATTCCCGGCAGAGCTCGTCGGCCATGTTCTCCACCTGCTGGCGGCTTTCCTCGTTGAGGGCAGACAGAATGCGGACAGTGGTATCGGTAAAAGTCAAATTCTTGCTGCCCTCCAGCATCTGCCGCATCACCTTGGCGGCCAAAGGCGCCCAGGAGCCGTTTTCAATCAGGCCAATGGTGCGGTTCTGGAAATTCCGCTCCGTCAGGTGGTGGATATATTCCTTCATAAAGGGGAATACATCGGCATTATAGGTGGTTGTCGCCAGCACCAGCTTGCCGTAGCGGAAGGCATCCTCCACAGCTTCTGCCATATCGGTGCGAGCCAGGTCGTGAACCACCACCTTGGGGCAGCCCTTCTCCCGGAGCTTCTGTACCAGCAGCTCCACAGCGGCCTTGGTGTGGCCATAGACAGAGGTGTAAGCCACCACAACGCCCTCGCTCTCCACATCATAAGAGGACCAAATGTTGTACAGGTTCAGATAGTAACCCAGATTTTCCGTCAGCACCGGGCCATGCAGGGGGCAGATGATGGAAATGTCCAGTCCCGCAGCCTTTTTCAGCAGCGCCTGGACCTGGGCGCCGTACTTGCCCACGATACCGATATAATACCGCCGGGCTTCGCAGGCCCAATCTTCCTCTACATCCAGGGCGCCAAATTTTCCGAAGCCGTCTGCAGAAAACAGTACCCGATCATAGGAATCATATGTTACAATAACCTCAGGCCAGTGCACCATGGGAGCAGTGACAAAGGTCAGGGTGTGCTTGCCCAGGCAGAGGGTATCACCCTCGCCTACCACGATCCGCCGGTCGGCGTAATCCTGGCCGAAGAAATTGTGCATCATCTGGAATGCCTTGGCGGAAGCCACCACTGTGGCCTCGGGGTAGACCCGGAGGAACTTATCCACATTGGCGGAATGGTCGGGCTCCATGTGCTGCACGATGAGGTAATCCGGCTTCCGATTTCCCAGGGTCTTCTGGATGTTATCCAGCCATTCGTGGGTGAAGTGCTGATCCACGGTGTCCATAATGGCGACCTTGTCGTCCAGAATGGCGTAGGAATTGTAGGCCATGCCGTTGGGCACAACATACTGACCCTCAAAGAGGTCAACCTGGTGGTCATTGACGCCGATGTATTTGATGTCATTGGTGATGGTCATTGGAATTCTCCTTCAATGATTTTTGATAGTCAAAATATACCTGAAATTTACAGCTTTTACCGTGACTTTATCACGGAAACCGCTGTTTATACATCATAAAATAAAACCACAAAGAAAGCAAGAGGTGTACGCTATGTTTATAGAATCTGTCGTTGCGATCTTCATGCCCCTGGTGGGCACGATCCTGGGCGCGGGCTGTGTATTCTTTCTGAAGGACAAGATGAACCAGTCGCTCCAGCGGTTTTTGCTGGGCTTTGCCGGTGGCGTCATGGTGGCGGCGTCGGTGTGGAGCCTGATTATTCCCGCTATGGAACAGTCTGCCCACATGGGGAAGCTGGCATTCCTGCCGGCGTTCATCGGCGTGTGGGGCGGTTTTCTGTTCCTGCTGCTGCTGGATAAGCTGATCCCTCACCTGCACATAAACAGCACCTGCCCCGAGGGCAAAACCTGCGGTCTGGGAAAATCCACCATGATGGTGCTGGCGGTGGCGCTGCACAACCTGCCGGAGGGCATGGCTGTGGGTGTGGTGGTAGCCGGATGGCTCAGCGGCAGCGAAACCATTTCCGCCGCGGCGGCATTGGTGCTGTCCTTAGGGATAGCTCTGCAGAACCTGCCGGAGGGCGCTATCATTTCCATGCCCTTGAAATCCGGAGGGATGTCCCGGCGCAGAGCCTTCGGCTATGGCGTGCTGTCCGGTGTGGTGGAGCCTTTGGGCGCCATCGCCACCATAATGCTTGCCAGCTGGGTGGTACCGGCACTGCCTTATCTTCTGACCTTCTCCGCCGGTGCTATGCTCTATGTGGTGGTGGAGGAGCTGATCCCGGAAATGTCCGGGGGCGAACATTCCAATCTGGGCACCATCGCGTTTGCTGCCGGCTTTACCCTGATGATGGTTCTGGATGTGGCGCTGGGCTAAAATACGCTGTCATTGCGAACCAGAGTGAACTGCGTTCGCGTTCGGACGGCCAATGGCCGCCCCTACAAGTCCTTATGAGGTTGGGCGTAGGGGCGAGCATTGCTCGTCCGCTGTCATCCCGAGCGCAGCAAACTGTCAACAAAACCGCCTTGTAGGGACCGGCCTCCCGGACGGTCCTTTTACAGAAGAAAAGAGCCCGTCGAGGACGCCGGGCCCTACAAATGCAAAGGCCCTCCCGGTTTTTCGGGAGGGCTTATCTCATTCTCCTGCAAGGGTGCTGAGGGCTTTTTCATCTGTAATCGCGATGGTTCCTCTGGTCATCTGCACCATACCCTCGCTCTGGAAATAGCGCAGCATCCGGGTGACCACCTCCCGGGCGGTGCCCATGTGGTTGGCGATGCGCTCGTGGGTGATCCTCAGGGTATCGGTTTCCTCCAGGCGCATTTCCTCCAGTAAAAAAGCCGCCAGCCGCTTATCTAAACTCTTCCACATGATCTGCTCCATGAGCCACATCAGCTCCGACATATTGCCGCTAAGCAAGCTCCCGGCGTAATTGGCCACCGCCACAGATTCCTCCATGAGGTTTTTGAACAGGCAGGCGGGGATGCTCCAAAATTCGCTGTCCTTCTCTACCTCGATCATCACATTAAACTGCATATCCGGCATGACGCAGGAAGCACTGAGCAGGCTCACATCGTAGGAAAACAGCCGGCTGATGGTGATCTCCCGACCGTCCTCGGACAAGATGTACGCCCGAAGCTGACCGGTGCGCACCATGACAAGACCCAAGCACTCGGCGCTGCTGTCATGGATATGGCTGCCCTTGGTGACCTTTCGGAATTCGATTACCCCGGCGATGCGTTGCTGCTGCTCCGCCGTCAGCTTATCCCAAAAAGGAATGTATTCCGCAAATTCCATATCTCTGCCTCCTTTTTTCGGATTCTTCGTGCTTTCATTATAGCACTCCGGGGAAAAAGTACAAGCCATATTGTGATAAAATCACAGAAAGCACCGAAAAAACCGGGTATACTAAAGAAAAAAAGGAAAGGAGCTGGCAATTATGGCAGCTATCAACATCAACAAGGAACAATTTCAGCAGCTTACGGCAGGGAGCAAGCCCGTGCTGGTAGATTTCTGGGCCCCCTGGTGCGGCTACTGCCGGCGAATCGCTCCGGCTTACGAAAAAATCGCGGAGCAGTACGGCGACGACATCGTGGTGGCCAAACTCAACATCGACGAGGAGCCCCAGGTGGCAGACAAGGAGCAGATTGAGGTGATCCCCACCCTGGTTTTGTACCAAAACGGTGCGGCACTGGGCTCCGTGGTAGCCCCGGAATCCAAGGCAAATATCGAGGAATTTATTCAAAATACGCTGAAATAAACAGGTGATTTCCATGAAACAGATCTACGATATGCTGATTATCGGCGGCGGCCCGGGGGGCTACACCGCAGCCCTCTATGCCGCCAGAGCCGGACTGAATGTGATCCTTCTGGAGAAGCTGTCCGCCGGCGGGCAGATGGCGCAAACCAATCAAGTGGACAACTACCCCGGCTTTGAAGACGGCATTGACGGCTTCCTGCTGGCGGAAAAAATGCAGCGCCAGGCGGAGCGTTTTGGCGCAAAAACCGAGCTGGCGGAGGTTTACAGCTTGCGCCTGGAGAGCGAAATTAAAGAGGTAGAAACCAGCGAGGGCGTTTTCCGGGCCAGGACGGTGGTAATTGCCACCGGCGCCAACCCCCGGGAGCTGGGCGTTCCCGGAGAGAAGACCTTTGCCGGCCGGGGTGTTCACTACTGCGCCGCCTGCGACGGTATGTTCTACCGGGGCAAGACCGTGGCGGTGATCGGCGGCGGTAACTCTGCGGCAGCGGATGCCCTGACCTTAAGCCGGGTGGCGAAGAAGGTTATCGTGATCCACCGTCGGGATACCCTCCGGGCCACAAAGATCTACCATCAGCCCCTGCTGGATGCCCCCAATGTGGAATTTTTTTGGAACAGCGGTGCAACTGCTCTTCTGGGAGAGGGCCGGCTCACCGGCGCGGTGGTAAAAAATCTGCTCAGCGGCGAGGAATCTCACCTGGAGCTGGATGGAGTATTTGTCAGCATCGGCCGAGCCCCGGCCTCCCAGCTTATACAGGGACAGGTGGTGCTGGACGAAGCAGGTTACATCGTGGCGGACGAGTCCACGAAAACCAGCATCCCCGGGGTTTTCGCTGTGGGAGATGTCCGCACCAAGGCGCTGCGGCAGATCGTAACAGCAGTTTCCGACGGAGCCATGGCCGTCCACGCCGCGGAAGAATACCTGGCGCATTTATCAGCGAGGTCCCTGTCCTCCTGAGCGAAGGGCGTATGCCCGAAGTCGAAGGATCCGCCCCTACAAATCAACCACCGGTCGTGCCGGTGGTATTCCTGTCTAACAAAAAGGATGTGCTTTTCGCACATCCTTTTTCTTATTCTTGCTTCACAACCACGCTGCGGATCTTGCCATCCTGAACTTCCAGCCGCCAGTCGCAGAGCTTGGTAGCCGCGGGACGGTGGGTAACGGAAATGCAGGTTCTTCCGGGCAAAGCCTTCAGCCGCTGCAACACCTTTTCCTCAGTGTCGCCATCCAAAGCGGATGTGCATTCGTCCAACAGCAGAACCGGCGCACCACCCAAAACCGCCCGGGCGATGGCCAGCCGCTGGGCTTGTCCTTCCGACAAACCGGCGCCGCTTTCGCCCAGAACCGTATCCAGTCCCTTAGGCAATTGGGGCAGGAAATCCTCCATGGCGCTGACATGAAGCGCCTCGTTGATTTCCTCCTGGGTGGCATCCGTCTTTACAATGGTCAAATTCTCCCGGAGGGTGCCGCTGAGCAGCAGATTGCCCTGGGGCACATAGGAGAACAGTCTTCTGGTACTGCGATCCAAAGTCAGATCATAATCCTTACCCTGCAGGCACAGCCGACCCTGAGTAGGCTTGAAAACGCCCAGAAGCAGCTTCAGCAGGGTGCTTTTTCCGATGCCGGAAGGGCCGGTGATAACCGCGAAAGCCCCCTTGGGCAGGGAGAAATCGCAATCATCAAAAATATGATCCCGATCATAGGAAAAGGACAGATTTTCCGCGGAAATGACATCCATGCTGCCATACATTTCCTCCCGGGACTGGGCCGCAGGCTCCGGCTCGCCCTGGATCTGCTCCAGTTCCATGAGCCGCTCCGCGGAAGCCAGCATAGTGACATACTTGGGCATCACACCGGAGAGATTGGCAAAAGGGGTTTGCAGCTGATTGACCAGCTGGATCACCGCCGTCAGAGAACCGAAGCTCATCTGGCCCGCAAGCATCTGCACCGAGCACCAAACCAGCGCCACAAAGCCGGCACCCCGAACCATCAGCGACACACCGGTATTTGTCAGCAGACCGATATTTTTCCGCTTCCGCTGGACTGCGTAACGGTCATTGAGAAGACCGTCTGCCCGGCGCTCCACTTCCTGCGCCACATCCATAGTCTGCACCATCAGCAGCTTTTCCATGGACTCCTGGAGATAGCTGGATACCTTGCCGTCGTGGTGGCTGACCTTCTTATTTAGATCCTTCAGCCGGCGGCGGGCAATTGCGGTGACGCAGATCACGATCAGGCCGGCGCCGGCGATGAGCATGGTAAACCGGATATCCAGCACGCCCAGCACCGCTACCGCAGCCACCAAACGGGTCACCATAGCTGCCACACCGGGCAGAATGGAAAGTACGCCGTCATTGACCTTGGAAACATCGTTGTTCAGCCGGTTCAGCAGCTCGCCGCTGTGATAGGCGGAAACATCAGCATATTCACCGTGGAGCAGTCCGTGGAGCAATCTGCGCTTCCAGTCCCGCTCCAGATCCATATGCAGGCGGTCGTGAAGATGGCGATAAATCGTCCGCAAGACCAAAATTCCCAGCAGCATGCAGCCCTGATAGATACAGCCGCTTATAAAAGCGTCCATATTTCTGGCCACAGCACTGTCGATCACACGCTGCATACCCAGCGCCATAAATACCGACAAAAGGGCGTTTCCTACCTGGCATGCCGTCATAAAAAGGATCGCCGGAATTCGACGGCGAACCCGGTTTACGATCCAAAGCAAGGGGGATTGCTTCATTTCAACAACCTCCGCAACCACTTCTTTGTGCCACGGAAAAATTTTCGAACGGGAAATAGTCCCACCCAAATTTTTGCGTACAGCCGATAACCCGGCGCAGTTACCTCGATGCGCTTATCGCCGCGCCTGAAGGCGCTTACCACACCGATCATCTGCTCCGGGTAAATGGTTTCGTATTCATAGGTGTTGTCCCCAAGGCACACATAGTGGGTATCCTTGATGGCAACAACTCTATGCATGACATACTTCCCGCTGGGCAGCTGGTACACCGGCAGGTCATATTTCTTCAGTTTTTCCGGCAACGGGGCGATCTCCACGGAATCCTTGCCCTGCCGCAGCATAGGAAGCATGCTCACGCCGCGAAAGGGCAAATACCGCACCTTTCGCCCGATGGCCACCTGGCTGCGAACCAATTCCATCAGCTCGTCGCCAAGAATCATGGGATCAAACGAGGAAATCATTTTCTTTCAGCTTCGCCACGAAATCCGCAACGCAGGCCTTTGCGGTAGCATCATCCACATCGTACTCTGCCAGCAGAGCAGCCACCAGGGCAGCCTCGTCAATCTCGTTCTGCAGAGCCTCCCACAGGAACTTTGCGGTTTCGTTCAGGGTGATCATCATGCTTAAGTCCAGATCGCCGCCAGTGGGCAGAACCACGGTCTGGCCGGCAACCTCCCGGAGGATAAATCCATCTTTCAGCTTCATAAGTATGCTCCTTTTTCTGTTATTTCGACATCGCTTCGAAAGCCACCCGGGCCGCATCGGGATCCAGGTTGCACTTCATGCGATAAAAGCTTGTTTTTCCAGACAGCTCACTAATGAGATCCATATACTTAGGCATTTTCTGGGGGTTTAGCGGACGGTTGCTCTGCTGCAGCAGGAAGTACAGCAGCTCCTTGCCGTCCACAGGCATCACTTCATTTTCTTCGCCCCGCTCCAAAACGCAGATTGCCTTCAGGGGAACACAGATATTGTTGCCCAGGCCGTGCTTGCCGTTCCAGGGGGAACCGCAAACCAAAACACCGCTGTCAGTAATCCTCAGGAAAGGCTTGTCATCATTGACCATAACCGCCCGGTCACCAAAAATTTGGCGCCAAAAGCCGGTATGGGTAGACTTGCCGGTGCCGCTTTTGGCGGTAAAGAGATAACCTTGTCCATCCACAGCTACCACAGAGCCATGGAACACAATGGTATTGTGGTCAAAGAGAAACTCCGCAAGCTTCCGCTGGACGGCAGTGCTTTCCACGATATATCCATAAGTCTTGCGGGGAGGACGACCCTCCACCGCATCCTCCCGGATGCACTTTGCCTTTTCAAAAAGCAGATCCTCCTGTGTGATGGTCAGGGAAAGATCCGGTGTTTTCTCAACAATATACGCCGTGTAATCGTTTTTCGTTCTTTCGAAATTCACATTGATATCGATCACAAAACCGGCTAGTTCTATCTGAAAGTTAACCATGGCAAATTCCTTTATATCCGATGTTTTCCAATTTGGAGAGCTATCTCCCGTTGAAATAGCTCTCCAAATCAGAAAATCTTCCTTTTAGGGGGGATGACCCCCGGCGGCTTGCGCCGCCGGGGGCGGGTTATGTACCCTTAGACTTCTTCCTCGGACAGCTCGTTGGGGGTGGGAACGAACTCGGTGGAAGTGGTGATGACGTCTTCAGCCATGAACTTCTGAACGTCCATCTCGGGAGCCATAAACTTCTTCATAATGTCTTCTCCTTTCACATTAGATTGCAAAATAGGCTTTCGCCTTTTCGCCATAAACAACCAGTGCCTTACACAGGTCAGCCTCGGCGGAATTGCTGTTGATCTTACTCTTGGCGTAAGCTTCCACATTGTAGGCAATGATGCCACTGTAGTGGTAGTTGCCGTCAGCGTCGATCAGGTATGCGCAGGCATAAACTGTGTCCTCGTATTCCTTGGTAGCAAATGCCTTGGGGT
>SVLD01000038.1 GCA_015068125.1 Oscillospiraceae bacterium | reverse complement strand
AAAAGACCAGAACAGTCAACGGAAAGACCTATATCTATTATGAAGCCCGATATACGGAAGGGTTTGATCCCGGAACAGGGAAACAGATCCAACGCAGTATATCGGGCAAATCGCAAAAAGAAGTCGCTCAAAAACTGAAAGCAGCCATCTCGTCCCTTGATTCAGGCACCTACATCGCGCCTTCTAAAATGACAGTCGGCGAATGGATGGATGTCTGGTCAAAGCAGTATTTAGGAGGCGTGAAAGAATCCACAGTTGCTGCTTATAATGCCACGATTAGGACGCACATAAAACCCGGCTTGGGAGCAATCCGAATGGATGCACTGGATACCCATTTGGTTCAGAGCTTTTACAACGCCCTGAGAGAGCCGACAGATGATCGTGCTCCAAGTTCGCCCAAGACAGTGAAAAATGTCCACGGAATCCTTCACAAAGCCCTACAGCAGGCAGTAGCCAATGGCTACATCCGCTTCAATCCCACAAACGCCTGCATCCTGCCGCGCGTTGAGAAGAAGGAACTGCAACCGCTGGATGAAGCAGAGACAAAACTGTTTCTGGATGCGGCCAAAGGGCATCCACTGGAACTCCTGTACACAATCACACTGTTTACAGGCATGCGGGAGGGTGAGGCCCTCGGCCTGACCTGGGACCGAGTAGACTTTATGAGAGGCACCATTCTAATCAGCAAGCAGCTCCAAAAGGAAAAGAAACCGGGCGGTCAGTTCCGGTTGGTTTCTCTGAAGAACGATAAGCCGCGCAGAATTATGCCCGCCCCTTGGGTTATGCAGTTGTTGCGAAACCGGAAACTCCAGCAGTATGAACATAAGGAGAAAGCGGGAGCCGCTTGGTCCAATCCTCTGAATTTGGTTTTTACAAATGAGTTGGGTGGAAATCTGATTCCCCAAACTGTGGTAAGAAATTTCAAAGAAATCGTAGCAGCCATTGGCAGGCCGGACGCAAGATTTCACGATCTCCGACACAGTTATGCGGTTGCGTCTCTGCGTTCCGGAGATGACATCAAGACCGTTCAAGGAAACCTTGGCCATGCCACAGCAGCCTTTACTTTGGATGTCTATGGGCACGTAACTTATCAAATGCAGGAAGCCAGCGCAGGCCGAATGCAGGCTTATATCAACGACATTCTCAATCTATAAGGGAAAAAGTAAGGGAAAAACCGAAGTATGGTCTATGTGCACTGAACTTTTCAAGACCAAAAGTGGCGTAAAACAAAGAAAAATCCGGTCAGGACTAACTTCCTAACCGGATTTGACTGGCGGAGTGAGAGGGATTTGAACCCTCGCGCGCTTTTTAGACGCCTACTCCCTTAGCAGGGGAGCCCCTTCGGCCTCTTGGGTATCACTCCGAATCAAAGCGTATTCACTTGATTGCCAAAGTATTCTAGCATACCCATAAATGTTTGTCAAGCATAAAAAGAGGAAATTATGGTGTTACTGCTTCGGGCCAAGCTTTTTCTTGGTGCCGTCGGGCGACACGATATAGGTGTTCTCTAACTGACCCACCAGGTTGGCCTTCACGGAGTCAATATAGATCCTGCGGAGCTTATCCCGCTCTACGATTTCCTCGTCAGTCAGACCCTCGTCCTTGGCTTTCTTTGCCAATTCGTTGATTCGTGCAATTACTTCATCCATTTTCATATGCATACCTCTGTTGATATATTCATAATGGGTATTATACCACGCATTTTGCCGATTGCAAGGAAATAATTCTTGTGCTTACCGCAGTCATGTCGTATAATGGATGCAAAGAAAGCAGGTGATCACCTATGATAATCGGAATTATCGGTGCCGGTGCTTCCGGCATGGCCGCAGCTTTGGCGGCATCCCAGCAGCCCGGCGTGGAAGTGCTGCTCTTTGAGCGCCAGGCAAGGGTGGGCAGAAAGCTCCAGGCCACCGGCAACGGTCGTTGCAATTTAACCAATTTACAGCCGGCGGCTTATCATGGCGACAATGCCGAATTTGCTGCTCCGGCGTTGGCGAATTATCCTCCCAGTGAAACGCTCCAATGGTTCTCGAATCTTGGACTTTATACCGTCGTCGAGGACAGCGGCAGAGTGTACCCCTATTCCGATCAGGCAAATTCCGTGGTGGATGTGCTGAGGTTCGCTTTGCAAAAGGAGAATATCCGGCTGTTGACCGCCGTGGAAGTTACCAAAGTTCGCAAGGATGGCAAAGCGTTTGAAATAATCAGCGACGGCGAAGCTTACAGATGCGACAAGCTGATTATCGCCTGTGGCGGTTTGGCAGGTACGAAGCTGGGTGGCTCCATGTCCGGCTACAAGCTCCTGCGTTCCTTCGGTCATCACTGTACCCGGCTGCGTCCGGCACTGGTGCAGATCAAATCCGGTTGGAACGGCTGTGTGAGCCTGAAGGGTGTCCGGGCAAATTGCCATGTGGAGATTTACAATGGCGATATGCGCCATAGTGCGTCTAACGGGGAACTGCAGTTTACGGATTACGGCCTTTCCGGCCCGGTGATCTTTGAAACATCCCGGGATGTATGTCAGCAGCCGGGAAATTGGTTCTGCCGCCTGGATTTTCTGCCGGATATATCCCGGCAGATGCTCCTGGAACTGCTTATGCGTAAGCGGTCAGGGGAGCAGCCCGCGGAAGAACTGCTTACGGGTATTCTCCACAACCGCTTGGGCAGGGTTTTGACCGCCTCTGCCGGCATACGGGGGCAGCGGTCTTGCCAAAGCCTGACAGATGCGGAATTGGAGCAGGTGATTGATGCTGTGAAATCCCTGGAGGTGGACTTGACTGAGCCTTTGGGCATGGACAGTGCCCAGGTCACTGCCGGCGGTATCGTAACCGATGAATTTAACCCGGAGACCATGGAAAGCCGCCTGGTCCCCGGCCTGTACGCCTGTGGCGAAGTGCTGGATATCGATGGCGACTGCGGCGGTTATAATCTGCAATGGGCGTGGAGCTCCGGCCGTCTGGCAGGCAGCAGCGCCGGAGGTAATACATGATCAGAATTCGGGATATTTCACTGCCGCCGGAGCATGATGCCAATCAGCTCTTATTTGAAGCGGCAAAGCTGCTGAAGATCTCCGGCTCGAAAATTCGCAAGCTCAACATTGTCCGCCGCTCGGTCGATGCCCGGAAGAAGCCGGATGTCCGTATCATTTATACCATCGATGTGACCGTGGAGGGCAGTGAGCAGAAGATTCTGCGGCAAAGCGGCTGTAAGCGTGCGCAGATCGCGAAGATTGAATATTATAGGCCTCCGAAGCCCGTTTTTCAATCGGAAAAACGCCCGGTGGTGGTGGGCTTTGGCCCGGCGGGTATGTTTGCCGCGCTGATCTTGGCTATGGCAGGCTTGAAGCCACTGGTGCTGGAGCGTGGCGAGGATGCGGTTAGCCGCAATCAGAAGATCGAAGCCTTTTTTGCCGGCGGTGCGCTTGACCCCAGAAGTAATGTACAGTTCGGCGAGGGCGGTGCAGGAACGTTTTCTGACGGAAAGCTCAACACCAGCCTGAATAATGTACGGATCCAGTGGATTCTGGAGCAGTTTGTAAAGGCCGGCGCCAGAGAGGATATCCTTTACGATGCCAAGCCCCATGTGGGTACCGATGTACTGCTGACGGTGGTGCAGAATCTGCGCCGTCGGATTGTCGATCTGGGCGGTGAAGTCCGCTTTTGCACCCAGGTTACCGGCATCTGTCAGCAAAATGGCCGGCTTATCGGACTGGAACTGGAGCACGGAAGCTGTGTGGACTGTGACCATGCGGTATTTGCCATCGGACACAGCGCAAGAGATACCTTTTCCATGCTGCTGGAACAGGAAATCCCCATGGAACCCAAGCCTTTTTCCCTGGGAGTGCGTATTGAGCATAAGCAATCGGCTATCGACCGGGCGCAGTATGGTTTGTCTGATTTGCCGCTGCCCCCGGCGGATTATAAGCTGGTAAAGCATCTGGATGACCGTACGGTTTATACGTTCTGTATGTGCCCCGGCGGATATGTGGTGGCAGCCGCATCGGAAGCCGGCGGCGTGGTGACAAACGGCATGAGCAGGGCAGACCGGGAGGGGGAAAATGCCAATGCCGCGCTGCTGGTTACCGTCAATCCCGAGGATTTCCCCTATGACGGCCCTCTTGGCGGTATGCAGTGGCAGCGCCAGATCGAAATGACTGCCTACGGTTTGTCCGGTAGTTATCATGCCCCAGCCCAAAAGGTGGGAGATTTTCTGGCGGATCGCAGCAGCGCTGCTGCCGGTTCGGTGGAGCCCACTTATCGTCCCGGCGTAGTCTGGTGCGATCTGCGGCAGGTGTTGCCGGAACTCGTTACCAAGGCGCTGAAAGAAGCCATCGTACGGTTGGACGGCAATCTCAAGGGCTTTTCCGATGTGGATGCTGTTCTCACAGCCCCGGAGACCCGCAGCTCGTCGCCTGTGCGGATCCTGCGGGATGAAAGCCGTCAGTCAGCTCTTCGTGGCTTATATCCCACCGGCGAGGGCGCTGGCTATGCCGGCGGCATTATGTCCGCCGCCGTGGACGGCATTCTGACTGCTGAAGCAATTTTGAATGACTTGCTACTAAATGGATAATGTATAAATAATGACCGGGGTTCACCCCGGTCATTTTACTGTGATGGTGAATTATACTATCAAGTGCAACACTTGTAAAAAAAGAAGAAGTTCATACAGATCTCTGGTAGAATAAAGTTACCACACAATAAACCACGAAAGGAGATCTGTATGAACTACCACCA
>SVLD01000021.1 GCA_015068125.1 Oscillospiraceae bacterium | reverse complement strand
TTACACTAAAACGAAACCTGGCGTTGATCAACGCCAGGCCTCGCAAGGTTCTTAAATTTGTTTCAGCTCAATATCTTTGGGATCTTGAACTTCAAAAAGTGTTGCACTTAGTTTGACAAATCACTGTGATATATAGAATGATCAGCCCCACCAGCTGCAGTGACAGTATGACGGGAACGCCAATTGAGAAAAGGGCCTTACGGGTCTTGTGATGAAATGCTTTCATCCCTGCAAGCATACCGAAACTTCCTCCAATGACAGCGGCGAACAGAAGCCACTTTTCTGGGATACGCCATCTGTTTTTTTGTGCTTTACGCTTATCCGCAAGCATAAGGAAGAAGGCTGCGGCATTTATTATAAGCAGATAAAGAGGAAACATGATTTGTTCCTTTCGGGAGGGGATTTTGTGAAAAAAATCGGACTATGTATTGTGATTTTGAGTATGCTCCTATCCGCATGCGCCGCAGTGCCCACATTCGAAACCTTGGAAGGTGTGGAGCTGAATGAAGCGCCGGTAAAAAAACGCATGGCGGTGACCTTGCCGGAGGAGGCCTCGGTGCAGACCGTCAATGGCGAAAACGGCAGAATCTATTTCTGTGACGGATATGAGATTCTTTTGGAAACCATGTCGTCAGGTGATTTGAACAGAACCCTGCTCAGCCTTACTGGCTTTGGGAAAGATTCGCTGACACTGATCCAAACCAAGCGGAACGGCAACGACTGCTACGAGTGCGCCTGGACATCGGCAGGCGAAGGGGGCGATCAGGTTGGCAGAACCGCCGTTATTGACCATGGCGGTTATCACTACTGTCTGAGTATGACAGCACCCTCGGATTCCGCATCAGCTATCCAGACAGTCTGGCAGGATGTGCTGGATTCTCTTCAGCTGTTGGAGTCCTGATCCATAGCATCCAGGCACATCTGCCGGCACTGGTCAATGACGGACTGTGGGTAAAGAATCCGGGCTTTTTTACCAAAGCCGATGACCCAGCTGAGAAACATGGGAGATACGGCAACGGGGACAGTAAATGTGAAGTGGGAATCGTCGTCGGGGATCAGCATAATATCCCGGCCAAACCGGTCAACCACCACATTGATCAGTTCCCGGTGGAAGCGCATTTTCACCGTCACCGCATCGCCGGCGAACATCTGGAACAGACTGTTGGCGTGTTCCACCAGATTCCTTCCGGTAAGCTCCGGGCAGGGGGTGCGCTTTTCCGGCAGAACTTCAATATCGCTCATTCTGTCCACCCGGTAGGAGGTGATGCCATGCCGGGGAGAATGACCAAGCAGATAGCAGTTTTCATTATCCTGGCAAAGTCCGTAGGGGCTTGCCAGGTAATTTTTATCCCGGTACTGGCGTTTTCCGTCCAGACCCCAGTCAAAGTAGCGGAAGCTGATTTGGCGGTTTTGGGAAATTGCGTCCTGAATGGTGTCCACATTGTAGTAGATGGTTTCGTTCATGCTCTTGACCCGACCGGAAACCAGAACATTGCGCTTCATCAGGTTAGCATCGTGTTCATTGCACTGGTTGCAGAGCTTTTCAATGAGCTCCCGGGATTTTTTTTCCGTCAGATATCGGCTGGATTGTACCGCGTCGATGAGCAACTTCAGCTCCGGCAGTTCGAAATTCCGGGATGCGATATAGTAGCCGCCGTTTTTGCCAGGCTTGGTAACAATGTCCATGCCGTAATCGATCAAGGCGGCGATATCAGAATAAACAGTCTTCCGGTCGCAGCGGATATTGTGGCTGCGATCCAGCATTTCGATCAGCTCAGATGCTCTCACGGGTTTGTCCTCGTGAGAGTTTCTTTGCAAATAATCGAGAATATAGAAAATTTTCAGCTTTTGATTGTCGGATTTTGGCATAATACCACCTCGTATGTGCTTTAGATGAATATATCACATTCGATACGGAGTTGCAACGGTCACTGTTTGAAAAATGTTAATTTGCATTTTCGGTAGAAATGTGGTATCCTATCAGTTAAGGAGGCGATGGTAATGGCATATATCGGATGTCACCTTTCTGCGTCAAAAGGCAATCTGGCGATGGTAAAGACCGCCGAGAGCATCGGTGCCAATACCTTCGCGTTTTTTACACGAAATCCCCGGGGATCACAGGCAAAAACGGAAGATCCGGCGGACTGTGAAGCGGCGGTGGCCGCCCTGGCGCATATGGGGTTTGGGCCTTTGGTTGCCCATGGCAGTTATACCATGAACCTCTGCACCAAAGATCCCGAGGCACGTCAGTTTGCAGCGGAGATCCTGGCAGATGACCTGCGGCGCATGGCCGCACTGCCTGGCAATTACTATAATTTTCACCCGGGTTCCCATGTGGGGCAGGGAACGGAAATCGGCATCTGCCAGATCGCTGATGCCCTGAGAAAAGCCCTGGCTCCCGGCTATCCTGTAACGGTGTTGCTGGAAACCATGGCCGGCAAGGGCAGCGAGGTCGGCGGCCGATTTGAGGACCTTCGGGATATCATCCAGGCGGTGGGAAGCGACGCCGTGGGCGTCTGCCTGGATACCTGCCATGTTTGGGATGGTGGCTATGATATTATCCACGACCTCGACGGTGTGATAGCCGAGTTTGATCGCGTTGTTGGCCTGGACAAGCTTAAGGCGCTGCACCTGAACGATTCCAAAAACAGCTTTGACAGCCATAAGGACAGGCATGCCTGCATTGGCGATGGCTCGCTTGGTATCGAAACATTCCGCAATATTATCCGGCATCCGGTTTTGGGTGACTTACCCATGATTTTGGAAACGCCCAATGAATTGCCTGGCTATCAGGCGGAAATCGCCCTTTTAAGAAGTCTGAAATAAATATAAGGAGGTGTCAGTATGAATAGCTTGCTCAGCGCCGTTGCAGCGCTTGACGGCACAGTGGTCTATGTGTATCAGGCCATGCTGCGCTACGCCATGCCCGTACTGGCAGCCTTTCTTTTGCTTCGTACCATCCTTCCGCTGCTGACCTTTCGCCGGGAACCGGAGATTTGGGCCTGGCTGTGCCTTACCAACGGTAAAATGCTCCCCCTGACGCATTGGGAGAATGTGGTAGGCCGCAGCAAGCGAAGTGATGTGGTTCTGGATCGTCCAGAGGTGTCCAAGACCCATGCGGTATTTACCCGATATGATGACGGAAGCTGGACTGTGGCTGACGCCAATTCCAAGGAGGGTATCCTGGTCAACGGACAGCGGATGAGGATTTGCGCTCTGGAACCTGATGATGTGATCACCATTGGCGGCATTCCGCTGAAATTCCGGCCCATTTCCAAGGAGCAGGAGATCAAGCTGGGCAAGCTGCGCACCAGGGCGGCCAGACCCTCCGGCAGCATTTTCAACACCATCCTTCTGACGGTTTTTCAGGTGCTTTGCTGCCTTTCGTATCTGATGACTGCGGACGCAGCCGTTGCTTCGAATATTTTCTGGGGCTTTGCCGGTATTGTCATTTGTCAGTGGCTGCTGCTGGGGTTCTATTTGTTTATCCGAAAGCCCTCCTTTGAACTGGAAAATATCGTGTTTTTCCTATGCACACTCGGCATGGCGGCCATTGCTGCCGTAAGGCCGGGAGAAACGGTGAAACAGCTCATCGCTATGGTCATGGGTCTTGCTCTGTTTCTGGCATTGGGCTGGGCGCTGCGGGATCTGGAACGGGCGAAGAAGCTGCGTTATGTGGCTGCTGTCGCCGGCGTATTACTGCTTGTGGTGACCCTGGTTTTCGGCAAGACCTACAATGGCGCCAGAAACTGGCTTATGATCGGCTCACTGTCCATCCAGCCCTCGGAGTTGAGTAAGGTTTGCTTTGTGTTTATCGGCGCGTCCACACTGGATCGTCTGGTCAATAAACGGAATCTGATTCTGTTCATCGCCTATACCATTGTGATTTGCGCCTGTTTGGCGATTATGAACGACTTCGGTACAGCCCTGATCTTCTTTGCGGCGTTTTTGATTATTGCGTTTCTGCGTTCCGGCAGTGTGGGTACCATCGCTCTGGCCTGCACATCCTTGGGCTATGCCGGTGTGATCGCCCTGCAAATTGCTCCCCATGCCCTGCGCCGTTTTGCGACCTGGCGGCATATCTGGGAAGATCCCCTGAATACCGGCTATCAGCAAACCCAGGCGCTGATGTGCGTGGCATCCGGCGGCCTGTTTGGACTCGGAGCCGGTAACGGCATGATGAAAAAGCTGTTTGCCTCTGATTCGGATGTGGTTTTTGCTACCATTGCCGAGGAATGGGGACTTTTGATGTGCATTATGGCAGTGGTCTGCATCATTGTCTTTGGCCTGTTTGCTATACGCTCTGCAGCTATGGGACGCAGCAGCTTTTATACGATCGGCGCTTGCACAGCGGCGGGTATTCTGCTGGTGCAAACCTGCTTCAATGTTCTCGGAACGGTAGATGTGCTGCCTTTGACAGGCGTGACGATGCCCTTTGTTTCCAACGGTGGCTCCAGCATGATATGCGCCTGGGGCTTGCTTGCCTATGTCAAAGCCGCGGATACCCGGCAGAATGCCAGCTTCGCGGTTCGGCAGACCAAAGAGGGGAAGGTGAAGAAGGATGCATAGAATCATGGGCCGGGCAAAGATCCTGCTGATTTTTATTCTTGTTCTGGCGCTTGGTGTATCCTTTTTTATGGGGGAATACTTCGCAAACGCCGAAAAATGGGTGCATAAACCCAATTCTCCTCATGTCTACCACGCGGAAAACATCGCTTGCGGCACCATAACGGATCGGAACGGCATTCTTCTGGCTGACTTGACCGATGGACGGACTTACAGTGAAAATGTCGCCCTTCGCAGCGGCACGCTCCATTGGATCGGTGACAGGCTGGGTAATATCAGTTCTCCGGCGCTTTCCTATTTTGCCCAGCATATTGCCGGCTTTGACGCTGTCAACGGCCTTTATGCCTACGGCGGAACCGGCGGCACTGTGCGCACCACTTTCTCTGCCCGGGTGCAGATTGTCGCCCAGGAGGCTATGGCCGGTTATACCGGCACTGTGGCGGTGTACAACTATAAAACCGGCGAGCTTGTTTGCTGCGTGTCAACCCCGAATTTTGATCCGGACAATGTTCCGGACATCGCGTCCAATCCTGCTTACGACGGTGTGTACCTGAACCGCTTCACCCAGGTGAGCTATACCCCGGGCTCGATTTTTAAAATCGTCACCGCTGCGGCTGCCCTGGAGGAGATCCCGGATATTATCGAGCGCACCTATACCTGCAACGGTGTGCTGGAATTCGGCAGCGATAAAGTCAGCTGCGAAAAGAGCCACGGTACGCTGACGCTCAAGCAGGCGTTTGCGTCATCCTGCAACTGCGCCTTTGCCCGAATCGCCAATCAGATCGGCGGCGATGTACTGCAGGAATATGTCCGTAGATTCCGTATCATCGACGGTGTAACTTTTGATGGAATCAAAACCGCTGCCGGTAATTTCTCCGCAGCGGAAGAAGCCCCGGTAATGGTGGCCTGGAGTGGCATCGGTCAGCATGTGGATATGATCAATCCCGCCCGTTATTTGACCTTCCTTGGTACTATAGCCAACGGCGGTGTGGAGATCGCGCCACACTTCGTTTCAGATATTCAGGTGGGAAGCAAAGTAACTTACGAAGCAAGCGCCCAACTCGGTGACCGGATCATGTCCGAGGCAACAGCCGCCACACTCCGGGAATTTATGCGCAACAATGTGCAGAATTATTACGGAGATGACAGTTACCCCGGTCTGCAGGTCTGCGCCAAATCCGGTACGGCGGAGGTAGGCGGTGAGAAACGACCCAACGCCATGTATACCGGCTTTGTAGCCAACGAGGAACTGCCTCTGGCCTTTATCGTGGCTATCGAGGATGGCGGTTACGGAAAGAAGGTTTGTACACCCATCATTTCCAAAATTCTGGCAGCCTGTCAGGAAAACCTGAGATAAAAGGAAACTCATATTCAAACACCCTCTGCATAAATTTCAGCAGGGGGTGTTTTTATGTGCCGAAGAAACCAACTTTGCGGTTGCGCGCTGATCGCCTTTGGTGTTGGGATCCTAATTGGAAGCTGCCTGGAATCGGGATTTTTCTGCTTCTGCCTGGGCATGGGACTGGCATCCATGGGATTTTGGTGCGCCGGGAAAAAATAATTGGCATAAACTTGTCCCCGGGTGAATATGATTTATCGTAAAGCGGGATAAGGAGTGATGTGCATGGAATTGCATTTTACAAAATCGATCTGTCAGTGCCTGCAAAAAGTGGTTTGTCAGACCGTTAGTCAGGAACAGACACAGGAAATCAGACTGCCGGATTCTCTGCCGGATATTGGCCGGGTTCTGGGATGCTGGGGGCAGGTCATTATCCGCGGTAAGGAATGGCGTGGCAACGGCATGAATGTCAGCGGCGGTGTGATGGTGTGGGTGCTTTATGCCCCGGAGGACGGCTCGCAGATCCGCAGTATGGAGGGCTGGGTGCCGATGCAAATGAAGTGGGATTTTCCACAGACCCAGCGTGACGGAGCAATTTGCGTCCAACCGCTGCTGAAAAGCGTGGATGCCCGTAGCGTATCTCCCCGGAAGCTGATGGTTCGCACCCTTGTCAGCGCCATGGGTGAGGCTTTGGAGCCGGTGGATATGGACATATTCACTGCGCCCCAGGTTCCCGAGGATGTGCAGCTGAATAAGCAGACATATCCCTTGGAACTGCCCATGGAGGCAGGGGAGAAGTCATTCCAAATGGAGGAGGATCTGTCGATCCCACCTTCAGCGCCGCCGGTGAGTCAGATTCTGCGGTATTGGATGGAGCCCTCCATCCTGGAACAAAAGGTGCTGGCAGGCAGGCTGGTATTCCGTGGAAACGCTATGCTGCGGATGCGTTATTGCACGGAGGATGGCAGTATCCACAACTGGGATTGGGAGATCCCCATGTCCCAATATACAGAGCTCGACAAAGATCACAGTCCCAGCGCTACTGCATCCATCGTGCCTATCGTGACAAACCTGGAATTGAACCGGGACGAGGAAGGGAAATGGAAAATGAACTGCGGTATTTCCGCACAGTATACGGTGTTTGACCGCCAAATTCTGGAATTGATATCGGATGCATACAGTGTCAGCCGTCAGGTTCAGCCTCGAACGGAAATGCTCAAGCTGCCGGTTCGATTGGAACAGCGTCAGGAGGATATGACTCTCAAGGGTCAGTGGGAAGGTCAGGGACAGAAAATTTTCGATATTTCCTTCGGAGCAGGTCATCCGAAGCAAATTCAGATGGATGAAGAACTGGAAATGGAATTGCCCGGCGTATTCCAGATGTTGTACACAGACGAAAACGGTGATCTGCAGGACACTCAGGTGCGTTGCAGCGATTCCATGACCATGGCCAACGATCCGGGGAACAGGGTGAGCGTTTTGGTGCAGAGCTTGGATGATCCCCATGGAACACTCACCGGTGATGGTGCAGTGCTGACGGCAAATGTACGGATGACTCAGGATGTTTACAGCGAGGCCGGCATGCCCATGGTAACGGCTCTGGAGCTTGGTGAAGCGGTGCAGCCCGATCCCAACAGACCGTCGCTGATCCTGCGGCGAACCGACGATCACGGCTTGTGGGAAATCGCAAAGGAATGTGGCTCGACGGTGGATGCTATTTGTAAGGCCAATGGCCTGACATCGGAGCCGGAAAGCGGCAGACTGCTCTTGATTCCTGTCATGTGAATAAAACCGCCGTCCCGGGGGAGAACCGGGACGGCGGCGGTGGGCGTGTCGCACTTGGGGTGTTTGCCCGCCTCGGATTAAGAGTATCGAATGCCGCGGATATAAACAAGGGAATTTTGTCGAAGGGACGACAAATCCAGAGTTATTTTTGTATTTGATATGGATTTTTTACGCCGGATGTGTTATAATCTCTGGCAGAATATGCGGCGGATCACGCCGACTGCAAAGGAGCGAGTATTATGACGAAAATAGACATTTATTCCGGCTTTCTCGGCGCCGGTAAGACAACGCTTATCAAGAAAATGATCCAGGAAGCCTACTGTGGTG
Organism: Oscillospiraceae bacterium; assembly: GCA_015068125.1. GTDB lineage: Bacteria > Bacillota > Clostridia > Oscillospirales > Oscillospiraceae > Faecousia. The sequence goes on along the minus strand of SVLD01000021.1, from coordinate 21,264 downwards.
AAAAGCTGGTGCTCATCGAAAACGAATTCGGCGAGATTGGCATCGACGGCGGCTTTTTGCAGGATGCGGGCATCAACATTACAGAAATGAACTCCGGCTGCATTTGCTGCAGCCTGGTGGGTGATTTCGGCAAGGCTCTGACCCAGGTGATCCAGGAGTATGCCCCGGACCGTATTGTGATCGAGCCCTCCGGTGTAGGCAAGCTGTCGGATGTTATCGCCGCTGTGGAAAAGGTCACCTCTCATAATGTGATCCTGGGCAACACCGTGGCTGTGGTGGATGCCGGCAAGGTCAAGGTTTATATGAAGAACTTTGGCGAGTTCTATAACAACCAGGTGGAAACTGCTTCCACCATTATCCTGTCCCGTACAGATTCCATTCCCCAGGCGAAACTGGACGCGGCTGTGGTGCTGCTGAGAGAGCATAATGCCGATGCTACCCTGGTAACTACCCCCTGGGGTGAACTCACCGGCACGCAGCTGCTGGAGGCTCTGGAGAGCAGGCATGATATGGAGGAAGAGCTGAAGCATCTGGCTCATGAGCATCACCACCACCATCACCATGATGACGAACACTGCTTCTGCGGCCACGATCACGAGCATCATCACCATCACCACGACGAAGAGCATTGCTGCTGTGGCCACGATCACGAGCATCACCATCATCATCACGATGAGGAGCATTGCTGCTGCGGTCATGATCATGAGCATCACCATCATCATGATGACGATCACTGCTGCTGCGGCAACGATCACGAGCATCATCACCATCACCATGCCGACGAAGTCTTTACTTCCTGGGGTGTGGAGACTACCAGGAAATTTACCGAAGCGCAGATCAAGGAAGCCCTCCATGCTCTGGATTCCGGTAAGTACGGTATGATCCTCCGTGCAAAGGGCATCGTTGCCTGCGCCGATGGCGGCTGGATCCATTTTGACTATGTTCCTGAGGAGCATGATGTCCGCTTCGGCTCTGCCGGTATCATCGGCAAGCTTTGCGTCATCGGCTCTCAGCTGAATGAAGCTGCCGTGCCAGAACTGTTTGGGGTGTAAGCCATGCAGCAGATTCCGGTTTATGTATTTACCGGGTTTTTAGATTCCGGTAAGACCAAGTTTATCCAGGAAACTCTGGAAGATCCCCGGTTCAATGCCGGGGAGCGAACCCTGCTGCTGGTGTTTGAGGAGGGTGAGGAGGAGTATGATTTCTCCGCCTATCCCCATCCCAATGTGTATCTTGAGGTCCTGGATCAGCAGACCGTATCCCCTAAGGAACTGCAGGCACTGGCCAAAAAGTACAAAGCCCAGCGTGTAGTCGCTGAGCTCAACGGTATGCAGCAGGTTGGCGATCTCTACACCCGTTTCCCTGAGGGCTGGGCGGTGGCCCAGGAGGTCATGTTTGCCGACAGCACCACATTTATGGCCTATAACGCCAATATGCGCAGCCTGATGATGGACAAGCTTCTGGGCGCCCAGATGGTAGTATTCAACCGCCTGGAGCCCGGTGCGGATACCATGCCGTTCCACAAGATCGCCCGGGCAGCCAACCGCCGCATCGATATTCTTTACGATTATACTGACGACACTACCGCCTTTGACGATGTGGTGGATCCGCTGCCTTTTGACATCAATGCCCCGGTTATCGAGATCAACGATGAGGATTACGCCCTGTGGTATCGGGATGTCACCGAAGAACCCCAGAAGTACGCCGGCAAAACTGTCCGTTTCAAGGGTCAGGTTGCCATGCTTCGCCGGGAGAAAAACGGTATGTTCGCCCCGGGCCGCTTTGTTATGACCTGCTGCGCTGATGATATCCAGTTCTTGGGCGTGCCCTGCGTGTATTCCAACAGCAAATCCCTGGAGCCTCGCTCCTGGGTAATGGTGGAAGCTACCATCGCAGCCCAGAAGCATCCGCTGTACCAGGGCGAGCTTGGCCCTGTGCTGACAGCGATCCGGGTAGAACCGGCAACACCTGCCGAGCAGGATGTTGTAACATTCTAAATTTCCATTCAGAGGAGGTGGCAATATGTACCAGCCCTTGGCAGAACTGCTCCGACCCCAGACATTGGATGAGGTCTACGGCCAGGAGCATATTCTGGGTCAGGGCGCGATTTTGCGTCGCTTGGTGGACTCCGGTAATGTGCCCAATATGATCTTTTATGGTCCCAGCGGCACCGGTAAGACCACTGTGGCCAATATCATCGCACAGCAGACCAATCGTGCACTTTTTAAGCTGAATGCCACCACTGCCTCCACTGCGGATATCAAGGAAATCGTCGCCCAGCTGGACACATTCCTTGCTCCCAACGGTGTTTTGCTGTATCTGGATGAGATCCAGTCCTTCAATAAAAAGCAGCAGCAGTCGCTCCTTGAGTATATTGAAAATGGCAAGATCACACTGATTGCATCCACCACGGAAAATCCCTATTTCTATGTTTTTAATGCAATTTTAAGCCGTTCCACCATCTTTGAATTTAAGCAGATATCCGCCTCCGCGGCGCTGCAGGCCGTCAATCGGGCAGTTGCTTTCCTGGAGGAACGCACCGCGCTGAAAGCCCAGCCGGAGGAGGGCGCATTGGAGCACATTGCCGGTTCCTGCGGCGGTGATATCCGTAAGGCCATGAACGCCGTGGAGGTTCTTTTCTCCGCCGGTCAGCCGGAAAACGGTGTTCTGCGGCTGACGCTGGCGGATGCCAAGATGGTATCTCAGAAAAGCGCCCTCCGGGCGGATCGGGATGGGGATAACCACTATGATTTGCTGTCCGCTTTGCAGAAGTCCATCCGTGGCTCTGATCCCGATGCAGCGGTGCATTACCTTGCCCGGCTCCTGGAAGCTGGGCAGATGCAGTCAGCATGCCGCCGACTTATGGTCATCGCTGCGGAGGATGTAGGGCTTGCTTATCCCCAGATCATTCCCATTGTCAACGCCGCAGTGGATATGGCGCTGAAGCTGGGCATGCCGGAAGCAAGAATCCCTCTTGGAGATGTGGCTGTGCTGATGGCTACCTCGCCTAAGTCCAATTCCGGCCATGTGGCGCTGGATTCTGCCCTGGAGGATGTGCGAAACGGCAGGGGCAGGGGATTTCCCCGGCATCTGCAGAATGTGCACGCCGATACCCACACCATGGAGCGGGAGCAGGGCTACCAGTATCCCCATAATTTCGCCGGTAACTGGGTGAAGCAGCAGTACCTGCCGGACGATATTGCCGATGCCAGGTACTATACTTATGGCGCCAATAAGCTGGAGCAGTCTGCCAAGCAGTATTGGGACAATATCAAAAATAAGTAACTGTACTGCTTCCGGGGTAGTATTCCCAGGCTTCCATGTGCCCTGAAGTGATAAAATAAGGCAGCTTTGCTGCCATGGGCTGGGGCTGCAGCACTTCCAGAATATTTAGCTTGATCTTGTGCCTGTCGTGCTGAATGGATCGGATGTAAACACTGACCGGATCTCCCACATTCACATTGGGTACAGGCTCTGCAAGACCGGACAGGTTCGGTGTCAGCTCCACAAATATGCCGTAGGGCATCACACTACGTACATATCCCTTGACAGTCTGCCCGGAACGGAACAGCTCCGCGTTTTCTTCCCAGGTACCCAGAAGCTCTCTGCCTGTCAGGTGGATGAATTCCAGATCATCATCAATACCCAAAATGGCGGTGTAGATGCTTTGCCCTACGCGGAACTGATCCGCAGTGGATGACAGCCGTGACACACAGCAACGGTCGATTCGCATTAGTGCGGTAACGCCGCATCCAATGTCGCAGAACACCCCGAAGGCGGCGGGGTTCTGAACTACGGCCGGAATCACATCTCCAGGCCGAAGAGCACTCAAAAAGAAACACTTTGCTTCCACCTGAGCGCTGCGCCTGGACAGCAGCGCTGTACCCTGACGGTCAAATCCCAGCACCTGAAAGCATACCGGTTTTCCCACCCGGGAAAGGATGGCAAATTCCTTTGCCGGCGCATCACCGACACCGATGGCGGCTTCCTCCCGGGGAATGATGCCCTTGCAGCAACCCAGATCCACATGAAGATTGTGGTACTCATCACATTTGGTACACATGGCCTGAAAGACCTCGCCGCTTTCCACGCCGTGATGCAGCGCATCCATGGTCGGCGTGGAGATGCAGAACCCTTCCGGAGCGTATGGAAGCATAAAAATTCCCCCTTTTCACACCAGTTTACGCCGGCCGTGACTGGGGTATGACAGGAGTAATCTATGGACATTCGACTGAATGATATCTTATTGATGAAGAAAGCCCACCCCTGTGGAGAGAAACAGTGGCTGGTGCTTCGAACCGGTGCGGATTTTCGCTTGCGCTGCCTGGGCTGCGGACACGAGATCATGGTACCCCGTTTCAAGGCGGAGAAAAATATTCGAAATGTGATCCGCAAGGAAACCTCGACAGATTAAAACGGCAACCGATGCATTCGGTTGCCGTTTTTTTACGGACAGCCCCGGGCTCGGGCGCTTTCGGGCATGGTTTGGGCGAATTTGCGGCTAATCGGGCAAGAGAATGCGACCGACTTTTTTGCCCTGCCGCGGTATACTCGCCTTACAAAAGCACGGAGGTGATGGGGATGATCGTCTATGCTGACCTTGCGGCCCTACTGAACTTTGCGGTGGATTTTCTGCTGATCCTGGCTGCGAACCGACTGTCAGGTTATGGCTTGGGATGGAAACGAGCCATACCTGCGGCAGTTGTGGGAGGGATTTACGCAGCAATATGTCTTGCACCGCAACTTCGTTTCCTGGGAAATACTTTGTGGCGATTGGTAAGTCTGACAGCCATGTCCGTGATCGCCTTCGGATGGAATCCCTCGGCTCTGCGGCGGGGTGTGCTGTTCTCGCTGCTCAGTATGGCTCTGGGAGGCCTTGCTATGGGCTTTACCAATGGTGGCTTTGTGGGGCTGCTTGCATCCATGCTGGTTGTTGGATTGATGTCATTTTTCGGGCTGCAGGGCAGGGCAGGGCATAGCAAATACTTACCGGTACAGTTGAAATACGGCAGAAAAACCTACGATCTGACAGCTCTGTATGATACCGGAAATCTCCTACGGGATCCTATCACCGGGAAGAATGTGCTTCTGGTGGGCTCGGATGTGGCATGGGACGTTCTGGGTTTGCAAGCGCTGGAGCTGACCGATCCGGTGGAATGTGTAAGCAAGGGCCGAATCCCCGGAGCACGGCTGATCTCATATCACGCAGTTGGTCAGCCGGGCGGGATGCTGCTTGCGGTAAAGATGGACGAAGTAATCATCAACGGACAGCCATCGGGCAGACTGGTCGCCTTTGCGCCCAATATTTTAAGCAGGGAAAAATCCTATCAGGCATTAACAGGAGGGGTATTATGATGGAATCTATACGGACATTTTTAAGCTGGCTGGGAATACTCCCAAAGGAAGGAATCTTCTACATAGGCGGCAGTGATGTGCTTCCTGCGCCATTGAAGGGGCAGCAGGAGCAGGAGGCGCTGGCTGCGCTGGTGAATGGGGATGAAAATGCGAAACAGCTCCTTATCGAACACAATCTGCGTTTAGTTGTATATATCGCCCGGAGGTTTGAAAATACCGGAGTAAATTTGGAGGATCTAATCTCTATCGGTACGATTGGGCTGATCAAAGCTATCAGCACCTACCGACGGGATAAGAATATCAAGCTTGCCACCTATGCCTCCCGGTGCATTGAAAACGAGATTCTGATGCACATCCGGAAGATCGCGGGGCAAAAGGCGGAGGTTTCCCTGGATGAGCCGATCAACATGGATTATGATGGAAACGAGCTGCTGCTGTCTGACATTCTTGGCACCGACGAGGATATGATCCTGCGGCCCTTGGAGGATGATGTGGACCTATGCGTTTTGCGGCAGGCGCTGTCAGAATTGCCGGAGCGGGAACGGGAGATCGTGCTGATGCGCTACGGCCTTTACGGCCATAAGGAGCTGACACAAAAAGAGGTGGCAGAAAAAATGGGTATCTCCCAGTCCTATATATCCCGGCTGGAGAAGCGGATCATGCTCAGATTACGCAAGGAATTTATCCGGCAAACCAGCTGCGCGTAAAAAGACTTGCAATTTTCTGCTCCCTTTGTTATAATCGATAAAAAAGTGTATCGATATCATTTTTTATCGATTGATGGAGGATATTATGGAACGCAAGGAAATTTCCAAGAGCGTGCTGAAGCGGCTTCCCGGCTATCTGGCATACCTAAAGACCATTCCCGAGGGCCAGTCGCCCTATATTTCCGCCACCGCCCTGGCAAATGCTCTGGGCATGGGTGAAGTCCAGGTTCGCAAGGACCTGGCTATGGTCTCCGACGGCGGACGCCCCAAGATCGGCTATAACCGCATGAGCCTGATTGATGATATCGAGCAGTTCCTGGGCTATGACAACACCACAGACGCGGTGCTGATCGGCGCCGGTAAGCTGGGTCAGGCACTGCTGGGATACAGTGGTTTCGATGCCTACGGTCTGAATATCCTGGCGGCCTTTGATGCCAATCCTGCAAGCGAAACGGTGGATGGCAAGCCCATTCTGCCAATCAGCGAACTGGAGTCGTTTTGCAAAGCTAATAAGGTTTTGATGGGAATCATCACCGTTCCGGCTGTTCACGCGCAAAGTGTCTGTGACAATTTGATCGCATGCGGCATCAAGGCAGTGTGGAATTTCGCCCCGGTGCATCTGGAAGTTCCTGCGAATATCCTGGTGCAGAACGAGAATATGGCGACCTCCCTTGCTGTGCTTTCCATGCACCTGCAGGCTCAGATCAAGGACAAGAAGTAAAGAAAGAGCGACTCATTCGAGTCGCTCTTTTGCTATTTATTTACCGGGCTTGAAGCTGTCCTTCAGGCTGACGGAGCGGTTGAACACCAGATGCTCCGGAGTGCAGTCCTTGCTGTCGGGGCAGAAGTAGCCCAGGCGCATGAACTGATAGGATGCCGGTGCCTTGGCATTTGCCAGGCTCTTTTCCACCTTGCAGCCGGTAAGAATCTCCAAAGAATTGGGATTCAGGCAGGCCAGGAAGTCCTTGCCGGCGGCATCGGGCTCGGGATCGTTAAAGAGATTGTCGTACTGACGAACTTCCGCATCGCAGCAATTGTTAGCATCCACCCAGTGGATGGTTGCACCCTTGACCTTCCGACCATCAGCGGGATCGCCGCCCCGGGATTCGGGATCGTAGGTTGCCAAAACTTCAATGACATTGCCGTTTTCATCGGTAACGCAACCGGTGCAGGTGATGAGGTATGCGCCCTTGAGCCGGCACTCAGGTCCGTTGGGGAAGAGGCGCTTGTACTTGGGGATAGGTTCCTGGAGGAAATCGTCAGCCTCAATCCACAGATTCCGGGAGAAGGACACTTCGCGCGTACCATCTTCAGGACGGTTGGGGTTGTTTTCCACGGTGACGGTCTCGGACTTACCCTTGGGGTAGTTGGTAATGGTGAGCTGAATGGGCTTCAGTACCGCCATAACACGCTGGGCGATCTCGTTCAGATCCTCCCGCAGGCAGTACTCCAGGAAGCCGTACTCAATGGTGCTGGGACTCTTGGCGACACCCACACGCTCGCAGAAATTGCGGATGGACTTGGGAGTGTAGCCACGGCGGCGCAGACCGCAGAGGGTGGGCATCCGGGGATCATCCCAGCCGGAAACCTGGCCATTTTCCACCAGAGCTCTCAGCTTCCGCTTGGACATGACGGTGTGATCCAGGCCCATACGGGCAAATTCGATCTGCCGGGGACGGCAGGGGACGGACACGTTTTCCACCACCCAGTTGTACAGAGGACGGTGATTTTCAAACTCCAGGGAGCAAAGGCTGTGGGTAATGCCCTCCAGAGCGTCCTGAATGGGGTGGGCGAAGTCATACATGGGGTAGATACACCACTTGTCGCCCTGACGGTGATGGTGCATATGCCGAATGCGGTAGATGACGGGATCGCGCATATTGAAGTTGCCGGAGGCAAGATCGATCTTGGCGCGCAAGGTCATGGCATTGTCGGGGAACTCACCGGCACGCATACGGGCGAACAGATCCAGGCTTTCCTCTATGGGACGATCCCGGTAGGGGGACTTGGCAGGGGTGTTGGTGTCGCCCCGATATTCCTTGAACTGCTCAGGGGTCAGCTCACAGACATAGGCAAGACCCTTCTTGATCAGCTCCACGGCAAATTCGTAATCCTTCTCAAAATAGTCGGAGCCGTAGAAGAAACGGTCGCCCCAGTCGAAGCCCAGCCAGTGGATATCCTCCTTGATAGCTTCCACAAACTCCACATCCTCCTTAGTGGGGTTGGTGTCGTCCATGCGGAGATTGCACAGACCGCCGAACTTCTCTGCGGTGGAAAAGTCGATGGTCAGAGCCTTGCAGTGACCGATGTGCAGGTAGCCGTTGGGTTCGGGGGGAAAACGGGTGTGGACGGTCTGGCCGGCAAATCGGCCGCCCTCTGCGATGTCCTCTTCAATAAAAGCGTGGATGAAGTTTTTGCTTTCGGTAATTTCAGCCATCTTTGGAACCTCTCTTTGGTTGATTTACAATAATATGCAATTATACCCCATAAAGCAGGAAAATGCAACAGTGGTTTTACAAAAAGTATCAGCCCCGGAGTTCCGGGGCTGATGAATCTCATCCTTTTTACAGTTAGTGGGGCGCTGGGGGCATGGGCTCGTTGACTGCTGTGTGATTTTCAATGTTATGGCAAATCAAAAAATCTTCATCAAAACGGGTGCTCTTCGGCTCTTCATAGGACTCCACATCCTTGTACTTTTTGCGGTAGATCACTACGGGGATGACAACAGCAGCGACAACCAGCAGTGTAATGCCGATGCAAACATAAACGATCAGATTTTCAGGAACCCAGGGGATGGTATTAATATTCGGATTAAACTTGGGAGAGCCAAGTGTATATGCGCTCAGATCGCAGATATCATATCTAAAGCTAGATGAGGAAGTAGATAAGAACGATGCGTCATTTACTTCCTTTACTAACTTTACATATGACTGAAATGCATCAGCAGAGAAGATACAAGGGGGAATTTCCCCGTTCTCAAAGTACACAAAATAGCCAATATTGGTGCAAAAAACTATGATATACTCATCTGAGTCAAATTGATGAAGAAAGTATTTCTCTTGAATTGTTGTGCTTCGGCCCAATAGGGAACTTAAATCATTTTGAAGATATATATTGAGAGCGCTTTTACTAATGGATGTTTCAGGGGTGATTTTATGGTACTGGCCATTTACAAGTATTGTGTTATAGTAGCAATCAAATTCCCCGTTGTTATAACACACAATGTAACCTTCGGTTGGGCGATTATCAACCAATTCCTCTACGCGGGTATGTGAATCGGTGCGAAATGCGTAATAGCCCGATGAATAGACACGAATGATAGTGGCATCTTGAGAATCATATAAGTCCTTAAAGCTTCTTGGGATATGGGTGGAATCATTGGTGTCTTTGCTATCGGTTGAAGATGCACTCGTTGCCAGGGCAGAAAGCAACAGCAACAGTATCGTCATAATATATACCGTTCGTTTCATAGCAGATACCTCCTGTCATGTAATATTGTATTCTCTACAAACACATTATAGCGTAAAAATAAATGTTTGTCAATGAAAACGAAAGGAAAACGCGCAAGGAAATCGGTGTAGTAGCACGCGTTTGTGTCTCATAATCCGCAAAATGTAAAAATTTAAGAAACAATTCGAGAAAAACGAAATTTGTTGTTGTCATTTTGCCAATCTTATATTAAAATAGGATAGAATAGAAAGAACAAAAGGGGAGAAGCGTTTTGAGCGAAATCAAATACAAAAGAATCATGCTGAAGGTCAGCGGCGAAGCCCTGGCAGGCAGTCAGCGCCGGGGTCTTGACTTTGATGTGATCCATGGCGTTTGCGAAGCCATTAAGCAGTGCGTGGACATGGGTGTCCAGGTTGGCCTGATGGTGGGCGCCGGCAATTTCTGGCGGGGTGTGAAGGACGGCGCGGATAAGATGCAGCGTTCCCACGCCGATGCCATGGGCATGCTGGGCACGGTTATGAACTCCATTGCCGTGGCCGATGCACTGGAAAAGCATGGCGTCGATGCCCGTGTACTTAGCGCCGTGGAGATGAACAAATTCTGTGAGTACTTCACCCGCGATACTGCCGACCGTTACCTCAACGAGGGCAAGGTGGTCATTTTCGCCGCCGGCACCGGCAACCCCTATTTTTCCACAGATACCGGCGTTGTCCTCCGTGGCGTTGAAATTGAGGCCGACGCGATCCTGATGGCCAAGAACGTGGACGCCATCTACTCCGCTGACCCCAATGTGGACAAGAACGCAGTGCGCTATACCAGACTGACCTACGATGATGTCCTGGAGCGCCATCTGAAGGCAACCGACTCCACCGCCATGACCCTGGCCATGGATAATAACATGACCCTGGTCTGCTTCGGCCTGGCAGAAGAAAACAGTATTATCCGCGTGGTTCGCGGTGAAGAAATTGGCACAACCGTCAAAAATACCTTTGAGGAGGACGAATAAAATGAACGTAGATTTCAGCGAATACAGCAGAAAGATGGAAAAGACTCTGGATGTTCTGGCAGACAACTTCGGTGCCGTCCGCGCCGGCCGCGCCAACGCCAAGGTTCTGGATCGGATCACCGTGGAATATTATGGCAGTGAAACGCCCCTGAATGGCGTTGCCACCATTTCCTCTCCCGATGCCCGTACCCTGGTCATCCAGCCCTGGGATACCAAGCTGCTGAAGGATATTCAAAAGGCAATCCAGGTCTCTGACCTGGGTATCAACCCCCAGAATGACGGCCGGGTGATCCGTCTGGTGTTCCCCCAGCTGACCGAGGAACGCCGTAAGGAACTGACCAAGCAGGTCAAGAAGTACGCTGAGGATGCCAAGGTTGCTATGCGTAACATCCGCCGCGACGGCATGGACTATGTCAAGAAGCTGAAGAAGAACAACGAGATCACCGAAGACGATCAGAAGAAGGCTGAAAAGGACCTGCAGGATATGCTGGATAAGTTCATCAAGAGAGTGGACGAAGCCAATGCTGCCAAGGAAAAGGAACTGATGGCCATCTAATGGCGAAAAAATGTCATTGGGGGCGGTTTTCGCCCCCAATGCTCTGTAAATGAGGTTACTATGTCGCAAGTTGAGAAAATCGCTCCTCCCAGACACATTGCCATCATCATGGATGGCAACGGCCGCTGGGCAAGGAAGAGGGGACTACCCAGAACTGCCGGCCATAAAGCCGGTGCGGAAGCGTTTCGCCGCACTGCCAACTATTGCCGTACTCTGGGCGTGGAGTATCTGACGGTCTATGCTTTTTCTACGGAGAACTGGCGCCGGTCGGAGGAAGAAGTCGGCGGTATTATGAAGCTGCTGGCCGCTTATTTGAAAGAAGCACTGCGGGATATGCAGAAGAATCATGTTCGCTTTCGCTTTTTTGGCGATCTGAGCCGCTTGAGCCCTGATCTGCAAAAGCTCTGCCTGGAAGCCCAGGAGAGATCCTCGAAATTTGATGAAGTGCAGGTAAATTTCTGCCTGAATTATGGCGGCCGGGATGAGATCGTCCGGGCTGTCCGCCGTTTTGCCGCGGACGTAGCCGCCGGTAAAGCCGATGCATCTGCCCTGACGGAAGATGTTTTCTCCAACTACCTGGACTCTGCCGGTGTGCCGGATCCGGAACTCGTGATCCGTCCCTCCGGGGAACTGCGTACCAGCAATTTCCTGCCCTGGCAGACGGTTTACTCCGAATTTGTTTATATGAATGTTCTGTGGCCGGATTTCAGTCCCGCGGACTTGGACAGTGCCATTGAGGAATTCCATCGGCGTAATCGCCGTTTTGGAGGCGTGTAATATGAAAACCAGAATTATCGCTGCCGTTGTTTTGCTGCCGCTGCTGCTGCTTGTTTTGCTGGCAGCACCGACGATTGTAACCGCGATCCTTTTTAGCCTGCTGTGCGCCATTGGCGCATATGAACTGCTCTATGGTACGGGCATGGTGCGGCACCCCCGGCTGGTCATTTATTCCATGCTGGCTGCGGCCCTTGTTCCGCTTTGGTGTTGGTTTGGCTGCGAAATTGCTGCTGCAAAGGCTGGCATCCTGGCCTTCTTCGGACTGATGTTCATGGAGATGATGCTGTCTAACCTGAAGCTAAAGCTGGATAAGGTGGCACTTTGCGTTTTTGGCGGCCTGCTGATTCCTTATATGCTTTCCAGCCTGGTGCGGCTGATCGTTGCGAACAACGGCCGCTTCCTGGTGCTGATTCCCTTTGCTATCGCATTTCTTTCCGACAGCGGCGCCTATTTTATCGGCTGCAAGTTCGGCAAACATAAGATGGCTCCTGTGATCAGCCCCAAGAAAAGCGTGGAAGGACTGCTTGGCGGTATGATCGCCGGCGTGCTGGGCATGATCATCTTTGTTCTGGTGCTTCAGCTTGGTTTTGGCTTCCAGGTTAACTACATCTATGCCGCGATTTACGGTCTCATCGGCTCTCTGGCCGGTGTGTTTGGCGATTTGTGCTTCTCCGTCATTAAGCGGCAGACCGGTATCAAGGATTATGGCAATCTGATCCCCGGTCACGGCGGCGTGCTGGATCGTTTTGATTCCATCATTGTGGTAGCATTTCTGGTTGAGCTGCTGCTGCACTGGATCCCTGTGGTGGTGAAATAATGGTTACAAGTGTAAGTATACTGGGCTCCACCGGCTCTATCGGCCGCCAAAGCCTGGATGTGATCAGCCGTATGCCCATACGGATATCTGCGCTGACTGCAGGTTCCAATGTCGCGCGTATGGCGGAGCAGTGCCGTCAGTTCCGGCCTGACCTGGCGGTTATGGCCACAGAAGAAGCGGCTATGGAGCTTCGTTCTGTCATAGCGGATCTTCCCACAAAGGTCACCTGGGGCGAAGAGGGCCTCATTGAAGCCGCCACCATGGAGAGCGCCGATTGCGTAATCACCGCTGTGGTGGGCATGCTGGGCCTGAAGCCTACGCTGGCAGCGATCCGGGCTGGCAAACGCATCGGCCTTGCCAATAAGGAAACCCTGGTCTGCGCAGGCGAACTGGTCATGGCAGAGGCCGAAAAATACGGCACGGAGATCGTTCCCGTTGACTCCGAGCATTCCGCAATTTTCCAGTGCCTTATGGGCGTTGGACATAAAAGGGAAGTCCGGCGACTGATTCTGACCTGCTCCGGCGGCCCTTTCTTTGGCATGGATAGAGAGCAACTGCGCAGCGTTACAAAAGCGGACGCGCTGAAGCATCCCAACTGGAAAATGGGCGCGAAGATCACCATTGACTGTGCTACCCTTATGAATAAGGGACTTGAGGTCATTGAAGCCATGCGGCTGTACCGCCTGCCTTTGGAGCAGGTGGATGTGGTGATTCATCGCCAGAGCATTGTCCACAGCTTCGTCGAGTGCGTGGACGGCGCCGTCATGGCGCAAATGGGCACGCCGGATATGCGGCTTCCCATTCAGCTTGCGCTGACCTATCCTGAGCGAACAGCTTGCCCGGTGGATCGTCTGGACCTTACCAAATGCGGCAATCTGAGCTTCTGTGAGCCGGATATGGAGGCCTTTCCTTGCCTTGCGCTGGCAAGGCAGTGCGCTCAAAAGGGTGGTACGGCTTGTTCGGTGATGAACGGAGCCAATGAAGCGGCTGTCGCCCTTTTCCTGGAGGATAAGATCGGCTTTTATGACATCTACGACCTTGTCAAGGGTGCTGTGGATGTCGTGCCCTTTATCCCAGACCCCACGCTGGAGCAGATCCTGGAGGCTGACCGCCTTGCCAGAGAATACGTGTTCCGGCATTCAGTAAATTGAAACGAGGACAATTATGAGCATACTTTTTGCGATTCTTTTATTTAGCTTTTTGATTTTTATCCATGAGCTTGGTCATTTTTTGGCTGCCAAAGCTTCCAAAGTCCAGGTCAACGAATTTTCCATGTTCATGGGCCCTGCCATCTGGAAAAAGCAAAAAGGGGAGACCCTGTATTCCGTTCGCTGCATCCCCATTGGCGGCTACTGCGCCATGGAAGGTGAGGACTCTGATACGGAAAGCCCCCGTTCCTTCCAGAAGGCCGCCTGGTGGAAACGGCTGATCATTTTGATTGCCGGCTCCGGTATGAACTTTATCGTCGGTATTCTGCTGATGTGCATCGTGTTTATGCCGGTGAAGCAGATCGCCCTGCCGGTGCTGGACAGCTTTGAGGACTACTCCACTGTTGACGGCGAACACGGCCTGCAGGTAGGTGACAGGATTCTGGAGGTCGACGGCGAGAAGATCTATGTCCAGTCCGATTTCTCCACCATTTTGAGCCTGAATCCCGGTGACGTCCACGACATTGTTGTGGAGCGTAACGGCGAAAAGGTCTACCTGAACGATTTCCACATGGAGCGCCATGAGGTTATCGACGAGCAGGGAAATAAGATGCAGCTTTTCGGCATGAATTTCCGTGTTGCAGAGGCCACTTTCGGCATGAAGCTGGAGTACGGCTGGAACCAAACCATCAATGCTGTTCGTATCGTTCGATTGAGTCTGCAAATGCTCTTTACAGGCAAGGTGGGTCTGCAGGATATGGGCGGCCCGGTGATGATTGTGGATACGATGTCCCAGGTCGCGGCGGCATCTCCCACCTGGGTGGATGCGTTGATGAATATGCTGTACTATGGCGCATTCATCGCCATTAACCTTGCGGTTATGAACCTGCTGCCCATTCCTGCCCTGGATGGCGGCCGTGTAGTCGGCTTGCTGCTGACCACATTGGTGGAAAAGATCACAAGAAAGAAGATAGATCCCAAGTACGAGGGATACCTTCATGCTGCCGGTATGATCCTGTTGCTGATCCTCATGGCAGTGATCCTCTTCAAAGATGTATTTATGATTTTTGCGAGGTAGTTTCATGACCAGACAGATCCATGTAGGCGGCGTTACCATCGGCGGCGGAGCCCCGGTGGTGATCCAGTCTATGCTGAATACCAAAACAACGGATGTTGCCGGTTCTCTTGCCCAAATTCGGGCATTGAAAACCGCCGGCTGTCAGATTGCCCGGCTATCGGTGCAGAATATGGAAGCAGCCAGAGGCTTTGCCGATATCTGCAAGGAGAGCGAGCTGCCCCTGGTTGCGGATATCCATTTTGACTACAAGCTGGCTATCGCGGCCGCGGAGGGCGGCGCATCCAAGATCCGTATCAACCCCGGCAATATCGGCGGTGAGGATCGGGTAAAAGCTGTGGTGGATGTGTGCAAGGACAAGAAGATTCCCATCCGCATCGGCGTCAACGGCGGAAGCCTGGATAAGCGTCTGCTGGAAAAGTACGGCCATCCCACAGCGGAAGCCCTGGTGGAAAGCGCTTTTGAGCATTTGGCATTATTGGAAAAGTTTGATTTCTATGATACTTGTGTGTCTATGAAGTCCTCCACAGTGCCTACCATGGTAGCCGCTGCCCGGCTCTTCCGGGAAAAGTGCGACTATCCGCTGCATATCGGCGTTACCGAAACTGGCCCTGTAAAAATGGGCATGATTAAGTCCGCCATGGGCATCGGCGCTCTGCTGCTGGACGGCATCGGTGATACCATCCGCGTCAGCTTGACGGATGATCCTGTCCAGGAGGTCTATGCCGCCAAGGATATCCTAAAAGCAGCGGGTCTGCGTAAGGAGGGCGTGAATATCATTTCCTGTCCCACCTGCGGACGGACACAGATCGACCTCATCGGCCTGGTGAACCGGGTGGATGCGGCACTGAAGGATTGTCAAAAGCCGATTACTGTCGCGGTTATGGGCTGCATCGTCAACGGCCCCGGTGAGGCCCGTGAGGCCGATATCGGTATTGCCGGCGGCGATGGCTTCGGTATGATTTTTGAAAAAGGCGTGCAGGTGGAAAAGCTGCCCTACGATCAGCTTTTGGATGCCCTGCTAATAAGAATTGAACGAATGTAAGAGAGAGTTATGCAGGATAAAACCCTTTTCCTGAATATGTTTTCTGACTATGAGCCGCCTGAGCCGCTGAAAAGCTGGCTGTCACAGGCGGCCATTGCTGCTGCGGATCTGGATCCGGAAACAAGATCCATCTCCGTGGCACTGCAGATCCCCCAATACATACCCCAGCGTGATCTGGACGCTGTCAGTATGGATATTTGCCGGCTCTATAGACTGAAATCCTTGGAGCTGTCACCGGTATTTCCCGCAGATCAGATTTCCTGCGTGGAGCCGGGGGAGCTACTATCCCTTTTTGTTAAGGAAAATTCCATGACCAGAGGTTCCCTTGCTGGGGCTCAATGGCAGTGGCAGGGAAGTACCCTGCGTATTAAACTATTGGCCAATGGTAAGGCAATGCTGGAAGAATGTGTGCCGTTTGTTGCTCGAACCCTAACCCAGCGCTTCGGTACCCCTGTGCAGATCGAGATCGAGGCAGGAGAATCTTTGGAAGGTGAAGCCCTGTTCCACGCCATGGAACAGCTGCGCTCCAATACCCTGGGTCAGAGCGGAGCTAAGCCTGCTGCAGAGAAAAAGCAGGCGGATGTTTCTGACGATGGGGCTATCTATGGCAGAGCCTTTACCGGTGATGTCACACCCATGCGGGAGGTAACCGCCAATCAGCGCGGCGTGATACTGGAGGGCGTTGTATTTGCCTTGGATCACCGGGAGATCAAAAAACGCAATTCGTGGGTCATCAGCTTTGATGTAACCGATCATACCGGTTCTGTCCGGGTCAAATCCTTCATGGAAAATAATAAGGCCAGGCCGATTCTGGATCATGTCGCGGTTGGCAAGGTGCTGCGGATCCGAGGCGACCTTTCTGTTGATAAATACGACGGCGAAACCGTCCTGAAGCCCTATGCTATCATGCCCGGCAAACTGCCCAAGCGGCAGGACACCGCCGAGGGCATGAAGCGCGTGGAGCTGCATTTGCATACCACCATGAGCAGCATGGACGCCCTGACAGATACCAAGGCTGCCGTCAAGCAGGCTGCAGCCTGGGGACACCGGGCCATCGCCATCACCGACCACGGCTGCGCCCATTCTTTCCCGGACGCCATGCACGCTGTTGAGGGCAAGGGAGCGGCGAAGATCGCAGGCACCGATGAAACAATTAAAGTCCTTTACGGCTGTGAGGGCTATTTTGTGGACGATGTGGATGCCCGGGAAATTGTTGTGGGCACCCAGGACATGACCTTTGACCAGGAATATGTGGCCTTCGATCTGGAAACCACTGGCCTTTCCGTGGAAGATGACACCATCACCGAAATCGGTGCGGTTCGTATTCGCAACGGTAAGGAACTGGCGCGGTTCCAGAGCTTTGTCGCGGTGCATCGGAAGCTGGATCCTGAGAATATTAAGCTAACAGGCATTACTGATGAAATGCTGGCGGATGCGCCGGAAATCGATGTGGTTCTCCCGGATTTTCTGAAGTTTGTCGGCGACAGCGTTGTGGTTGCCCATAATGCGAAATTCGACACCGGTTTTGTTCGCAAGGCCTGCCAACGCCTGGGTATTGAATACAATCTCACTTCCGTGGATACCTTGTCCCTTGCACACCAGCTCATGCCCACCATGAACCGTTACACGCTGGATGCGGTGGCCAAATCTCTGAAACTGCCGGAGTTTAACCACCACCGGGCGGCGGATGATGCCAATATCTGCGGCAAGATCATGGCCAAATTCCTAAAAATGCTGTCGGAGAGGGGCTTTACCTCTATCCAGCGGGTCAACTTGGGACTTTCCCAGCAGCGTTCCAAGGGCAAGATCTATTCCAGAAAGCCTTATCATATTCTGCTGTTTGCCAAGAATCAGCAGGGCCTGCGCAACCTGTATCATCTAATTTCGGAATCCAACCTGGAATACTTTAAAAAGCAGCCCAGAATCCCTAAGTCCTTACTTATGGAGCTTCGGGAAGGCCTCATTATCGGCTCTGCCTGTGAGGCGAGCGAGCTGTTCCAGGCAATTTTGGCAGGGAAGAGCTTCGACGAATTGAAGCAGATCGCTTCGTTCTACGATTTCCTGGAAATCCAGCCCCTCGCCAACAACCTCTTTATGCTTCGTCCCGGCAAGGACGGCAAACCGCCGATCGCGCAGGATCTGGAGCAGCTTCGGGAGTTCAACCGCACGGTAGTGCGCCTGGGCGAAGCCCTGGGTAAGCCTGTTGTGGCTACCGGCGATGTCCATTTCCTGAATCCGGAAGATGAGATATTTCGCCATATTCTGCTGGCCACCAAGAAATTCCCCGACGCCGATGAGGACAACCCCTTATATTTCCGCACCACTGACGAAATGCTCCGGGAATTTGCCTACCTTGGTGAAGAGAAGGCCTACGAGGTGGTTGTTACCAACACCAACCGCATTGCGGATATGTGCGACCTGGTACGGCCGGTGCCCCATAATCTATTTGCCCCCTCCATTGAAAACTCCGTGGAGGATCTGAAAAACCTGGTATATACCAAGTTCCATCGACTTTATGGTGAGAATCCTCCGGAAATGATGGTCAAGCGCGTGGAAACCGAGCTGAACGACATCATCACCAGTCACTACGATGTGATCTATATGTCCGCACAGAAGCTGGTGCAGAACTCTCTGGAGCATGGCTACCTGGTTGGCTCCCGTGGCTCTGTCGGTTCATCCATCGTTGCCTACATGTCCGGCATTACGGAGGTTAATTCCTTCCCACCCCACTACCGCTGTCCCAACCCGGAATGTAAACATACCATCCTGGATGTTCCCAAAGGCTATAACTGCGGCGCAGACTTGCCGGACGCGGTATGCCCCAAGTGCGGTACGGCTTTGGAGAAGGATGGCTTTAATATCCCCTTTGAAACCTTTCTGGGCTTCGGCGGCGATAAGGTGCCGGATATCGACCTGAATTTCTCCGGTGAGTACCAGGCAAATGCCCATGCTTACTGTATCGAAATGTTCGGAAAATCCCATGTTTTCCGGGCAGGAACCATTGGTACCGTGGCGGAAAAAACGGCATTTGGCTATGTCAAGAAGTATTTGGAGGAGAACGGAAAATCCGCCGGTGCGGCGGAAATGAATCGTCTTGCCAACGGCTGTGTTGGTGTTCGCCGTACCACCGGCCAGCACCCCGGCGGCCTGGTGGTAATTCCCCAGGAAAACGAAATCTGGGATTTCTGCCCGGTGCAGCACCCGGCGGATGCGGAGGATTCCGACCAGATCACTACCCATTTCGAATACCACTCCATGGAGGAAAACCTGCTGAAGCTGGATATGCTGGGTCATGATGATCCCACCATGATCCGCATGATGGAGGACATGACCGGCGTGGATGCCAAAACCATCCCCCTGGACGATAAAAACACCATGTCCATCTTCACCTCCTCCAAGGTTCTGGGCTATGAAAACGACAAACTCCTGGGCCCCACCGGCGCCGTGGCGGTGCCGGAGTTCAATACACGCTTCACCCGTGAAGTACTTTTGGACACCATGCCCACGAAGTTTGACTTCCTGGTGCGGATCTCCGGCTATACCCACGGCACGGATGTGTGGCTGGGTAACGCCAAGGATCTGATTACCTCCAAAACCACCACTGTGGACGGTACCATCGGCTGTCGTGACGATATTATGATCTACCTGATCTCCTGCGGCCTGCCGGAGAAGCGTGCCTTCAAGATCATGGAATCCGTCCGAAAGGGAAGAGGCCTTCCCGATGGAGCGGAGGAGGAAATGAAGGCCGCCGGTGTACCGGATTGGTACATTACCTCCTGCAAGAAGATCAAATACCTGTTCCCCAAGGCTCACGCAGTGGCTTATGTTATGATGGCTTTCCGTATCGCCTGGTTTAAGGTCTATCATCCGCTGGCTTTCTATGCTGCCTATTTCTACCGCAGAAGCCAGAAGGGCGGCTTTGACGCGGAAATGATGACCCAAGGCATGGATGTAGTCAATGCCCACATTGCGGCCATAGACGGCAACGAGGAGGCTACGGATAAGGACAAGGATCTGCTGACCACCCTGGAAGTGGCCTATGAGTACTATCTGCGTGGTTTTGAGTTCCTGCCCATTGATATTTACAAGAGCCATGCCACCAAATTCCTCATTGTAGACGGCAAGCTCCTGCCGCCCTTCATCTCCATCTCCGGCCTGGGCGAAAGTGCCGCCTGGGACATTATGGAGGGCAGAAAGGATCTGAAGTTTATGTCCATCGAGGAATTTTCCGCGGCCTGTCCCAAGGTTTCCAAGACCCACATCCAGATGCTCAAGGACGCAGGCGCCTTCGGCGATCTGCCGGATATCAACCAGGTCAGCCTGTTCTGACAGAAACTTGCAAAATCCGACAATCTGTGGTATACTCATTCTATCTTTGAATTGGAGGGATCCTTTATGCAGGATACCGGCAGACAATTTCACATTCATTGCGTTCCCGGCGATGTGGGACGGTACGTATTTCTTCCCGGCGACCCCGGTCGGTGCGAGAGCATCGCCGCATTATTTGACAACCCGGTACATATCGGTATGAACCGGGAGTACAACATCTACACCGGCACGCTGCTGGGTCAAAAAGTTTCCGTATGCTCCACCGGCATCGGCGGCCCTTCCGCAGCGATTGCTATGGAGGAATTGGCAGCCATCGGCGCGGATACCTTTATCCGTATCGGCACCTGCGGCGGCATCGCCCTGGATGTCTGCCCCGGTGATGTGGTGGTGGCCAGCGGCGCGATCCGCTATGAGCACACCTCTCTGGAATATGCCCCCATCGAGTTCCCGGCGGTTGCGGATTTTGACATTACCGCCGCCCTGAAGGCTGCCTCCCGGGACTTAGGCTTCGGCACCCATGTGGGTGTTGTCCAGTGCAAAGACGCCTTCTACGGACAACACAGCCCCGAGAAGTCCCCTGTGTACTATGACCTGCTGCAGAAGTGGGAAAGCTGGAAGCGCCTTGGCGTCAAGGCCAGTGAAATGGAATCCGCCGCGCTGTTTGTGGTGGCCGCCGCACTGGGTGTTCGCTGCGGCAGCTGCTTCCATGTGATCTGGAACCAGGAGCGGGAAAAGGCCGGCCTGGATATGTCCATGACCGAGGACACCTCCGGCGCTGTGAAAGTCGGCATCGAAGCTATGAAGCGGATTATTGCGGAAGATCTCAAGAAATAACAAAAAGCCGCCGGTTAACCGGCGGCTTTCTTTTTTGTTTTGGTGAATTATACTATCAAGTGCAACACTTGTAAAAAAAGAAGAAGTTCATACAGATCTCTGGTAGAATAAAGTTACCACACAATAAACCACGAAAGGAGATCTGTATGAACTACCACCATCTTA
>SVLD01000020.1 GCA_015068125.1 Oscillospiraceae bacterium | reverse complement strand
GTAGGACAATATGCTTACCTCCGTGTAGTTTGATTGTGTGACAACTACATTTTACACTAAGGTTTGCATATTGTCTTATTTTATTTTGGGCGTTGCACTTCGAATTATAACCTGCCCACCTCCCTCAAGGAGGGAGGCAAGGCGGCTGTGCCGCCGAAAAACACCGTAACGAAAGGACAATCCGTCATGCAGTTGATTCTTGCCTCCCAGTCTCCCCGGCGCAAAGAGCTTCTGGGGCTCTTTCATATTCCCTTCACCGTCCGGGTGGCAGATATCGACGAAGCCATGGATCCGGCGAAAGCCCCCTTTGACGAGGTCGCCCGGGTGAGCTGTCTGAAAGCCCAGGCCATTCCCCGGCAGCCGGGAGATGTGGTCATCGCCGCGGACACCATCGTGGTCTGCTGCGACCGTGTCCTGGGCAAGCCCCATTCGGAAGAGGAAGCGGTGCAGATGCTGCAGCTGCTTTCCGGCCGGGATCACCAGGTCATGACCGGCGTCACGGTGCTGACCGACGGTCAGTGCCACACCTTCACCGATGTGACGGACATCCACTTCCGCCCCCTTTCCGAAAAGGAGATCCGCCGCTATGTGGCCTCCGGCGAGCCTATGGACAAAGCCGGCGCCTACGGCATCCAGGGGGGTGCCGCCCTCTTCGCGGAGAAAATGGTGGGCGACTATTATAATGTAATGGGTCTGCCGGTGTGCAGACTTTGGCAGGTATTGCAGCAGGCAGTGCCGGAAATCATGGAGGAAATGCGATGAGACACTTTTTTACCACCAAAGTTCGGGTGGTTCTGATCATAGCGCTGCTGCTGACCGCCGGCCTTGCGGTGCTGACCAGCCTGACCGGTATTACGGTGGGGGATCTGTTTGTCAAGGGCATCCTCACCCCCCTGCGCACCGGCGCCCAATCCCTGACCGCCCAGGCAGAACGGTTTTATAACTATATTTTTGAGTATGAAGCCCTGGCTGTGGAAAATGAAGCGCTGAAAAACCAGCTTGCCGCCATCCAGGACAACAATCTGGACGCCGCCGCCACCCATCGGGAAAACGAGCGTCTGCGCAAGCTGCTGGATCTGAAAGCAGCCCACGAGGATTTTGACCTGGTGGATGCCTATATCATTGGCCGCAGCAGTGTGGACTGGACAAGCACCTTCACCATCAACCGAGGATCCTCCGCCGGTATTCAGCCGGGTATGTGCGCCATTACGGAAAACGGTGAAGTGGTAGGCCTGGTCATCGAAGCCGGTGTCAACTACGCCGTCATCAAATCCGTGCTGGACTCCTCTCTGGAAATCAGCGCCACCATCGCCTCCGCAGGTTACAGCGGCATGGTTCAGGGCGCTTATACCGAGGAGCATAAGGGTCTTCTGCTGATGGATTATCTGCCCTCCTCCTCTGTCATCCGCAACAACGACCAGGTGGTCACCGCCGGCTCTACCGTCTACCCCCGGAATCTGATCCTGGGTTATGTCTTGGACGCGGGCTTCAACGACACCGGCGTGGCAAAATTCGCCATTCTCCGCCCCGCCGCGGATATCGATACTCTGGAGCAAGTGTTTATCTTAACCAACTTCAGCAGGGAGTAATTAGCCTATGCTGCGAAAAAAGAAGGAATTTAAACCGGATCGCACTGACTCCGGCACGTTAAGCAAGCTGTATATCACCAAAAAGCAGCGGCTTGCCCTGCTCAAATGGTTTCTGTTTGGCCTGTGTCTGCTGATCCTCTCTTTGGTGCAGGATGTGGTCATGAGCCGGGTCAGCATTTTCGGCTCTACCACCGACCTGGTCTGCGGCGGCATTTTTCTGATCTGCCTGCTTATCAGCGTGGATGATTGCGCCGTTTTCGGCCTGATCGCCTCGGTGGTCTACTATTTTGCCGGCTTTTCCCCCGGCGTGCACTGCATTTTACTGCTCACCGGCCTGGGTGTTATGATCAACATTTTTCGGCACAGCTACCTGCGCAAGGGGCTGTTCTCCATCGTCCTGTGCGCCGGCCTGGCGCTGATGCTCTATGAGCTGGCCATCTTCTTCCTGGCGCTGTTTTTGCAGCAGACCGGCTTCCAGCGCCTTGGCATCTCTCTGCTTCGGGGCGTGCTGACCATGGCCGTGCTGCCCTTCCTTTACCCCATTTTTGTGTCCATTAGTAAAATTGGAGGAGAAACATGGAAAGAATAACCCGGTTTCGTGCCGGCATCCTTTTGGTGATCTTTCTGGTTACCATCTGCTTTTTCGCCCTGAAAGTCTATGATCTGCAGCTTGTGCAGACCGACGGCAGCGTCAGCAACCAGAAAACCTTCACCATACGCACCCGCGTCAAGGCAGCCCGGGGCGACATTCTGGACTGCAACGGCAACAAGCTGGTGACCAACCGGGCCAGCTACGACATCACTTTGAATCACTATGTCATCCTCAGCGCCAACGGCACCAACGATTATCTGCTGCGGATGGTACAGCTTTGCCGAGAGATGGGTCTGGACTACAATGACCACTTCCCCATCTCCAAGGCCGCCCCCTTTTCCGACACTTTAAGCGAATACAGCTCCACCTGGCAAAATTACTTCTACGCCTACCTTTCTGCCAAGGGCGACATGGATCCTGACATCACCGCCCCTCTGCTGATGCGGAAGCTGCGTACCCTGTACCGCATTCCTGAAAACTGGACGGATGAGGATGCCCGGGCGGTTATCGGCCTGCGCTACGAGCTGGATCTGCGGCAGGGCATCACCAATCTGCCCACCTACGTCTTTATCGAGGATGCAAACACCACCGTTCTGTCCGCCATGCTGGAGCTCAGCGTGCCGGGACTGAATACGGAAGCCTCCGCTGTCCGGGAGTATTCTACCAAGTACGCCGCCCATATTCTGGGCTACTGCTCCGCCATGACCCCACAGCAGTGGAACGAATACAAAAACCTTCTGGACGAAAACGGCAACCCCATTTATGAAATGGATGCCCTGGTAGGCCAAAGTGGCCTGGAAGCCGCCTTTGAGGAGTATCTCCACGGTATTGACGGCCTCCGTGAGGACATTTTCGCCGTGGATGGCACCCTGATCTCGAAGCGCTATATCACCGAGCCCAAGGCCGGCAAAAACGTGGAGCTGACTGTGGATCTGGATCTGCAGATGGCCGCTGAGGATTCTCTGGAAAAGCTGATCCTGGATCTGCGGAGCACCGCCGAGGAGGGCAAGACCGTGGACGGTGCTGACGCTGAAGGCGGCGCGGTGGTGGTGATGAATGTCAAGACCGGCGCCGTGCTGGCCTGCGCCAGCTATCCCACCTATGACCTGTCCAATTTCCAGCAAGACTATAACGATATCATCAATTCTGAGTACGCGCCCCTGTTCAACCGTGCGCTGCAGGGCGAATATCCCCCGGGCTCTACCTACAAAATGTCCATGGTGGTGGCAGGTATCAATTCCGAACGATTTGGAAAATACACAAAAATCCGGGATAAGGGCGTTTTTGAGCTGAACGGCTTTACCGCCAACTGCTTAAAATGGACCCAGAGCTACGATACCCACGGCGAGCTCACCGCCATGGAAGCGCTGAAGGTTTCCTGTAACTACTATTTTTACGAGATGGCAAATCAGCTTCCTTTGGAAGCCATCGATTCCACCGCCAAAGGCTTCGGCCTGGGTGAAAAAACTGGCATTGAGCTGGGCGAAAAGCTCGGATATCGCGCCAACGCAGAAAATAAAGCCGCCATGTACACCGGCAGTGACGCCCGGTGGTATCCCGCCGATCAGGTCATGGCCGGCATCGGTCAGTCCATCAATAAGTTCACCCCCATTCAGCTTTGCGTCTACACCAGTACCCTGGCCAACCGGGGCACCCGGTACAGCGCAACCTTCCTGAACCGGGTGGTTTCCTCCGACTATCGCCAGCTGGAGCTGGAGAACAAGCCTGTGATCCTGAGCCAGATGAACATCTCCCAGGAGGCTTTTGAGGCCTACACCGAAGGCATGCGTCTGGTGGCCACCGAGGGTACTGCCCAGCGGCTGTTTAAGAATTACCCTGTGGAGATCGCCGCCAAAACCGGCACCGCCCAGCATGGCTCCGGTGGCTCTGACCACGGCGCCTTCGTATGCTACGGCCCCGTTGCCGATCCCGAAATTGCTGTTGTTGTCTACGGCGAAAAGGCCGGTCACGGTACTACCGTTGCCCAGATCGCCAAGGAAGTGCTGGATGTTTACTTCAGCGTGGACAAAACCGGCGATGTCATCACCAACGAAAACCAGGTGAGTTAACGCCTTGCCTCCCTCTTTGAGGGGGCCAAGAGTATCACGAAAGGAGCAACCCTATGCTTGACAAACTGCATGCCGTAGCCAACCGCTACGAGGAGCTGTGCGCCAAATCCGAACAGCCGGATTTTTATAACGATCCCAAGCAGGCTGCCAGGTTGCTCCGGGAAAAGAACGATTTAGAGCCCATCGTGGAGGCCTTCCACAGCTACAACGCCGCCCTCCGGGAAATGGAGGAGGCATTGGAGCTGATGAGCGAGCCGGATATGAAGGAATTTTGCCAGGAAACCTACCAGCAGGCTAAGACATCCAGCGAAGACCTCTACCGCCAGCTGCAGATTCTGCTGCTGCCCAAGGATCCCAACGACGAAAAAAGCGTCATCGTGGAGATCCGGGGCGGTGTGGGCGGCGAGGAAAGCGCCCTGTTTGCCCACAGCCTGTTTCGGATGTATTCCATGTACGCCACCCAAAAGGGCTGGAGCATCGAGCTTTTGACCTATAATGACACGGAGCTGGGTGGCGTCAAGGAAGCGGATTTCATCATCCGGGGACGGGGTGCCTGGAGCCGGATGAAGTATGAATCCGGCGTCCACCGGGTGCAGCGTGTGCCGGAAACGGAATCCGGCGGCCGTGTTCACACCTCCACCGCCACGGTAGCGGTGCTGCCGGAAATGGAGGAAGTGGATGTGCAGATCAACCCGGCAGACATCGAAATGCAGGTCTACCGCGCCTCCGGCGCCGGCGGCCAGCATGTCAACAAAACCTCTTCCGCGGTGCGGCTGATCCACAAACCCAGCGGCATCGTGGTTGCCTGCCAGGAGGAGCGCAGCCAGGTGCAAAACCGGGAAAAGTGTATGCGCCTGCTGGCCTCCAAGCTCTATGAGATCGAGCAGGAGCGCCTGGAATCGGAAACTGCCGGCATGCGCCGCAGCCAGGTGGGCACGGGTATGCGAAATGAGCGGATCCGCACCTACAATTTTACCCAGGGCCGGGTCACTGACCATCGTGTGGGTCTGACGCTGTATAAGATCGACGCCATTATGGACGGTGCCATCGACGAGATCATCGACGCCCTGGCCACCGCCGACCAGGCCGAAAAGCTGAAAAACGCGCAATAAGCCTTCCCCTGGGGGAAGGTGCCCCAGTGCGCACACTGGGGCGGATGAGGGTTATCCCCAGGAAGTGAGCATTTATCATGCAATACGACTATAAAACCCTTCGTCGCTCTCAGGATTTGCGGAAAAACATGACTAAGGAAGAACGCCATTTGTGGTATGATTTCTTGAAAAAATATCCTGTACAATTTAAACGTCAATATCCCATTGGCTGCTATTTTGCGGATTTCTTTTGCTACAAAGCAGGTTTGATCGTAGAGTTGGATGGCTCTCAGCACTGCGATTCCAACGAAATAGAATACGACAACCAGCGTACCGCCTTTCTGCAAGAGCAGGGTTATTGTGTTTTGCGATTTTCAAATTTGGATGTTATGCGTAACTTCCGTTCTGTATGTACCGCTATTGATCTGACGGTAACCGACAGATTGCAAGGCTAACCCTCATCCGTCAGCCCTTCGGGCTGCCACCTTCCCCCAGAGGGAAGGCATATCACACAAAAGAGGAAACTTTATGGAATTCATCACCAACTCCCCGGAGGAAACGGAAGCCTTGGGCGCTGCCTTAGGAAAAATCCTGTCCCCCGGCAGCATCCTGGCCTACGAGGGGGATCTGGGTGCCGGCAAAACTGCCTTTACCCGGGGCTTAGCCCGTGGCTTGGGCTGCAGCGATATGGTCACCAGCCCCACTTATACCATCGTCAATGAGTACCTCTCCGGCAGACTGCCCCTGTTCCATTTTGATATGTACCGCCTGGCCAGCGCCGACGACCTCTGGGATATCGGCTGGGAGGATTACCTGGACAGAAACGGCATCTGCGCCGTGGAATGGAGCGAAAATGTCCGGGAAGCCCTGGAGGACGCCATTACCGTAAGAATTGAGAAACGCAGCGGCGACAGCCGCCGCATCACCATAGAAGGAGGGGACTGCCTTGCTGCTCTTAGCCTTTGAGACCTCCGCGAAAGCCGCTTCTGTGGCGCTGTTCCGGGATGACAAGCTCCTGGGAGAAAGCTACCAAAACACCGGCCTTACCCACAGCCAGACTCTCATGGTCATGGCCGAAGATATGCTCCGGCAGTGCGGTCACACCCCACAGGAAGTGGAAGCTGTGGCAGTAGCCGAAGGCCCCGGCAGCTTCACCGGCGTCCGCATCGGCGTGGCCGCCGCCAAAGGCTTCGCCTGGGGAAGCAATATCCCCTGCTACGGCGTTTCCACCCTGGAAGCCATGGCGTTAGGACTGGGCGTATACCGGGGCTACGTCTGCCCGGTGATGGACGCCCGGCGGAGCCAGGTCTATAACGCACTGTTTTATGTAAACCACGACAGTTTTTCCAGAGTTACGGAAGACCGGGCCATCGCCCTTTCTGACTTAAAAACCGAGCTGCAGGCTCTCAGCGAGCCCATTTTCCTGGTTGGCGACGGCAGCACCCTTTGCCACACCACCCTGAGCGCCGACATTCCCCATCTGGTACTGCCCCAGGAGCACAAAATGCACCAGCGGGCAGTGGGCGTCGGCCTGGCGGCCTTGCAAAAGATCGCCGCCGGGAAAAGCGGCGACGGCAACGCCCTGACCCCCAATTACCTCCGCCTTTCCCAGGCCGAACGGGAACGCCTGGAAAAACAAGGAAAGGTGTAACCTCCCTTGCCTCCCTCTTTGAGGGAGGTGGCATGAATCGAATCGTAAGAGTCGATTCATGACGGAGGAGTTAAAACTCCCCCAGTCACGCTGTTCGCGTGACAGCCCCCTCAGCGAGGGGGCCAAGATGTTATCCCATCTCAAAACATAAAATATAACCACACAAAAGGAGAGAAACACCATGTCCAATGTTCATGTTCTCGATCATCCTCTGATCCAGCACAAGCTGGCCATCCTCCGGGACAAAAATACCGGCGTCAAGGAATTCCGTGAGCTCATCGGCGAGATCGCCGGCCTGATGTGCTACGAGGCCACCCGGAATCTGCCCACCTGCGAGGTGGAGGTGGAGACCCCCGTTGCCATCGCCAAGTGCCGTATGCTCTCCGGCAAAAAATTGGCCATCGTACCGGTGCTCCGTGCCGGTCTGGGCATGGTGGATCACATGGTCAGCCTGATTCCGTCGGCCAAGATCGGCCACATTGGTCTGTACCGGGATCCCGAGACCCATATGCCCGTGGAATACTACTGCAAACTGCCGGAGGATATCGAAAACCGGGTGGTTTTCGTGGTGGATCCCATGCTGGCCACCGGCGGCAGCGCTGTGGCAGCCATTGATTTCCTGAAGAAGCGTGGCTGCAGAAACATCATTATGATGAACATCATCGGCTGTCCCGAGGGCGTCAAGACCGTCCAGGAAGCCCACCCCGATGTGGAGCTGTACCTGGCCGCCGTAGACGAAAAGCTCAACGACCACGCCTACATTATCCCCGGTCTGGGCGATGCCGGCGACCGCATTTTCGGTACAAAATAATTGATTTTTAATCCAAAAAGACAGTGGGTGAAACCATGAACGCCAAAACCGACTATATTGCCGTATTTGACTCCGGCGTAGGCGGCATCAGTGTGCTGCGGCAGCTGCGCCGGCTGATGCCCGGAGAACGGTTTTTGTACTTAGGCGACTCCGCCAACGCCCCTTACGGCACCCGTCCCCCGGAGCAGATCCGCGCCCTGGCGCTGAAGGCTGCCGCCCGGCTGGCAGACCGGGGCATCAAAGCCCTGGTGGTGGCCTGCAATACCGCCACCGCCGCCGCCATCGATACCCTGCGGCAGACCTACCCAGACAGGATTGTGGTGGGTATCGAGCCGGCACTGAAGCCGGCGGCTGACCGCTTCCCCGGGGGTACTATCGGTGTTCTGGCCACACCGGTGACCCTGCGGGAGGAAAAATTCCACCAGCTGGCGGAGCATTACGGCCAGCATTGCACCGTGGTCAAGCTCCCCGCCCCCGGACTTTCGGAGCTGGTGGAGCACGGTAAGGGCGACAGCCCCGAGGCAGAGGCCCTGCTTCGTCCCTTGCTGGCGCCCTGGGTGGGCAAAATGGACGCCCTGGTCTTGGGCTGCACCCACTATCCCTTTGCCACCGCCGCCATTCGCCGGATTTTGGGCGAGGATGTGGTTCTTCTGGACGGCGGCGAAGGCACTGCCCGGGAGACAAAGCGCAGATTGCATCAGGCCGGCCTTTTGAATGAAGCTGAAGGCGAAACCGTTATCGAAAACAGCCTGGATGACCCGGCGCTTCTGGCGCTGTCGAAAAAACTGCTGGAGGATTAAAGACAATGGATAAAAACATTTTGGTCATTGGCATCGCCGGCGGTACCGGCAGCGGAAAAACCACCCTGATGAAAAATATCGTGGCCCAGTTCGGCGGCATGGTCTCCGTCCTCAGCCACGACAATTATTACAAACGCCGGGACGATCTGTCCTTCGAGGAGCGCTGCCAGATCAACTACGACGAGCCGGCAGCCCTGGACACCAGCTTACTGGTATACCACCTGGAGCAGCTTCGCCAGGGCTTTGCCATCGACTGCCCGGTGTATGACTTCGCCCTGCACAACCGCAGCAATGAAACCCTGCGAATCGAGCCCAACCGGGTCATTATCGTGGAGGGCATCATGATCTTCGAAAATGAAGCCCTGCGCAATCTTATGGATATCAAGATTTTCGTGGACACCGACGCAGACATTCGCCTCTGCCGCCGCATCAAACGGGATGTGAATAAGCGCGGCCGCAGTCTGGAGTCTGTGCTGACCCAGTACCAATCCACCGTCAAGCCCATGCATGAAAAATATGTGGAGCCCAGCAAAAAACACGCCAATCTGGTGGTGCTGGAGGGCGGCAAAAATGTGGTGGCTCTGGATATGATCCTGGGTCGCATCCAGCGGCACTTGGAATCCACAGAAATTAAGGAGGATTTATTATGATCGTTTGTCCCTGGAAAGAATTGAACCGCTACGCAGCGATTTTGCCCGGTCTGGAGGAAGCCGTAAAGCTGGTGGACTCTCTGACCGACCTGACTCCGGCCACCTACCCCCTGTCCGGCGGCAACAAGGTGCTGATCCAGCAAGGCGTCACCAAGAGCGCCCAGGGCGCTCTGGCAGAAGCCCATCGGGAATATCTGGATATTCAGTACATCCTGGAAGGCCAGGAAGCCTTCGGTTGGGCGCCGGTGGAGGACTTGCAGCTGGAGGGCGAGTTTGATACCGCCAAGGACAAGGGCAAATATTCCGGCGAATTTGATTTTATTACCGTCCGGGCAGGCTTCTGCTATATCGTGTTCCCCGAGGACGGCCATATGCCCGGTGTCCATCTGGACGAGCCGGCCAATTTCAAGAAAGCCGTGGTGAAGCTGAAGGTATGAGCGTACCCATGGACAGCCAGTGTTTCCTGTGCCACCTGCGGCGGCATGTGGAAAACGCCCGGAAGCTTGGTGACGAGGAAACCGCCACCGCTTTTGCCCGGGAGCTGATGCAGCTATACATTGACGCCCCGGTAGACGCCGGTTCTCCCTGGTTTGGCCCGGGCACCTCTGAGCTGTATGCCAAGTACTACGGCCTCACCGGGGATCGCTACCTGGAAGAAAAGCAGATTTCTAACCAATTTGTTCTGGCGCGGATGGATGCCATCCGGGCGTTGGTGCAATCCCAGCCCGACCCGGTGTACGCGGGACTTCAGTATGCGGTACTGGGCAATTATATCGATTTTTCCGCCCTCCAGGGGGAAGTCAGCTTCGAAAAACTGGATGAAATGCTGAAAACCGGCACTTCTCTTGCGCTGGATCGGGAAAATTACCGCCGTTTTTGCAAAGATTTGGAAAACGGCAGAAGTCTGCTTTACCTGACGGACAACGCCGGCGAGATCGGTTTTGACCGGATCTGCGCCGAAGAAATTCATAAAAAATATCCCCACATCGCTATCACCTTCTGTGTCCGGGGCGGCGCAGCCAACAACGATGCCACCCGTGAGGACGCCGACGCTGTAGGCGTGCCCTTCCCCGTCATCGACAACGGCACCTGCATCGCCGGCACCCAGCTGGATATGGTGAACCAGGAAACCCTTGCCGCCCTCCAGGACAGCGATGTGGTCCTGAGCAAGGGTCAGGCCAATGTGGAGACCATGCTGGGCTGCGGATTCAATGTCTACTACGCATTTTTGATCAAATGCCAGCGGTTCATTAACCTTTTCAACAAGCCCAAGCTCACCCCCATGTTCCACCGGGAGCGCACAGAATAACGAAATATACTTGTTGGGGCGGTCATTAGCCATCCCAACAGCCTTCCCCCTGGGGAAGCGATTGCTCCCTCGGGATGACACCGCAGCGATGCTGCCTTGGCTCCCTCTTTGAGGGAGCTGGCAAAAGGCGGCTCTTGTGAGCCGCCTTTTGACTGAGGGAGTTTGCTCCAGTAAAAAAACTCCCCCAGTCTTTTTGCTCCGCAAAAATCCAGCCCCCTCAGCGAGGGGGCCAAGGCGGGCGGTCATTGGCCGCCCCTACACACCCTATTGATCGTGAATGTAGGGACTGGCCTCCCGGCCGGTCCGCAGATTTTAGAAAAAGGACCGTCGAGGACGCCGGTCCCTACAAGTAAGCAAACCCGCGCTGCGAAAGCAGCGCGGTTTTTTGTTTTTCAATTACTGGTTCTCCAGTTCCTTCAGAGCGTCCTTGCGGCTGAAGTTTGCACGGCCCTTCTCATCGAAGCCCATGAACTTGACCCAGGTCATATCGCCCAGGTTCAGAACATCCTCAACCTTCTCAACCCGGCGGTTCTCCAGCTTGGAGATGTGCACCATGCCGTCGTGGCCGGGAGCGATCTCGACGAAAGCGCCGATGGGCAGGATACGAACAACCTTGCCGTAGTACAGCTTGCCAACCTCGGGAACGAAGCAGATGTCGTCCACCATCTTCTTGGCAGCGTAAGCAGCGGCACTGTCCACCGCGGAGATGAACACGGAGCCATCGTCCTCGATGTCGACCTTAGCGCCGGTGTCAGCGCAGATCTTCTGGATGGTCTTGCCGCCGGAGCCGATGACCTCGCGGATCTTGTCCACGGGGATCTTCATGCTGATCATCTTGGGAGCAAACTCGGAAACCTCAGCGCGGGGCTCGGGGATGCAGGGCAGCATAATCTCGTTCAGGATCTCCAGACGGGCAACGCGGCAGCGCTCCAGAGCGTCGGCGATGATCTCCATGGTCAGGCCCTTGTTCTTCAGGTCCATCTGGATGGCGGTAACGCCCTCGGTGGTACCGGCAACCTTGAAGTCCATTTCGCCGTGGAAGTCCTCAACACCCTGAATGTCGGTGAAGGTTCTCCACTCGCCGGTCTCCTGATCGGAGATCAGGCCGCAGGAAATGCCTGCAACGGGACGGCGGATGGGAACACCGGCGTCCATCAGAGCCAGAGTAGAGCCGCAGATGGAGCCCTGGGAGGTAGAACCGTTGGAGGACAGAACCTCGGACACCACACGGATGGCATAGGGGAACTCCTCAACGGAGGGAATCACAGGCAGCAGCGCCTTCTCAGCCAGAGCGCCATGGCCGATCTCACGACGGGAGGTGGAGCGGGCAGCACGGGCTTCGCCGGTGGAGAAAGCGGGGAAGTTGTAGTGGTGGATATACCGCTTGGTATCTTCCTGGTAGATGGTATCCAGCTTCTGAGCAGCGGACAGGGTGTTCAGGGTGCAGATGGACAGAACCTGGGTCTGGCCACGGGTGAACAGGCCACTGCCGTGCACTCTGGGCAGAACGCCGACCTCGGCAGCCAGAGCGCGGATGTCGTCCATGCCACGGCCATCAACACGCTTGCCGGCCAGCAGCCACTTCTTAACGACCTTCTTCTGCATCTTGTACAGGCAGACCTCGATGTGGGTCTCGAAGTCCTCGTACTTCTCAGCGAACTTGTCTGCGAAGTCCAGGCGGGCAGCGGTCAGCCGCTCCTCACGGACGTTCTTGTCGTCGGTGTCCAGAGCGTACTCGATCTGGCCCAAGCCGTAGGCGATGAGGTCATCCAGCAGGTCGTGGTTGACGGCGGCCTTCTCGAAGGTGAACTTGGGCTTGCCGATCTCAGCAACGATGGAGTTGATGAACTTCACGATCTCCATGTTGGTCTCGTGAGCCACGCGGATGCACTCGTAGACGATCTCTTCGGGAGCCTCGTTGGCCTCGGTCTCGATCATGACCACCTTCTCAAAGGTGGAAGCGATGCACACGAAGCAGTCGCAGGCCTCACGCTCGTCAGCGCTGGGGTTGATGACATAGCGGTCGCCGATGTGGGCAACATTGGTGGTAGCCACAGGACCGTTCCAGGGCACATCGGAAGAAGCGATGGCGATGGAAGCACCCAGGGAAGCAACGACTTCCACGGGATTCTCATAATCGTTGGCCATGACGGTGCAGGTAACGACAGTGTCGTTGCGCAGCTCCTCGTCGAAGAGAGGACGCATGGGACGGTCGATGATACGGCTGTTCAGGATGCCCCGCTCGGAGGGCTTGCCCTCACGGCGGTTGAAGGAGCCGGGGATGCGGCCCACGGAGTACATTCTCTCCTCAAACTCGATGGTCAGAGGGAAGTAGTCGATACCGGCCTTGGGGATGGGGTTGCAGGTGCAGGTAGTCAGCACCACGGTGTCGCCGTAGCGGCAGATGCACTCGGCATTGGCCAGCTCAGCCACCTTACCGGTCTCAACGGTAAAGGGACGGCCGCCGATTTCCATTTCGAAAACCTTGTGATTGGGGAACTGTTTGCGAGTTACCATTTGAAATACCTCCATAGTTTCTGTGGGTTGAAAACAGAAATTGAAAATTCCAAAATTTTCAATTTTCAATTTTCAACTTTCAATTTGTGTGTTTCGGGAGGTTTAGCACTTGAATCTATCGCCGAGGCTTCAGCAACACATTCAACTGCTAAAATTCTCCCGATGGATTGTGGAAAAGGGCGACGGATACCGTCGCCCTTTCGCTTTCTTACTTACGGATGCCCAGCTTGGCGATAATAGCGCGGTAACGGTTGATGTCCTTCTTTGCCAGATAGTCCAGCAGGCTGCGGCGCTTACCAACCATCATCAGCAGACCACGGCGGGAGTGGTTGTCATGCTTGTG
This sequence comes from Oscillospiraceae bacterium, assembly GCA_015068125.1. GTDB lineage: Bacteria > Bacillota > Clostridia > Oscillospirales > Oscillospiraceae > Faecousia. The sequence goes on along the minus strand of SVLD01000020.1, from coordinate 15,865 downwards.
CACGCGCAGGTGATCGGTCAGCTCGTTGATACGGGCAGTCAGGATCGCGATCTGGACCTCGGGAGAACCGGTGTCGCCCTCGTGGGTTGCGTTGTCCAGGATAACCTGGGTCTTCTTTTCCTTCAGAATCATGGTTAAATCCACCTTTTCAAAAATTTACCTCGCGCCAAGTAGAGGGTCGGTGTCTTCCCAAAACTGAGCTGCGGGCATAGAAATATCGTCTGGCCATAGCCAGCCCGAATATCTTATCATAAGTTTTCCCAAATGTAAAGGGAAAATTTCAATATTTTTCAAAGAAATTCCGAACTTCCTCTGCGTTTTTCCGGATTTCTGCCTGCAAATCAGCCAAAGTGGGGAATTTTTTCTCCGAGCGGAGAAATTTGCAGAATTGCAGCGTGACGGTCTTTCCGTAGAGATCGCCGTTGAAATCCAGGATCCAGGGCTCCACCGTAATGCCGTTTCCTGCTACCGTGGGACGGGTGCCCACATTGGTCACTGCCATAAATTCGCCGGTTTCCGTCAGAATTTTACAGGCGTACACGCCAAATTTCGGCACCAAAACACCCTGATTTATCACCAAATTTGCGGTAGGAATGCCAATTTTCCGTCCCAATTGCTGCCCTGTGACCACCGTTCCGGTGAGAATATGGGGGTGGCCCAGAAATTTTACGGCTGCTTCCATCTCCCCGCTTTCCACAAGGCTGCGGATATGGGTGGAGGAAATGCGGATACCATCCAAGGTCTGATCCTGCAAAACCTCAAAGGGCAAATTCCGCTGCCGGCAGTAGATTTCCAGCCTTTCCGCGTTGCCCTCGCCCCGGTGACCGAAGCGGAAGTCCTGACCGCAGACAAAGCCTGCCGCTCCCTGCTCCGTCAGCCGATCCAAAAAGCTCTCCCAGGGGGTGGACATGACCTCCCGGGTCACCGGCAGTGTGATGACCTGTTCCATGCCGAAGCGCTTCAGCAGCAGCACCCGGTCAGCGGCGGTATTGATCTGGGGAGGCGGCGTTTGGGTGAAGATAGACTGGGGGTGCCGGTCAAAGGTGATGGCCGCCGGCTGCAAGCTATGCTGCCTTGCCAGGTCAACGCACCGCCTCAGCAGCGCCTGATGCCCCAGATGCACCCCGTCGAAAAATCCCAGGGCAAAAATTCGTTTCTCTTTGTTCATAGTCATACCGTACTTTTTAATCTCGTTTGCGGCAATTCGCAAGAATAGCGGACGAGCACTGCTCGCCCCTACAATTTCTATCGTGGGTGGCCGTAGGGGCGGCCATTGGCCGTCCGCAAAGCCTTCCCCTTTAGGGAGGGCATGAACTCCCTCAGAGAGGGAGGCAAGGCTTTTTACTTCTTACGACCGCCCAAGTACATATAATAATCGCACTTGATCATGCCGTTGTATAACTTGCGCTTTTTGTCTGCCCGGCGGCCGAAATAATGCTCAAACTCCGGCTCAGAGGTGATGATATACTTCTTCCAGCCGTCGGCAAATTTCAGATGCCGACCCAGAGCGCCGTAGAGCCGCTGAGCGCTGTGCTGCTCCATCATCCGCTGGCCGTAGGGGGGATTGCAGATGAGAATGCCGCTGTCCGTGGGCAGGCTCATTTTGGTGGCGTCGCCGTCCTTGAACTCGATGCAGTCGGCAACACCGGCCTTTCGGGCATTTGCCATGGAAAGACTGATGCACTTGGGGTCGTTGTCCGAGCCCAGAATACGGTAATTGCCTTTAAACTCCTTGTCCATGGCCTCGCCCCGGGCGTTCTGCCAGATGGATTCCTCCATCCAGGCAAACTGCTCCGCGGCAAACCGCCGCCGCAACCCCGGCGCCCGGTTTTTGGCGATGAGGGCGGCCTCGATGGGAATGGTGCCACTGCCGCAGAAGGGATCCCAGACAAATTCCCGACCCCGGTACTTCGTCAGCATCACCATGGCGGCGGCCAGGGTTTCCCGCAGGGGGGCATCGTTGCCGATGGCCCGGTAGCCACGCTTGTGCAGACCCACACCGGAGGTATCCAGGTACAGCTGCACCCGGTCATTCATAATGGAAAACTGGAGCTGATATTTCGCGCCGTCCTCCGGCAGCCACTGCATACCGTATTTTTCGCCCAGGCGCTTGCAGGCGGCCTTTTTCACGATGGCCTGGCAGTCCGGCACGCTCATCAGCTGGCTGCTGAGGCAGTGCCCCTTTACGGGGAACGCGCCGTTTTTGGGAATATAGTCCTCCAGATTGGCGTTGTATACCCCCTGAAACAGCTCCTCGAAGGTTTTGGCCGGAAAATCCGCCAGCACCAGCAGCACACGCTCACCGGTGCGCAGGTTCATATTCGCCCTGGCAAGGGCGGTTTGATCGCCGGAAAACAGCACCCGGCCGTTTTCCACCCGGACATTTTCCAAATCCAGCCGGCGAAGCTCGTCGCCGGCAATGCCCTCCAGGCCAAACAGGGTGGGCACAGCAAATTCAAATTGATTCATAGATCCTCCATATTGACTATAAGGGCGTGCGGCCGCAGACCGCCTTGGCCTCCTCCCTGAGGGGGCTGGATTTTTGCGAAGCAAAAAGACTGGGGGAGTACACTCCCTCCGTCTCGCCTGGTGGCGATCCACCTCCCTCAAAGAGGGAGGCAAGGTGTTCCTTAGGGAATAATCTTCTTGGGTTTCAGGTAGCGCTCCTGTTCGGAGAAAATGCAGCCGCAGAATTTCTGGATGTACATTTCCAGCTCCCGGGCTTTCTCCTGGCCGGCCTTGAAATAGGGACGGAAATCCCGGTACAGAAATTCCACACCGTATTCCTTCGCCGCCCTCTCTGCGGTTTCCCGCATCAGCTCATGATTCTGGTAGGGGCTGATGAACAGGCTGGAGGTAAAGCTGTCAAAGCCTCCCTCGGCAGCCTGACGGGCAGTGTCGAAAAGCCGCATTTCATAGCATTTTCCACAGCGCCTGCTAATATCCTCCGCCACCTCCCGGACAAAGGGCCGCAGGCCGTAATCGTCCCGCTCAATCAGCGGCAGCTCGATGATTTTCGCATAGTCCCGGAGACAATTGCGGCGCTCCCGGTACTCCGTAAAGGGGTGGATATTGGGGTTGTACCAATAGCCGGTGACGGCGAAGCCGTCGGTGCGCAGCACCTCGATGCACTGGTTGGCGCAGGGGGCGCAGCAAATATGCAAAAGGGTGTTCATAAAAACCTCCCAAAGGATCTGTCAAAATGATACGGCGAAAAAGCTCTTTATGGTTGACATAACACCATTTTCCACCTTGGACAGGGCCAAAAATTCCCCATCCTGAGAATAGACCCGGTAAGAGCCGTCGGGCTTGTCCATGGAGAAAGAATTGCCGTTGCGGCAGCGCTGCTCCTGCTTAGGCGTCAGCCGAAGTTCCGGGTAATTCCGGAACATAGAGTCCACCGGCCGCAGATAGCTGCCGGGATCTTCGGACTCCAGTAGCACATCCAGGGGCACAGCCTCCCCGATGGTGTACTCACCGGTGGTGACCCGGCGCAGCGCCGCCATGCAGCCGCCGCAGCCCAAAGCCTCGCCGATATCCTTGCACAATGTGCGGATGTAAGTACCCTTGGAACAATGCACCAGCAGTCGGGCGGTGTTCCCGGAAAACTCCAGGCACTCCAGCTTGAAAATCGTGATCGTCCGGGGCTTACGCTCCACGGTTTTGCCCTTCCGGGCCAGGTCGCAGAGCTTCTGGCCGTCGATTTTCAAAGCGGAGTACATAGGGGGAATTTGTTGGATATCTCCCCGAAATTTTGGCAAAATTCCCAAAAATTCCTCCTTGGCAATTCGGACTTCCTTTTCTTCCAGCACAGTGCCGGAGGTATCCTCCGTATCGGTGGTAAGGCCTAAGCGCAAAGTGGCTTCGTAGGTTTTTTCCGCGTGTTCAAAAAACTCCACACCCCGGGTAGCCCGGTCCACGAACACCGGCAGTACGCCGGTGGCCATGGGATCCAGAGTGCCGCCGTGGCCGATGCGGCGGGTATTAAACACCCGGCGCAGGCGCGCCGTCACATCCTGGCTTGTCCATCCCTGGGGTTTGTCGATAATTACAATTCCGTTCATAGTGTTTATCCGTTTCTCGTTCTTACAAACGATTTTGTAGGGGAGGGTCTTGACCCTCCCTCTTTTCATTGTCACTAACCGGGATTTGGGAGGGTCAAGACCCTCCCCTACAATGTTTTAACAAGGGATGTTAGCTTTCCATAGCAATTAAAATCGCCGTTTCCACGGCCTGCATGGCGTCCCTCAGGGGCAGGGTGGTGGAGCCGCCGGCGGCACCTTTGTGTCCGCCGCCGCCAAATTTGGCGCAAATCGCTGCCACGTCATAGCCCGGGATCGCCCGGCCGGAGAGGTACACCTTGCCGTCATCGCCGGATTCACGCAAGGTCATAGCCAGGCAAACCCCCTCGATGGAACGAACAAAGCCGGCCATGCCGCCCACATCCGATTCTTCCACGCCCAATTCCTGGGCCAATGTGGCAGGCATGGCGCAGTAGGCCGCCTTGCCCTCGGATAAAAACTTGGTATGCTCTGTCACCCAGGCCTGAACCTTCAGCTTATTGAGGGTGACGGTATCAAACAGCGCCTGGTTGATGGGCTGCAGATTTGCCCCGGTAGCGGCGCAGGCCGCCGCGGTGGCGAAGGTATGGGCATTGGTGTTGGCAAAGCGGAAGCAGCCGGTGTCGGTAGCCAGGCCGGTATACAGAGGGATGGCCATCTCCGGTGTCAATTCGCCGCCCATTTCTACAAAAATATCATAGATGATCTCCGCGCAGGATGCGCTGGTGGAATCCACCAACTCCAGGGGCGCGAAGGATGTGGAATTTCCGTGGTGATCGATTCGCAGAGCGATTTTCTCCACAAATTCACCCATGTTTTCCGGGAACATATGAGGCGAAGCCACGTCCACGCTGACAAACACGGCATTTTCCACGGGTTTCTCCACCATGAGGCCGTCGCACAGATACGCCAATTTCTCGGAAATTTCCGGGTTTTCCAACACCGCGGCGGTTTTTCCCAGAGAGCGCAGTCCCAGGCACAGGGTTGCGGCAGAGCCCAGGGTGTCCCCATCGGGGCCGGCGTGGGTCAGGATGCAGAAATTGTCGTGTTCCGCAAAAAAGCGGGCGCAATCAGTTCTCGTCATCGCTCTTGACCTCAAGGGAATTGATCAGGCTCAGCAGCTTGGCGCCGTAGGTGATGGAATCATCCAAGGCCCAGACCAGCTCCGGGGTATAGCGCAGCTTCAGGTCGTTGCCCACCTCACGGCGGAGCCAGCCGCCGGCGGATTTCAGGCCCTTCATAGCCTCGGCGGCCTTATTTTCCTCCAGGAAGCTGACATAGACCTTGGCATAGCGCAGGTCGGGGGTGGTTTCCACCTTGGTAACAGAGATCATGGTGCCGCTGACCCGGGGATCTTTCACATTGCGAAGATTCTCCGCCAGGGATTTCTGGATCTCTTCATTGATTCGGTTGATTCGATTGGATGCCATAATACATCCTCCATTCAAATTGATAAGTGAAAATTGAAAATTGAAAATTCTGGTATTCGCAACTTTCAACTTTCAATTTTAAATTTTCAATTCGATAACAGTTCTCGCCGCACCGCCCATCGCGGTACGGCGAGAAAAATGTTATCGCTTGACTTCCTGCATGGCGAAGCACTCGAAAATGTCGCCTTCCTTGATATCGTTATATTTGGCGATGCTCATGCCGCACTCGTAGCCGGCAGTGACTTCCTTGACAGCGTCCTTAAACCGCTGCAGAGAACCAACTTCGCCCTCGTGGATGACGATGTTGTCGCGCAGGATGCGCACCTGGGCATCCCGGGTGATCTTGCCGTCCTTGACCATACAGCCGGCAATTGTGCCGATGGCGGAGACCTTGTAGGTCATGCGAACTTCGGCGTGACCGATGACCACTTCCTCGAACTTGGGCGCCAGCATGCCCTTCATAGCGGCCTCGATCTCGTCGATGGCATCGTAGATAACCCGGTAGAACCGCATATCCACATTGGTACGCTGGGCACTGGCCTGCGCGCCGGCATCGGGACGGACATTGAAGCCGATGACGATGGCACCGGAGGTGGAAGCCAGCAGAATATCGCTTTCATTGATGGCGCCGACACCGGCGTGGATAACCTTGACCCGGACTTCCTCGTTGGAGATCTTCTCCAGGGAGGCTTTCACGGCTTCCGCAGAGCCCTGCACGTCAGCCTTGACGATCAGAGGCAGCTCCTTCATCTCGCCCTCCTGCATCTTGGCAAACAGATTGTCCAGAGTGACCTTCTGCATAGCCTTGGCGGCGGCATCCTTCTGGGCCTGACGGCGCTGCTCCACCAGCTCACGGGCCATACGCTCGTCGGTAACGGCGTTGAACTCGTCGCCGGGGGTGGGGACTTCGGCAAGGCCGGTGATCTCCACAGGCACGGAGGGGCCGGCGGTCTTGACAGTGCGGCCCTTATCATTGGTCATGACACGGACACGACCCACAGCAGTACCGGCGATGACGATATCGCCCTGGTTCAGCGTGCCGTTCTGCACCAGCAGGGTGGCAACGGGGCCTCTGTTCTTATCCAGACGGGCTTCGATGACCGTACCCTTGGCCCGGCGGTTGGGGTTGGCCTTCAACTCCTGGACCTCGGCGGTCAGAATGACCATTTCCAGCAGATCGTCCAGGCCCATGCCGGTCTTGGCGGAGATGGGCACGATGATGGTCTCGCCGCCCCACTCCTCGGGGATCAGGTCGTACTTGGTCAGCTGTTCCTTGATCTTGTCGGGGTTGGCGGTGGGCTTATCCATCTTGTTGATGGCCACGATGATGGGCACACCCGCTGCCTTGGCGTGGTTGATGGATTCCACAGTCTGGGGCATGATGCCGTCGTCGGCAGCAACCACCAGAATGGCGATATCGGTGGACTTGGCGCCACGGGCACGCATGGAGGTAAAGGCGGCGTGACCCGGGGTATCCAGGAAGGTGACCATGTTGCCGTTTACATCCACAGTATAGGCACCAATGTGCTGGGTAATACCACCGGCCTCACCGGCAGTAACGGAAGTCTTACGGATGGCGTCCAGCGTGGAGGTCTTACCGTGGTCAACGTGACCCATGACGACCACAACGGGAGCACGGGTCTCCAGCTCTTCGGCGGTATCCACATGGTCGTCGATGATCCGCTCCTCGATGGTAACGGTGATCTCCTTTTCCACCTTGCAGCCCATTTCGGTGGCCACATATTCGGCGGTATCAAAATCGATGGTCTGGTTGATGGCGGCCATGATGCCGTTGAGCATCAGGCACTTGATGACCTCGCCGGCGGTCTTCTTCATCCGGCTGGCCAGCTCGCCCACGGTGATCTCCTCGGGGATCTTTACCACAGTGGGAGCTTTACGGGCCACTTCCATCTGCAGACGGCGGAGCTTCTCCTGCTCCTCGTTCTTGCTCTTGTTGCCCTTGAACTTATTGTTCTGCTGCTTCTGCTGCTGCTTGCCCTTGCCGCCGCCGATGCGCTGCTTGCCGCCCTGGAAATTCTGGACCCGCTCGGAAACCAGGTTATCCACATCGGCAAAGCGGTTGGAATTGACCTGGACAGCGGAGGTATCCACCACCCGGCGTTCTCTCTTGCGCTCAGGCTCTGCGGGCTTGGCAGGCTTCTCGGCCTTGGGCTCAGCTTTGGACTGCTCCCTGGCAGGGGCAGTCTTGGTTTCTGTCTTGACTTCTGCCTTTGCAGGCTCAGCCTTGGGTTCTGCCTTGGGCTGCTCCTTGGGCTTGACAGCAAAGACTACTTCCAGAGAAGCGATCTGGTTATGCTGGGTCATGTGATCAAAGATCACATTCAGCTCCTCGTCCGTCAGCACCTGGGTATTGGACTTGGGCTTTTCAAAATAGGTTCCTAGGATCTCGCTGATCTGCTTGGTGGCCACGCCGAAATCCGCCGCGACCTCCTTCAAACGATACTTCACTAAACTCATATAAGCACCTCCATAAGATATGGGAGCGACGGTTGGCAACGGACAACCGACAGTTTTTCAACTGTCACCTGTCAACTGCCAACTGTCAATTGTACATTACTTTTTTCCTTTACGGACATTCCGGCGGTGGGCTTTTTCCTCACTGCGCCGCTGGGCGATCCTGATCTTTTTCTGGGATAGCACCTCGATGACGCTCTTGTGCTGCTCCGGCTGATTCAGAGCCTCCACCAGAGCCAGCGCCATGCCCACATCCGTAACAGCGGCGATGGCCAGCGCCTGCCGGCCGATGGCAAAGCCCATGTCGTCCTTCGTATAGGGCAGTCGGATGCACTGCTGATTGGTACCGGCAGCGAAGCTCCTGGCTCTGCGCCAGGTGTGATCCGAAGCATCCGAGGCAACCAGGATCAGGTGGGCGTGCAGGGCTCTTGCCGCAGCACCCACGGGCTCTTCGCCCAGCTCAGCTTTGCCGGCCTTTCTGGCCAGCGCCAGATAATACAGCGCCTTATCCATTGCCGCCCTCCATTTCCCGGGTGAGCCGTTCGTATACTTCCTCGGGAATGGTCACCTCCAGGCACCGATCCAGGGATCGGGTCTTGCGGCACTTTTTCAGGCACTCGGCATCGGGGCAGACGTAAGCGCCCCGGCCGTTGAGCTTTCCGCTGAAATCCAGGGATACGGTGCCGTCAGTCTGGCGGACCACACGGATCATATCCCGCTTATTTTTGCGTTCCCGGCAGCCCATACACTGCCGTTGGGGAATTTTCTTTTGCATTGGACTACCTCCTCTTGATTTGGTTGCACGCTTACCTTGGCCCCCTCTCTGAGGGGGCTGGCAAATTGCTGATTTCAGGCAATTTGCCTGGGGGAGTTTCCTCTCCCGGCTGCTTCGCAGATCACCACATCCGTCACGCCTGTCGGCGTGCCACCTTCTCCTCAAGGAGAAGGCTTTGTTTCTCTGGAATTGGGGAACTTTTTATTCTTCCTCGGCCTGGGAAGCAGGCTTGATATCCACCTTATAACCGGTGAGCCGGGCAGCCAGTCTTGCGTTCTGGCCCTCCTTGCCGATGGCAAGGCTCAGCTGATCATCGGGAACGATGACACGGCAAGCCTTCTGGCCGGGGATCAGGGATACGGAAATGACATCCGCAGGGCTCAGCGCAGCCTTGACATACTCGCAGGGATCCTCGCTCCAAACCACGATGTCGATCTTTTCGCCGCAGAGCTCTTCCACAACGGCACCCACACGGCCGCCACGGGGGCCCACACAGGCACCCACGGGATCGATGCCCTCCATAGCCGCACGGACAGCCATCTTGCTCCGGGAACCGGCTTCCCGGGCGATGTTCCGGATCTCCACCTGGCCTTCGGCAATTTCGGGAGTTTCCAGCTCAAAGAGCCGGCGAACCATGTTGGGATGGGTACGGGAGACCTGAACCAGGGGACCACGGGCAGGACGGCGAACCTCCAGCACATAGACCTTGATCATATCGCCCTCGTGGTAGCTCTCGCCGGGAATCTGCTCGCCGGCCCGCAGGACAGCGTCGGAAGCATCATTGCCCTGGCCAATGCGGATAAACACATCGCCGCTGGGATCCAGCTTCAGCACAGTGCCGGTGAGCAGCTCCTGGGTCTTGCTGGAATAGCTTTCGTACATAACGCCGCGCTCAGCTTCACGGATACCCTGGATGACCACCTGCTTGGCAGTCTGGGCGGCGATGCGGCCGAACTTCTGGATATCCACGGGGATGCTCACATTGTCACCTACCTGGACATTGGGATCCATCTTCCGGGCGGCGTCGATGTGGATCTCCAAAGCGGTATCCTCCACTTCCTCCACAGCGGTCTTGATCTGGTACATGCTCAGACCCTTCTCGCTGAGGTCAACCACCACATTTTCAGCGGGGATATCCCGATGATCTTCACGATCCTTGCGGTATGCGTTGGTCAGCGCCTGCTTCAGACGCTCCACCATGTAGTCAACACTGATGCCCTTGAGCTTCTCCAGATCCCGCAGGGAAGCGAAGATCTCCGCACCGATATCTACCTTGGGTGCTTCGGACTTTTTGGCTCTGGTATTTCTGGCCATTTTCTGTTTCCTCCTGTTAAAATTCTACGCGAAGCCGCACCAGCGCGACCTCAGATTTTTCAAATGTCAGGGTTTCTTTTCCCGCCTCCATGGTAACCTTGCCGTCGTCGTAACCCCGCAAAATTCCGGGGATCTCCTTCAGGCCGTTACGGGGACGGTAGAGTTTCACGGTGATGGGGCTGTCCATGAACCGCTCAAAATCCCCGGGGCGCTTCAGTGCCCGTTCCAGGCCGGCGGAGCAGACCTCAAAATGATAGGATTCCGCGATGGGATCTTTCTCATCCAGCACAGGATCCACCGCCCGGGAGATGGCTTCGCAGTCGGTAATGTCCACGCCGCCCTCCTTTTCAATGTAAAGCCGCAGGAACCGCTCGGAGCCTTCCCGGACATATTCCACATCCCAAAGGCTGCAGCCGTGGCTTTCCACGATGGGCTGGGCAAACTGGGCAACCAGCTCTGTGACTTTCATAAATTCGCCTCCTTCATGAGAAAGAGAGAGGGGCGCGCCCCTCTCTCCTAACAGTCAAACATCTTTACATTAGGGATTATAGCATCCTTTTTTTCGGATTGCAAGGGGTTTTGCAAAGAAACGCACACATTTTTTCATCTTTTTTATACAAAACCCGCCTGTAGGAGGCATTTATACTCCGCCGTTGACATATTTTCTGTCCCAATCTCCGTCGAAAAGGCTGCTGCCCATATCCATGGGACAGCCCCGGTACATATCATCCGCCAGCTCCAGCAGATACTGGGTAGGCTCCAGGGATTCCAGGTAAAACTCCGGCAGCGCCTGCTCACCCAAAATCGCCCCCAGCACCGCGCCGGTAATGGATCCCACCGCCGCGCTGCGGCCGGAGTGGTTCACCGCGGTAATCATGGCGGCATCGAAATCCCCGTTGCAGGTAAGGCAGGCATACAGCACGCCGGCCAGAACCTCCGCGCTGCTGCGGCAGCTGAGGCGCTCCATGGCATCCATGGGTGCTATGGTCTCATTGGCCGCCAAAATCCGGGCCATCTGCAGCAGCTCCCAAAGCTTGGCGGTTTGGTGATATTCTCTGCCAAACTGAAGCTGGATGGCATCCACAGTGCTTCGGAGCAGTTCGCCCAGTTCGATATCAGGCTTGCGCAGCAGCAAGGACAGCGCATGGGTCAGGGCCGCGCCGCAGATAAAGGCTTCGGGATCGCCATGGGTCAGCGCCACGGCTTCCGCTCCCAGCCGGGCGCGCTCCGGCATGCCCAGCAGCAGATCGTCCCCCAGTAGGGCGATGGGGATCGTTTCCGTCAGCGCGCCGCCGTGGCTGTAATTGCTCACCGGGTCTTCCGGTGTACCCAATACGCCCTTGGCCAGAATATCCAGCATCCGGTTGTCCAGGCAGTGCCGCCGTTTCATCTCCGGCACACCCGACAGCCAGCAGAAATTCCGCTCCGGGGCGCAGTAGTGCTGAGATCGGGACCATTCCTTAATGGCGGCGCCGATGTAGCGCACCGGGGCAGCCATGCGGCCTTGCAGCCGTCCACGGGTAAGACCCCACAGTAGACCGTTGGCGGAAAATGCCGCAAGCTGGGTATAAGAAGTCACCTCGGCATAGCCGTTGACCAGATCATAGCCCAAAAGCCCGTTTGGGCCGTAGTCCCGGCGGATCTCCTCCAGGGAACGGCTGTCCACGGTATAGCCCATGGCATCGCCCACGGCTAAGCCCAAAAGGCAGCCACGATAGGTTTCTTGTTTGATGGCCATATCCGGCCCTCCTTTCCAGTACGGGATAACATGGTGAAAGATATCCTCTCCCAAAAGGAGAAGGCTTTGCGGACGAGCAATGCTCACCCCTACGATTTCTGTTGGAAGTGGGTGCAGGGGCGGCCATTGGCCGTCCGCGTCATTCCGTCTTTTTGCCGATGGAGCGAAGCTTCAGCACCAGCTTGTCGCCCCAGTCAAACACTCTCTGGATAGCGAAGAACACCGTGGGCGTCATAATCAGCAAGGTTGCCATGACCAGCTGCACCGAGCGCATACTGGCTTTCAGCTCAAAGAAGCTGCCCAGCCATGTGAAGCACAGCACCAGCGCCAACGCCATTGCGCCCCAGATGATCTTTCGGAAAATATCAAAGGGTTTACAGGTCTGGAACAGCACCAGCAGACCCACCACGCCCAGAATTGCCGCGCAAACAGTGGAGATCTGGCTCAGTGGCAGGCCAAAGGCCGCCATAAAGGCCTGTGCCCCCAGCACCACAAAGATATTGGTCAGACCGCCGGGGAAGGCCTTGCGCAGCACGCCCCGGATGAAGTGGCCGCCCACCCGTTCATAATTGGGCTCCATAGCCAGGAAGAAAGAGGGCACGCCGATGGTCAGGGCGGAGATCACGCTGAGGTGGAAAGGCACCATGGGGTACGGCCAGTTGGTAAAAAACGAGATGATGGAAAGGCCGAGAGAGAAGATATTCTTCACCAAAAACAGGGTTGCCGCCCGCTGGATATTGTTGATGACCCGGCGGCCTTCACCCACAATGCCGGGCATGGCGGAAAAGTCGGATTTCAGCAGCACCAGCTGGGCGATCTGACTGGCAGCCTGGGCGCCGCTGGCCATGGCGATGCCGCAATCCGCTTCCTTCATGGCCAAAACATCGTTGACGCCGTCGCCGGTCATGGCTACGGTGTGCTTTTTCTTTTTCAGCGCCTGGATCAGCCGCTTTTTCTTATCCGGGGTCACCCGGCCAAAGACGGTGTACTGATCCACAGCATTGAGGAAATCCTCCTGGGTTTCCAGGGTATTGGCGTCCACAAAGAACTCGGCATTGGCGATGCCGGCTTTTTTTGCCACCTCGGACACGGTTACCGGATTGTCGCCGGAGATAACCTTGATGGTCACGCCCTGCTGGGCGAAATAAGCAAAGGTATCCGGCGCTTCGGGGCGGATGCGGTTTGTCAGCAGCACCAGAGCCAGAGGCTGTAGCCGGTTTTCTTCCAGATGCTGCCCGGGCTCACCCTCATACCGGCTCACCAGCAGCACCCGGTATCCCCGGGAGCCCCAGGTTTCCGCGGTGTCCCGGATCTCGGCATAACGCCTGCCCATGACAAATTCCGGGGCGCCAATGATAAAGCTGCCCTGCTCCCGGAACACCGCCGCGCTCCATTTGGTCTGGGAGGTAAAGGGAATCCGCTTGGTGCAGACCCACTCGGTGCCGGTGGCGAAGACCTCCGTCATTGCCCTGCCGGTGTCGTTTTCCGGCTCCTGGCCGGAATAAATGGCAGAAAGAATCTGCTCTAAGTACTCCGGGGGATCCTCCGTCAGGGGTACCACATTGTCTACTTCCATTTTCGCCTCGGTGATGGTGCCAGTTTTGTCCACGCACAGCACATCCACCCGGGCCAGGGTCTCGATGCAGTTCATATCCTGCACCAGAACCTTGTTTTTCGTCAGCTTCAGCGCCGAAGCCGCCATAGCAACGCTGGTCAGCAGATAAAGTCCCTCGGGGATCATACCGACCAATGCGCCAACCATGCCCTCGGCACTTTCCCGGAAGCTCTGCTCCCGAACGAAAAATGCCTGGCAGAAAAGCGCGATACCGATGGGGATCAGGGCGATGCCTACCACCCGGATCAAGCGGTCCAGAGAGCGCATCATTTCGGACTTGGCAGCATGGGGATCGGCCTTGGCTTCTGCCGCCAGCCGGGCGGCAAAGGAATCGCCACCCACTTTGGTCAGCTGGGCTCTGGCTACACCGGCCACCACAAAGCTGCCGGATTTCAGTTCATCGCCCACCCGCTTCAAAATGGCGTCCTCTTCGCCGGTGACCAAAGCTTCATTGACATACATTTCGCCGCTGCGAACCACGCCGTCAGCGCAAATCTGGTCGCCGGCCACATATTCCACAATGTCATCCCGCACCAGCAGATTGGAGCGGAGCTTAATCATCTGTCCCTCCCGGACAGTGCGCAGCTGCTGCGCCGCCACCAGGGTCAGCTTATCCACCGCCCGCTTGGCCCGGATCTCCTGGTAACAGCCGATGGCGGCGTTGCAGACCACCACGATAAGGAAGGTCATATTTTTCAGGGAAGAGCCGGCGATAACCAAAATCACCGCCATGACCACAAAGACAAGGTTAAAAAATGTCAGCAGATTATGGAGCAGGATCTCCTTTTCCGTGCGGGAGGCGCTTTCCTGCGCGCCGTTGGCCCAGCCGCCTTTTTTCCGCCGGGTCACCTGCTCCGCAGTCAGACCTACCCCAGGATCGGGGGAAAGGACAGGAATATCCTCCCGGAGGAGCTGCGGATTGTTATTTTTTTCGGACATCGGACATTCCTCCCTTGCAAAAAGTCGAATATTGCCCTGTTTTTTACCATCATAGCACATTTTTCGCCCCGGGTAAAGTCACAGCCTGAGAAATGCAAAAAAAGATGGTAGAATGACAAAAATAGAACAGCCCCAGAGGTTGCGTCTCCTTGGCTCCCTCTCTGAGGGAGCTGGCGCAAATCGGCTTCAAAAAGCCGATTTGCGACTGAGGGAGTTTGTCTGTGAAAAGGAACTCCCCCAGTCACGCTGTTCGCGTGACAGCCCCCTCAAAGAGGGGGCCAAGGGGTGTTCGTCATCTCTTGGAAAGGAGTCAACCATGGACTACACAAACTGCAAATTATGTCCCAGAGCCTGCGGCGTTGACCGCACCCGGGGACAGATTGGCTTCTGCCGGGGCGGCGACACCGCAGCCGTTGCCAAGACCATGCTCCACCCCTGGGAAGAGCCGGCTCTGGCAGGCAGCGGCGGCAGCGGCGCCATCTTCTTCGGCGGCTGCACTCTGGGCTGTAAATACTGCCAAAACGCCGCTATTTCCGGCGCTTGCGTAGGAGAATCCGTGGACAGCGCCGGTCTGCGGCGGATGATGGAAGCCCTCATTTCCCAAGGCGCGGAGAACATTGACCTGGTGACCCCCTCCCATTTTCTGCCCACCATCCTGCCGGCGCTGGAACCCAAGCTGCCGGTGCCGGTGGTATACAACTGCGGCGGCTACGAATCCGTGGAGGCCCTGAAATTATTGGAAGGCAAGGTGGATATCTATCTTCCGGACTTAAAATACGCCGACGCCCATCTGGCAAAAGCCCTTTCCGGGGCGGTGGATTATTTCCCCGTAGCCACCGAAGCCATTCGGGAAATGTTCCGGCAGACCGGCCCGGTGCAGTGGCAGGGGGACAAGGTCTGCAAAGGCATCATCATCCGCCACCTGATCCTGCCGGGGCAGGTGGAAAATTCCCTGCGGGTTTTGGATTGGATCGGAGAGAATTTCGCCCCGGGGCAGGTGCTGGTGAGCCTGATGCGGCAGTACACCCCCATGGGCAGTCTGCCCGCGCCCTTTGACCGGCGGATCACCGACGAAGAATACGAAGCGGTGCTGAGCTGGATGTACCTCAACGATCTGGAGGGCTTTGCTCAGGAATCCGCCGCCGCGGATCAGGCCTTTATTCCGGATTTTTGATAGAAAACGGTGTGCTGTAAGCAACGCACCAAAGCCTCCTTTGCCTAAAGGACGGTGGTACGGCAAAGCCGTGACGGAGGGATTATATATAGGTAATAAGGAAGAAGTAAGCGGTGAAATCCCCCAGGCTTTTTGCTTCGCAAAAACCCAGCCCCCTTTAGGCAAGGGGGGCCGTTGGCGCTGCTGCGCCATATTATTTCGACGGTTTTAGGGAAACAAGTGATTTGTCAAACTAAGTGCAACACTTTTTGAAGTTCAAGATCCCAAAGATATTGAGCTGAAACAAATTTAAGAACCTTGCGAGGCCTGGCGTTGATCAACGCCAGGTTTCGTTTTAGTGTAAT
>SVLD01000037.1 GCA_015068125.1 Oscillospiraceae bacterium | reverse complement strand
TTTCCGTCAGAACCTGCTGGGTAAGCGTGTTGACTACTCCGGCCGTAGCGTTATCGTTGTCGGCCCCGAGCTGAAGCTGTATCAGTGCGGCGTGCCCAAGGAAATGGCCATTGAGCTGTTCCGCCCCTTCGTTATGAAGAAGCTGGTGGCAGACGGCCTGGCGAACAACATCAAGTCCGCCAAAAAGATGATCGACAAGGGCAAGACCGAGGTTTGGGATGCTCTGGACGAGATCATCAAGGATCGCCCCGTTATGCTGAACCGTGCGCCTACCCTGCACCGCCTGGGCATTCAGGCTTTCGAGCCCATCCTGGTGGAAGGCCGCGCACTGAAGCTGCATCCCCTGTGCTGTACCGCATTTAACGCCGACTTCGACGGCGACCAGATGGCTATCCACGTGCCCCTGTCCGCAGAGGCCCAGGCAGAAGCCAGACTGCTGATGCTGTCTGCCAACAACCTGCTCCGGCCTCAGGACGGCAAGCCCGTTACCGTCCCCACCCAGGATATGATCCTCGGTGCCTACTACCTGACCTATACCCGTCTGGGTAAGGCTGAGAAGGGTGCAGAGGAGGTCTTTGTGGCTGACGCCGGTGAGACCGGTCTGCCCGTAGGCCAGGTGGTGGATGCTGACGAGTTCCTGGCTGCCAACAAGGCTGCCAAGGCAGAGGGCAAGGCACAGGCACAGTTCCTGCCTGTCCACAGCTACTCCAGCGTGGAAGAGGCTATCGCTGCCTATGCTGACGGCGCTATCGGCCTGCACGCTCCCATCCGTGTCCGTTACGGCAAGGAAGTGGACGGCGAAATGCAGTACCGCCTCATCAACGCCACCGTTGGCCGTCTGATCTACAACGAGCCCATTCCGCAGGATCTGGGCTTCGTGGATCGCAACGATCCCAACCACGCGTTCGACCTGGAAGTTGACTTCCTGGTGGACAAGAAGAAGCTGGGCAAGATCATCGACAAGTGTATCCGCCGCCACGGCTTCACCATCGCCACCGAGATGCTGGATCGCATCAAGGCTCTGGGCTACAAGTACTCTACCAAGGGCGCTATCTCCGTTTCTATCGCGGATATGGTGGTGCCTGAGATCAAGTACCAGCTGGTTCGTGACGCCGAGGGTAAGGTTCTCGAGATCGAAAACTACTACCGCCAGGGCTTCATCACCAACGAGGAGCGTTACCGCCTGGTGGTTCAGCAGTGGGAAAAGACCACCGCGGATGTTACCAGCGCCCTGTCCGGAAACCTGGACGAGTTCAACCCCATCTACATGATGGCTGACTCCGGCGCCCGTGGTAGTATGGCTCAGATCCGTCAGCTGGCCGGTATGCGTGGCCTGATGGCCGATACCGCCGGCCGTACCATCGAGATCCCCGTTAAGGCTAACTTCCGTGAAGGCCTGAGCGTTCTGGAGTACTTCATTTCCTCCAGAGGCGCGCGTAAGGGCATGACCGATACCGCTCTGCGTACCGCTGACTCCGGTTACCTGACCCGTCGTATGGTCGACGTTTCTCAGGATGTGATCATCCGTGAGCATAACTGCGGCACTGAAAACGGTATTTGGGTTGGTGCAGTGGTGCAGAACGGCGATGTTATCGATACCTTCGGCAACCGTATTCGGGGCCGGTATCCCGTCAACGATGTGCTGCATCCCGTCACCGGCGAGCTGCTGCACTCCAAGGATGTCATGATGATGCCTGAGGATGCCCAGAAGTTTGAGGATGCCGGTATTGAGAAGATCTATATCCGCACCATTCTGGGCTGCCGTGCCCGTGTGGGTGTCTGCGCCAAGTGCTACGGCATGAACCTGGCCACTTCCAAGGAAGTTGACCTGGGCGAGGCCGTCGGTGTCATCGCAGCGCAGTCCATCGGTGAGCCCGGTACGCAGCTGACCATGCGTACCTTCCACTCCGGCGGCGTCGCGGGTGACGATATCACCCAGGGTCTGCCCAGAGTTGAGGAACTGTTCGAAGCCCGCCGTCCCAAGAAGATGGCACAGATCTCCGAAATCTCCGGCGTGGTGTCCATTGACGATACCCACCGCACCGCCCTGCGTAACATCACCGTTACTGCTGAGGACGGTGAGGTCAAGATCTACCAGGTGCCTTACTCTGTGGGTCTGAAGGTTCAGAACGGCAGGACTGTCCTGAAGGGTGAGCCCATCACCGATGGCGCTCTGTATCCCCAGGATGTTCTGCGTATCTCCGGTGTGGAAGCTGTCCAGGATTACCTGGTGCAGTCTGTCCAGGCTGTGTACCGCCAGCAGGGCGTTGAGATCAACGATAAGCACATCGAAGTCATCATCCGTCAGATGATGCGCAAGGTTCGCGTTGAGGAGCCCGGCGATACCGCACTGCTCACCGGAACTGTCATCGATGCCTTTGAGTTTGCCGATGCCAATGCCGCTGTCCAGGCCCGGATCGATGCCGGTGAGACCGAGCTGCAGCTGGCCACCGCAACTACTATGCTGCTGGGTATTACCAAGGCAGCTCTGGCAACGGATTCCTTCCTGTCCGCCGCTTCCTTCCAGGAAACCACCAAGGTCCTGACCGATGCCGCTATCAAGGGCAAGGTCGACCGTCTGGTTGGTCTGAAGGAGAATGTGCTGATCGGTAAGCTGATCCCTGCCGGTTCCGGCTTGATGGCCTACCGGGATTTTGAGCCCGGCAAGACTCCCGAGTCCTGCACCGCAGAGGAAACTTCTGAGGAAGAAGCCGTTTAATCACAAAATAGCGCCCGTCACCACTCGGTGACGGGCTTTTTATAGGACTTAGACTGTGATTCGTGGTATATCATATGTTATATATAAAAATTATAATGATTGTATCAAAACTTGACGCCTATGTTTTTTCTGTGGTATCATATTACCAAAGAATAGAAGCGTTTATCAAATACTTGAAACAAATTATCATTATGAAACAGGGTATATCTCCATTGTGGAGATAGCGGGATAAACTTGACATGAAAAACCAAAGGGGGGACTTGGAATGAGAAAAAGCATTATGTTCATTCTGGCGCTTGTTCTGTTTTTTCTGGCGGTGAGCGTGTCTGCTGAGGTGGTTGATCCGGACGAGCAGTATTATTCTGATTTGTTCCATCAGCCCGGCATCAACCGGAGCGAGCAGAAAATTGCGGAGGCTTTCCTTGCTTCCCCCGAGAAGTTTGTCCGTGTCCTCTCCTTGGAGAAATATGGGACTCAGGCGGAGATAACTGCCTCGAGATTCCTACCCCAATGGGGTGTTGAAAGCAACAGAAAAGCCCATAAAGAGGCACTG
This sequence comes from Oscillospiraceae bacterium, assembly GCA_015068125.1. Lineage (GTDB taxonomy): Bacteria > Bacillota > Clostridia > Oscillospirales > Oscillospiraceae > Faecousia. The sequence continues at coordinate 1,716 of SVLD01000037.1, read as the reverse complement.
CTTGCATTGGCGGAAAGGGATGACCTTACACAGGCGGAACGTCGTGTGGTTCAATGGATGCTGAAAAACAGCGGAATTCGCGACGATTACACCCTGTGGGGAGAGACCATTGACTACGGGGAACTGTTTTCCAGGGGACTTGAGGCGGACGGGGCATTTACGACCTATCTTGCAAAGGAACTGGAGGAAGTATTCAGGATAGATCCGACGGCGTTCATCCGTGGGTTAGCGGTGGAGAATGCGCAGCTCCGAGAGACCATAGCATGGATTCTGATGGAGGAAATATATTACTACAATTACGACAGGGAAGAGATTGCGGCGATTCTGGATACCTTGAAAGACAGCGGCGAACTGGAGGATGCACAGCTGCAGGTGATCGGGGAACTGTGGGATGCTGCAGCATATTTGACAGATGCATATGGCCCGCCGCCTGTTAAGCAGGAGCCGACAGACCCGACGGAAGTGAGCGATCCAACGGAAGCAAGTGACCCGACGGAGGCAAGTGATCCAACAGATGCAAGTGTCCCAACGGAGACAACGGTGGCATCAGAACCGAAAGAAAACGAAACACAGAGGGATAAGCCTGCCGATGACAATTCCGGCGTGAGCATTCTGACAGTACTGGGTGTTGCGGTTCTGGTATATGTGGGCATAGCGCTTCTCGTTCCCTTGCTTAAGAAAAAGTAATCGTATTTGATCAAGGCCGCCGCCCAACCGGGCGGCGGCTTTTCTGCGTGCGGTAAAATGGGACATCTTGGGCTGTTGCACAGGTGTGGAAAGATGTCGTTTGACGGGCTTTTGTCATTGACGGAAAGACAATTCGGAATAGGGGAGAGGGTAACCAAATATACAAAAAATTTTTACAAAATTTGTTGACTTTTTCGGAAAAATGCGTATAATAATATGCTGTATGGACATGCAAAAAAGAAGAAAGCTCGCAGGAAACGATCCTCTGGCGCAAATACAGGGACATAAGACAGTGGTGGGAGCCAAGCAGCTCAAAAAGGCCCTGTTAAGCGGCAAAGCCAGCCAGGTGTTCCTGGCAGAAAACGCCGATCCTGCCCTTACCGAACCCATCGAGGCCCTGTGCCTCCAATATCATGTACAATGCACCTGGGTCCCCACCATGTCGGATCTGGGACATGCCTGCGGAATTGACGTAGGCGCGGCAGCAGCCGCAGTCATTGCCTGATTCTATCGGGAAATCCCGTAGAATATATAACCCACCTAAAAGGTGAGAACGAAAGAAAGGAGAATATTGATGCCTACTTTTAATCAGCTCGTCAAGAATGGCCGTAAGCAGGCTACCTACAAGTCCACCGCACCTGCTCTGCAGAGAGGTCTGAACACCCTGGAGAACAAGGCTACCAGCCTGCCTTCCCCCCAGAAGCGTGGCGTGTGCACCGCTGTTCGTACCACCACCCCCAAGAAGCCCAACTCTGCTCTGCGTAAGATCGCCCGTGTGCGTCTGACCAACGGTATGGAAGTTTCCGCTTATATCCCCGGTGTCGGCCACAACCTGCAGGAGCACTCCGTGGTTCTGATCCGCGGCGGCCGTGTCAAGGACCTGCCCGGTGTTCGTTACCACATCATCCGCGGCACTCTGGATACCCAGGGCGTGCAGAACCGGATGCAGTCCCGCTCCAAGTACGGTGCAAAGCGTCCCAAGGCTGGCAAGAAGAAGTAATTCTTAGTCATCCAAAACTACTTTTGACT
>SVLD01000019.1 GCA_015068125.1 Oscillospiraceae bacterium | reverse complement strand
ATTTTCGTTGGCTGTTTTTCGTCACTTTTTAACGCTTAAACAATTCCATTTAATTGTCCAAGGTGTCTAGTTTGTCTCACATTATTCAATTTACAAGGTACACCCCTAACCGCCGAGCAGTTAGCTTATTCATTCTAGCACAACACATTTCCCTTGTCAAGAACTTTTTTCATTTCTTTTCAATTTTCTTTCGCTTTGTGCTTTTTTCGCAGACCCTTCAAACGAGCCTGGCATATATTAGCAAACCATTCCCCTTTTGTCAAGCTCTATTTTCATCTTTTTTAAAAAAATTTCAGTGCCTCCCCGAGGGGAGGCACTGGCCGTTTCTGAGGGGATTATTCGGTATCTTCGATAAGGCCGAAGCCGCCGTCGTTTCTGCGGTAAACCACCGCGAATCTGCCGCCGTGATCCTCATCCCGGAAGGCAAAGAAATTATGCTCCAGCAGGTTCATCTGCAGCACCGCTTCCTCTCGGGTCATGGGTTTGAAGTAGAACTGCTTGACACGGACGATGCTCAGGTCTTCTTCGGTTTCTTCGGTTGCAAAGGAGGTTTCTTCTACGGTTCTGGTGAAGGCATCCTGCCGCAGGCGGCGAGCCAGGCGGGTCTTATTCTTACGGATCTGGCCTTCAATGGTGCCGATAGCGGCGTCGATGGAAGCAAACATATCCGAGGTGCTTTCCCGGGCACGGAACCAGGTGCCGGCACCGTGAACGGTGAGCTCCACATTGTTCCGATTCTTCTCTACGGAAAATACGATGAGTGCTTCTGCATCCTCCTCAAAATACCGTGCCAGCTTCATAACCTTTTTCTCGGCGTAGGCGTGGACATTACCGGGCAGCTTGACTTTCTTCTCACTAAATTGGAATTTCATATACAGCACTCCTTTCGTATATGCCGGTTCTCCGGCTCACTTATATTATACCATGATTTTTGCTTTTCGACAAGGGGTGATCACCCCAAAATTGGATCTTCCTCATCATCCAGCAGGCACATCATGGTCATATTATAAACATCCTCTGCCTTTTGCTCAAATAGCTTGCTCAGGCGAACCGCCTGCCGCTGATCCGGTGCCAGCAATTCCAGCGTCATCAGATTGCCCATCTCATCGTCCAGGGACATGACCACAGAAAAGTCATGGCCCTCCCGGGGGATGATCTGGGTTTTGACGAAGCTGGATCGGCGGATCTGGCGATTGAAACGGGCCACAGCATTTTCCGCCCGCTGGCGGACAGTATAGGCGATAGAATCCTCTGTCAGCGACAGGGTTTCTCTTCCCTTTTCCGTAATCACATATTTTTCCTGCTCTACTTCTGCCAGATGGCCGGATTTAACCATCTCAGGAATGGCGGTGCAGACATCAAAATAGCTCAGGCAGTCATCCTGGTAGCAGAGCTCATAGGTCTCCTGCACTGTCAAAGGATAATTGGATCGGGCCGATACATACAGCACCAGTACCTTCACATCCATCATATCATGAATAAAACCAAGTCTTTGCATATTGTCACCTCTTACCATTATTATACGCAAAGTCCGGGAAAAATCAAGCACAACCGCGTCGGCGCTGGCATATTCTGGGGCGAAAGGGTGATTTTACATGAACGGTATAACCTTTTACGCCTTCGGGAGCAGTCCCGCCCTCATGTTTGCTATGAAACGATTGGAGCAGTTGGGCATCGCCGTCACCGACAAACCCGGATCTGATGTGACCCACTGCCTTCTGCCCATCCCCACGGTTTGCACACCGGAATTGGAATCCATGCTAAAGCAGCTGCCTGCTTCCGTAACTCTCATCGGCGGCAATCTGCCGGCAGAATTGACCGAGGATTATTCCACCATTGATCTATTGCAGGATCCGCAGCATCTGGCAGAGAATGCCGCCATCACCGCTGACTGCGCCATGCTGCGAGTTAGAAGCTGCATGCCCACCACATTCCGGGACACCTCTGCTCTGGTGTTGGGCTGGGGGCGGATCGGCAAGTGTTTGGCACATTTGCTCCGACAAGCCGGGGCGGATGTCACTGTGGCAGCCAGAAAAGAATCGGACATCGCCATGATCCAGGCTCTGGGTTATCGGGCTGAGGATATCCGCAAGCTTCATTACGGGCTTCTGCGCTACCGGGTGATTTTCAACACCGTACCTGTCCCGGTAATCACCAAGCAGCAAGCGGCGCATTGTCGTAAGGACTGCATTTTGATTGATTTAGCATCCTCTCCGGGCATTGAGGGCGAAAATGTGATTGTCGCCCGCGGGCTGCCCGGAAAAGACGCTCCGGAAAGTGCCGGGCGACTGATGGCTCGAACGATCATTCGCTTACTTTTGGGAAGGGAGTGCCCATCATGAATATCGGTTTTGCTCTCTGCGGCTCCTTTTGCACTTACAGTCAGGTGTTTCCGGTGATGGAGCAACTGGCTCGGCAGCACAAGATTATCCCCATCTTCTCCCCTGCTTCCTACGGCACGGACACCCGTTTCGGTACCGCCCAGGAGCATATCCGCCACGCCGCAGAAATTTGCGGCATAGACCCTCTGTATACTCTGCCCCAGGTGGAGCCCATCGGGCCGAAGAAGCTGCTGGATGCTCTCGTGATCGCCCCCTGCACCGGAAATACGCTGGCCAAACTGGCTCACGGCATAGCGGACACCTCAGTGACCATGGCCGCCAAAAGCCATCTGCGAAACGGAAGACCGATTTTGATCGCGGTATCTACCAATGACGCTCTGGCGGCAGCAGCGGAGAATATCGGAAAACTGCTGGCCAGAAAGTACTACTATTTCGTACCCTTTGGTCAGGATGACGCCCAGAAAAAGCCCACCAGCATGATCTCCGATTTCACCAGAATCCCGGAGGCGCTGGAGGCGGCGTTGGAGGGGCGGCAGCTGCAGCCTATATTGTTATAATATGTAAGCGGAGGTGCAGATACGCATCTCCGCTGCTTTTGTAAATTTCTCTTGACAAACCGGGAAACGAATGGTATATTATAATTAACCTTTAGGTTAAATGTTAAATAAGGAGTGATATACATGAGCCTGCAAAACACGCTCCGGGCTTTGGCTGACCCTATTCGCCGGCAAATTCTGAATTTGTTGAAAAATGGCAGACTTTCCGCGGGAGAGATTGTGGAGCATTTTGATGTGACCGGCGCATCCATATCCCGGCATCTTTCGGTTCTGAAAGATGCGGAGCTGATCCGGGACACCCGGGAAGGCAAATTTATTTATTACGATCTGAACACCTCCGTGCTGGAGGAAATCATGCTGTGGATCACAGATTTGAAAGGAGATACCAACCATGCTGAGGAAGAATAAATTCACTATTATACTAACGACCCTTGTCTGTCTGCTGCCCATGGTAGCCGGTCTGATCCTTTGGAATAAGCTTCCCGATCAGATTCCCAGCCACTGGGGCATTGACGGCCAGGTCGACAGCTGGAGCAGTAAGCCTTTTGCTGTGTTCTTCTTCCCTGCCCTGCTGGCGGGTATTCATCTGCTCTGCGTTTTTGCCACCACCCTGGATCCCAAGCACAAAAACTATGCACCGCAGATGTTCCGTCTGGTGCTTTGGATCTGTCCGGTACTGAGTCTGATTCTGAACGGCATGGTCTATACCTACGCCTTGGGCTACGACATTCTGAATGTTCCCGTGATTATGTGCATCCTGGTGGGCATCATGTTCATTATCGTTGGCAACTATCTGCCCAAATGCCGGCAAAGCTACACCATGGGCATCAAACTGCCCTGGACTTTGGATGACGAAGGCAACTGGAATGCAACTCACCGCTTTGGTGGCTGGGTTTGGGTTGGTTGCGGCATTGCTATGCTGACTACCGCTTTCCTGGGAATTTTTTGGGTTCTGATCGGTGTCCTCCTGGTGGCAGTAATTGCACCTACGGTGTATTCCTATATATATTATAGAAAGCACAAGAAAGACGATCTATAAAACTCCCCCAGTCGGTGTCTTGCGCCACCGACAGCCCCCTCAAAGAGGGAGCCAAGAGAAAAAAGGAACGGCTCAAGCCGTTCCTTTTTTCTTATACAGGCAAATATCGTATCGGATGCCGTTTTCCTCTCCGGATTGGAGAATTTCTGACAGATACCAGTTTTCATTCTCATCCAGGTTGGGGAAATAGGTATCGGACTCCGGGGTGCAGTGCACCTTGGTCACATAGGCGGTATCGCAGAGGGGCAACATCTGCTGATAGACACTGCCGCCGCCAATGACCATGGCACGGTCTGCAGTTTTGGCCAATGCTGCCGCTTCTTCCGGGCTGGTGCAGACGGTAAAGCCGGGGATTTCCTTGGCTGTCCGGGTCAGGGCCACATTCACCCTGCCGGGCAAAGGTTTTTGACCGGGGAAATCGGCAATAGTGCGCCGTCCCACGATGACCATGCAGTCCCGGGTGGTTTCCCGGAAGAATTTTCTGTCCGCGCTGAGGGCGATGGGTTGGGTGCCGTCCTTACCGATGCCCCAGTCGTCATAGACTGCTACAATCAGTTCCATATTCCACCTCAGATCGCCATGGGGATCTCAAAGTCAAAGGGATGGAACTGGTAGTTTTCCATCTTGAAGGAGTCTTTGGTGAAGGCGTAGAAATCGGTGATAGATGTATCCATGGAGAACTTAGGGGCTTCAAAGTCCTCTTTTTCCAGCATAGCCTTTACCGCAGGAATATGCCGGTCATAGATATGGCAATCGGCGATCACATGAACCAACTCGCCCACCTGCAGGCCGGAAACCTGTGCCATCATGTGCACCAGCACCGCGTACTGGCAGACATTCCAGTTGTTGGCTGTGAGCATATCCTGGGAGCGCTGGTTCAAAATAGCGTTCAGGGTATTGCCGGTGACATTGAAGGTCATGGAGTAGGCACAGGGGTACAGGTTCATTTCATGCAGATCCTGGAAGTTATAAATACTGGTCAGAATCCGGCGGGAAGCGGGATTGTGCTTCAAGTCATACAGCACCCGATCCACCTGGTCAAACTCGCCCTCTTTATACCGGTGCTTGAGACCTAACTGATAGCCGTAAGCCTTGCCGATGGTGCCGTCATCCCCTGCCCATTCATCCCAGACATGACTGCCCAGGTCGCAGATGCGGTTGGACTTTTTCTGCCAGATCCACAGCAGCTCATCCACGGCGCTCTTCCAGTAAGTACGGCGCAGGGTCATGATGGGAAATTCCTCTGCCAGATTATAGCGGTTCACCACGCCAAACTTTTTGATGGTGTGTGCCGGCGTGCCGTCCGCCCATTTGGGGCGCACCTCCAGACCTTCATCCGAAAAACCGTTCTCCAATATATCCAGACAGGTCGCGCGGTAGATTTCATCGGCTCTGCTCATAGTGTTCCCACCTTCTTTGTTAATTGGATTTAGTATAGCATGGAGGGATGATTTTTGCAAGTATCCACAAGGATGATTCTTAAATCGACCCGGACGGCCAATGGCCGCCCCTACAAACACCCACGACACAAAGCGTAGGGGCGAGCATTGCTCGTCCTCCCAAAGAAGTACCCCTGCGTGGCGATATTGGCACGCAGGGGTTGTGTTTATAACAGCATCATCAGGTCTTCGGTGAACTGGGCGCCGGTTGCGCCGCTGCGGTCGCCGGTGACCACGGTTTTGCAGTTTTCCAGGGCATTTTCCAGTTTTTCCGCTGCCGCGCCACGGCAGATATGCCGCAGGAGCATGGCCTCCGCCTTCAAAATAGAGGACGGATTGGCGTAATCCCCCAGACCCTCCTCCAGCATTCTGGGAGCAGAGCCATGGATGGCCTCGAACATGGCGTAGCGGTCGCCGATATTGGCGCTGCCGGCAGTGCCAACACCGCCCTGGATCTGAGCAGCCTCGTCGGTGATAATATCGCCGTAGAGGTTGGGCATCACCATGACCTGGAACTGGTTCCGAATGGCCGGGTTTACCAGATTGGCAGTCATAATATCGATGTACCAGTCGTCCACGGAAATTTCCGGGTACTCTGCCGCCACCTCATGGCAGATGGCGGTAAACTTGCCGTCTGTCTTCTTCATGATATTGGCCTTCGTGACGATGGAAACCCGGTTTTTGCCGTTCTGCCGGGCATAATCGAAGGCAGCACGGGCAATGCGGCGAGTGCCGGCGTCGGTGGTGACCTTAAAGTCCACCGCCATACCGGGCAGTTCTACGCCCCGGCTGCCCAGGACATATTCGCCCTCGGTATTCTCCCGGTAGAACATCCAGTCGATACCCTCCCCAGGGATTGACACCGGGCGGACATTGGCATACAGGTCCAGCTCCCGGCGCAGTGTCACATTGGCACTTTCCATCTTGCCGCCCATGGGAGTAGTGGTAGGGCCCTTCAGCAGCACGTCGCAGGTTTTGATCTCGGCCAGCACCTCAGTGGGAACAGGTTGGTTTTTTGCCAGGCGGTTTTCGATGGTCAGACCTTCGATGCGCTTTAGAATGATCTTTCCGGCGGCGATTTCGTCAGCCAGAAGCGTTTCCAGGACTTTCACTGCCTGGTTCATGATCAGCGGGCCAATGCCGTCGCCATCCACCAGGCCGATGGTCACGGTGTCCTTCTTGGAGAAATCCACCTTTTCCGCCTGCATTTTCGCGATTCTCGCCTGCTGCTCCTCCATTAGAATGCGAAAGCTTTCACAGGCTCTTTCCAATTCCGTCATTGTCCACCCTCCTTGGTGTAGTTCAGCAGGCCGCCGCAAAGCAGGATCTTCTGCTGACGCTGGGTCAGTTCACAGCTTCCGTAGAACACCTTGCCGGTATTCTGATCTTTGATGGCGATGCGACCGGCCGCCATGCCGCCGGCGATATCCGTCAGCTCCAGCTTGCAGCCCTGCTCCAAAGCATCGTAATCCTCAGGATTTTCGAAGGTCAGGGGCAGGATGCCGGCGTTAATGAGGTTTGCAGCGTGAATTCTCGCAAAACTCTTGGCGATAACGCAGCGGATACCCAGGTACATGGGAACCAGTGCGGCGTGCTCACGGGAAGAGCCCTGACCGTAATTGCTGCCGCCAATAATGACGCCGTCTCCAGCTGCCTTGGCCCGCTCCGGGAAGCTGGGATCACAGACCTCGAAACAGAACTTGGACAGGTGGGGAATATTGGAACGGTAAGGCAGAATCTTTGCGCCGGCAGGCATGATGTGGTCGGTGGTGATATTGTCGCCCACCTTCAGCACAGCCTCCACTGCCAGATTCTGGGAGAACGCCTTGGACTTGGGAAATTCTTTGATATTGGGTCCCCGGAGGACTTCCACGGAAGAACCGTCCTCAGCAGGAGGCAGCACAGCGGAGTCGTCAATGCAGAAGCTTTCCGGTAGCGAAATGGCCGGGATGGGCTCCATGGTCATAGGGTCAGTAATGTAGCCGGTCAGAGCGGAGGCTGCCGCCGTTTCCGGAGAGACCAGGTAGACCTGGCCGTCTTTGGTGCCGCTGCGACCCAGGAAATTCCGGTTAAAAGTCCGCAGGGACACACCGCCGGAGCTGGGAGAGAAGCCCATGCCGATGCAGGGGCCGCAGGCACATTCCAGGAGACGGGCGCCGCTGGCCAGGATGTCGGTCAATGCTCCGCACTGCGCCAGCATGGACAGCACCTGCCGGGAGCCGGGGGAAATAGACAGGCTGACGCCGGGGGCAATGGTCTTGCCCTTGAGCATCGCCGCCACCTTCAGCATATCCAGAAGCGAAGAATTGGTACAGGAACCAATACAGACCTGATCGACCTTGACGCCCTTCAGGCTGTCTACCGCTACTACATTATCCGGGCTGTGGGGGCAGGCGATCATGGGCTTCAAAGTGGACAGGTCGATCTCAATGATGCGGTCATACACAGCATCCCCATCGCTTTCCAGGGGGATGTAGTCCCCTTCCCTGCCCTGGGTCTTCAGGAAAGCCTTGGTAACCTCATCGGAGGGAAAAATGGAGGTGGTTGCCCCCAGCTCGGTACCCATATTGGTAATGGTAGCACGCTCGGGAACGCTGAGGGTGGCGATACCGGGGCCGCCCCATTCCACGATGGCCCCCACGCCGCCCTTTACGGACAGGATCCGCAGCAGCTCCAGACTCACATCTTTGGCGGTAACAAAGGGCCGCAGACTGCCGGTGAGATGTACCTTAAACATTTTGGGCATGGTGATATAGTAGGCACCGCCGCCCATGGCTACGGCAACATCCATGCCACCGGCGCCAAAGGACAGCATGCCCAGGCCACCGCCGGTGGGGGTATGGCTGTCGGAGCCGATGAGAGTCTTACCGGGCTTTCCGAAACGCTCCAGATGTACCTGATGGCAAATACCGTTGCCGGGGCGGGAGAAATGGACACCGTGCTTCGCCGCTACGGTTTGCAGATACCGGTGGTCATCGGCGTTCTCAAAGCCACACTGCAAGGTGTTGTGATCCACATAGGCTATGGAAAACTCGGTTTTCACCCGGTCGATGCCCATGGTTTCAAATTCCAGATAAGCCATGGTGCCGGTGGCATCCTGGGTCAGTGTCTGGTCAATCCGCAGAGCCACCTCGCTGCCGGGGGTCATATCGCCGGACACGAGATGGGCTGCGATAATTTTCTGTGCAATCGTCTTACCCATGCTGCTTCAGCCCCCTGATCATATGCTCCTTGGCGTTTTCAATATGCTTGGTGGTCAGCTCCATAGCCTTATCCGCATCGGAAGCCACCAGTGCTTCATAGATCGCCCGATGCTCTGCCTTGGTCTTGGCGGTACGCCCGGGATCCTGCATGGAGATCCGGCGGAAACGGCGGGTCTTGCGGTGCAGAGGAATCAGGGTGTCCATCAGCACGGTTCTGCCGCTGAGCTGGCAGATCATGTCATGGAACTGATCGTCCACCTGCTGCAGCCGGTCGGCGTCGCCCTTGGTGTGGTAAAATTCCTGCAGATCCACGATGTGGGTCAGTTTGCGGCGGCCTTCCTCGGTCATATTCCGGGCGGCATAGTAAGCAACCAAGCCCTCGATCCGCTGACGGATGTTCATAATATCCAGCAGGTCTTCTTCCGTGATGCCCAGAACCACACTGCCCTTGCCGGAGTCGGCAATGAGCCGCTCCTGCTCCAGCCGGCGCAAGGCTTCCCGGATGGGGGTTCTGCTGACACCCATCTGCTCCACCAGCTTCAGCTCCGTGAGGATCTCGCCCCGGGGATAAACGCCGGTGATAATATCATTTTCCAGTTTTTCAAACACCTGGTCTGCCAGGGAAACGGATTTGAAATCGTTCATATTCGCCATCCTCCTTACACCTTCTGGAATCTTCCGGGAGCCAAACGCTCCACCATGGCATCCAGTTCTTTGTCTGTCATAACGGTCTGGCGGCCGTCCTCATATTCCTGATCGATCCATTCCTTCATGGTTTCCACCACGGGATCGTGCTTCTGGATCTGATTATCACCGGTCAGGCGGAAATTCTGATTGATCCAGTAAGCAATACCTGCCAGGCCGGAAGTCTTGCTGATCTCCACCACCGCGGGACGGTTTAAGAGCTTGCCGGTATCGAAGATCGTGTAGATCTCCGCGTCCTTCAGCAGGCCGTCGGCATGGATGCCGGCACGGGTAGCGTTGAAGCTGCGGCCCACGAAGGGCGTCATGGGCGGAATGTCGTAATCCAGAACATTCCGGAAATAGTCAGCGATCTCTGTAATGACAGTGGGATCCATGCCATCCAGAGAGCCCCGGAGGGAGGCATACTCAAAGACCATAGCTTCCAGAGGCACGTTACCGGTACGCTCACCAATACCCAACAGGGAGCAGTTGACGGCACAGGCACCATAAAGCCATGCGGTGGAGGCGTTGGCAACGCCCTTGTAGAAGTCGTTATGACCGTGCCACTCCAGACATTCGCTGGGAACATCGGAATAGTGCTGCAGGCCGTAGATGATGCCGGCGACGCTGCGGGGCATGGCAGCTTCCGTATAGGGAACGCCGTAGCCCATGGTATCGCAGGCGCGGATCTTGACGGGGATACCGGCCTCACGGCTCAGCTTCTGCAGCTCATTGACAAAGGGCACCACGAAGCCGTAGAAATCCGCACGGGTGATATCCTCCAGGTGGCAGCGGGGCACGACGCCGGCATCGAAGGCATCCTTGACCGCCGCCAGATAATGCTCCATTACCTGGGAGCGGTTCATCTTCATTTTCTTGAAGATATGGTAGTCACTACAGCTGACCAGGATACCGGTCTCCTTGATTCCCAGATCCTTGACCAGTTTGAAATCCTCCCGGCTGGCACGGATCCAGCTGGTAATCTCAGGGAATTTCAGATCCAGCTCCATGCACTTCTCCAGAGCCTGGCGATCCTTCTTGCTGTAAACGAAGAACTCCGTCTGGCGGATAATGCCGTAGGGACCGCCCAACTTGGAAAGCAGCTTATAGATATTGACGATCTGCTCCACGCTGTAAGGCTCCACAGACTGCTGACCATCACGCAAAGACGTATCGGTGATCCAGATCTCCTCGGGCATATTCATGGGAACCCGGCGGTGGTTGAAGGCCACCTTAGGCACACTGCCGTAGGAATACAGATCCCGCTGCAGATTGGGCTCGGCCACATCCTGCAGAGAATACTTGTAGGACTTTTGCTCCAAAAGGTTGGTTTTATTGGATATTTCAAGCATTGGAGAAGCTCCTTTCTGTTCCTTTGAATTATTGTATACAATTATACACCATTCCCCTGTTTTGTCAACACAGAAAAAGCAAATGTCTTTAACATACAGCCTTGTATAAGATATACAAAAATATCCACAAGCCATTGGCCTGTGGATATTTGCGTTGGTTTCAGAAGCAAAGTGCCACCTGATAATTACGAAGCCACTGATCGATCTGAAGCAGATAGGCGATGGTCTGGGGCTTTCGCATCAGCTGTCCGTACCAGGGCCATGGGGAATCCTCTGTCAGCACGCTTTCTGTCGCCTGCCTGGAAATCAAGGAAAACAGCGGAGCGTTTTTGTCCGTCAAAACATCCTGCAGGCGACCGCTGACCAACTCCAAATACTTGGGATCAAAGGTCTTAGGGTATGGGCTCTTCTTGCGCCAGAGGACTTCCTCCGGAAGCCACTGCGCCATGGCATAGCGAAGTAGCCCTTTTTCTCTGCCGCCCCGATCCTTAAACTCCCAGGGCACGCCATAGAGATACTCCGCAATTCTGTGGTCGCAAAACGGCACCCGAACCTCCAGAGCAGAGTACATGCTCATGCGATCCTTGCGATCCAGCAGTGTCTGCATAAACCACTGCTGGTTTAGATTGACCATCTCTTTCATTCGCCGCTCCAGGGGTGAGGTTCCCGGCAGGATATCGCTCTGCCGGCAGGTGTCCAGATACCGCTGGCGGACATAGTCCTGGCCGTCGATTTTTTTCTGCAAATCGGTGGACAGCATAGCGCAGCGCTGAGCCGTGTTTTGCGCCCAGGGGAAGCCGTCCAGATCCCGCACCTGAGGATCCCGATACCAGGGATAGCCGCCAAATATCTCATCGGCGCACTCCCCGGACAGCGCCACTGTCACATGCTGCTTGATTTCCTTGCAGAAAGCCAGCAGAGAAAAATCCACATCCGCCATTCCCGGTAAGTCCCGGGCATAGGTGGCATCCTCCAAAACCTCCATAAGATCCTCCGGGGAAAGGACGCACCAGTGATGGTCGGTACCCAGGGCATCCTGCATCAGCCGGATATAGTAGCCATCGGAATTGGGCTGAAATTTATTGGGTACGAAATATTTGTCGTTATCCACATAATCCACGGAGAATGTGGCCAGGCGCTGCCCGCGGCTCTCCATTTCCTTTGCGCAGACCGCGGAGATCAAGCTGGAGTCTAAACCGCCGGAGAGGAATGTGCCAATGGGTACATCGGACACCGTCTGCCGCCGGATTGCATCCGTCACCAGATATCGAACCTGCTCCGCAGTTTCCTCAAAGCTCTGGGTATGCTCTCTGTCTTTTAACGACCAGTAGGGCTTCAGTTCCAGTCTGCCTTGACAATAGTAACCGCAATATCCCGGCTTTACTTCCTGCACACCTCGGAATATGCCACAGCCTGGGGTCCTGCCGGGGCCCAGAAGCAGCAGCTCCGCTGCCCCCTCCGCCGTCAACTCCGGTCGGACAGTGGGATATTGGAGAATGGTTTTGATCTCCGAGGAAAAAAGCAAACCGCCTTCATGGAGCTTATAAAACAGGGGTTTGACCCCCATCCGATCCCGGGCAAGAAACAGCCTTCGCGCCTTTTCCTCCCACACCGCAAAGGCAAAAATACCGTTGCATTTTTCCGCCACCTTTTGTCCCCACTGGACATAGCCATGGAGCAGTACCTCCGTATCGGAGTGACCTACAAAATGATGACCCAGCACCGTAAGCTCCCTGCGAAGCTCCGGCGTATTATACAGCTCACCGTTATATACAAGTGTGTATCTTTCGCCGCCCCAGGTAAGCTCCATGGGTTGATTGCCGCCGGCAGGATCGATCACCACCAGCCGGGCATGGAGCAGGGCGCAGCCTTCCTTTCGCGCAAAGCCGGAGGCATCCGGACCCCGGCGATGCATGGTCTTAAGCATACGGCGAATCACATCATCCTTCGCGGATAAATCAAGAATACCTGCTATGGCGCACATCGTATTCCTCCCTTCACACAGCCAGTTTATGCTGTCGTGTCAAAAAATGGAACGCATAGCGCCACCGTCAGCGGTCAAACTGAGGTTGGGTGATAAGAATGAAAAACAACAAAGAGATCCTTTCCTCTGTCCTGAAAACCACACAAATGGGACAGATCGGCATCCGCACCGTAGAGGACAAAGCCAAAAATCCCGAGCTGAAGCAGGCTTTGGAGTCCCAGCTCCGGGAATATGACACCATTGAACGGGAAGCCCACAACATCGCCGAGATGCGAGGTTGGGTGCTGCCGGAACTGAACCCCGGGGTTCGGGCAATGTCGGAAATGATGACCCGAATGAAGCTCACCGGCGGTGGAAAAGATTCCAAAATTGCCGGTATGATGATCCAGGGAAACACCCGAGGCATCATTACGGGACTGAAGAATCTGCATCAGTATCCCAACCGGGATCGGCGCATCGAGGCCCTTTCCGAAAAGCTGCTGGAAAAAGAAAACGACAATATCCGCCAGATGGAGCCGTTTTTGTAACTGCCTTCCCCCCTACGGGGAAGGTCTTTATTGCACCATTGACAGGCTGGGCGCATATACTGTTTCGAGAACCCGAAAGGAGGTATTCTTCTGCCAGCAACAGGTTACTTACAGGTTCGCGCCTATTCCAGTTTCGCGCAGATCCCTTTGAAAGATGTGTCCATCACTGTCACCGCCACCGACGGCACCGCCATCGCCATGGCCCTGACAGACCGCAGCGGTAAGATCACTCCCATTGCCTTGCCTGCCCCGGAGCGTTCCGCCAGCCAGTCCCCCGACCCCGGGGAAAATCCTTTTGCTGTGGTAAATCTCAACGCCCGGCTTCAGGGTTATGAGCAGATCACTGTGGAAAATCTGCAGATTTTTGCCGACACTGTTACCAGTCAGGACTTGGCAATGATCCCCCTGTCCGAGCTGCCCAGTCAGTGGAGCAAATCCGAGACCTTCGACACCACGCCCCAAAGGCTCTAGGAGGTAAACATGCCAACTGTGATTCCTTATATACCCCAGAATATCACAGTCCATCTGGGGCCGCCGTCATCTCCTGCCGCCAATGTGACGGTGCCCTTTATCGATTATGTGAAAAATGTAGCCTCCAGTGAGATCTACCCCACCTGGGAGGAAAGTGCCCTGCGGGCCAACATCCTGGCTATCGTTTCCTTTGCCCTGAACCGGGTGTACACGGAGTTTTACCGCAGCCGTGGCTACGATTTTGACATTACCAGTTCCACCGCTTATGACCAGTATTTTGTCAACGGTCGAGGCTATTTCAGTAATGTTTCCCGGCTTGTGGATGAGCTATTCA
This sequence comes from Oscillospiraceae bacterium, assembly GCA_015068125.1. Taxonomy (GTDB): domain Bacteria; phylum Bacillota; class Clostridia; order Oscillospirales; family Oscillospiraceae; genus Faecousia. Next base: position 20,037 of record SVLD01000019.1, on the reverse strand, counting down.
ATGATTATCTCAGGCGACCCGGCTTTGTGGAGCCTCTGGCCGCCAAATTCTGCAACGGCACTACCGTCACCTGCGAAGGCTTAAGCCAGTGGGGCAGCCAGAATCTTGCCCAGCAAGGACAGTCCTCCACCCAAATTTTGCGCAATTACTATGGCAATGTGGAGGTCGTCACCAACGCTCCTATCCGGGGCATTACCTCCTCTTACCCTGGCACGCCGCTGCGCCGGGGCAGCACCGGCCCAAATGTGGTCGTGGTGCAAGTAGAGCTCAACCGCATATCTCAGAATTACCCCGCCATTCCCAAGCTTGCCAATGTGGACGGCATTTACGGCAGTCGAACAGAGGCTGCCGTCCGGAGATTTCAGGAAATCTTCGATCTGACGCCGGATGGCATCGTAGGACCGGGGACCTGGTATGAGCTGGTTCGGCTGTATACGGCTGTAAACAACCTTTCCGAGCTTCGCAGCCAGGGACAGCAGTTTTATTCCATCAGCTGGGCGTATCCCAATTCCTATTACGAGGGAGACACCGGCAGCAACATCCGTTTCCTGCAGTATATGCTTTCCGTACTGTCAGCCTACATCACTGACATCCCCCGGGTCGAGGTGGACGGCATCTTCGGCCCTGCCACCCGGGAGGCGGTCATTGCAGCCCAGCGGTGGTTCGGACTTCCCCAGACCGGCTCCGTGGATGCCGCTACCTGGGATGAGATCTACGACCAGTTCTCCGGTATTGAGACCACCAGCCTCCGGGACAACGAGCGTTTCCCTCCCGCCCCGGCGGTGCCGGCATTTGCCGGCAGCAATCAAAACCGCAGCCGCTATAACCGAACCACCACCATGACACAGTTCCCCGGCACGGATCTCCGCTTGGGGAATCAGGACGCCGTTCGTCAGGAGGTAATACGATGAGACCGCCAGAATCCTTTATCGGCCAGCCCGTTCGCAGTCTGCAAACCATGCTCCGGGTTATCGCCCAGACCGATGACAATCAGCCCAGCGTGATCCCCGATGGTATCTACGGCCCACAGACCAGCGCGGCGGTGTCTGCCTTTCAGCGAAACCGGGGGCTGCCCATCACCGGCGTTGCTGACCAGGCCACCTGGGAAGCCATCACCGCCGCCTATGAGCCGGCGCTGATTCTGGTAGGAGAAGCCCAACCCATTGCTGTGATCTTTGAGCCCAATGAGGTAATCGTTGCCGGGCAGCGGCATCCGAATCTGTATCTGGCGCAAGGGATGCTCACTGTATTATCCCAGGTCTACGGCAGCATTTCGCCCCCTTCCTTAAACGGCACCCTGGATCTGCCCACAGGGCAATCTCTGGCTTCCTTTCAGCGGCTGAACGATCTGCCGGAAACCGGTGAATTGGACCGGATTACCTGGCGGCAGCTGGCTCTGCACTACCCAGGAGCGGCATCTTTGCAGCTGCGAGAGAATTCGTAACGATAATTTAACATTTATTTTCCTAAAATGCTTGATTCTTCCGAAAAATACCTTATAATAGATAGGTACTGCCCGAGGATTCGGGCACGGAGGAATTTACATGATTATTAAAGATTGGAAAAAGGATATTCTGACGATACCAAATCTGTTGAGCCTGTTTCGTCTGGTGCTAATCCCGGTGTACATCGTGATCTACCTCAACGCCCAGGACATGACGGATTACTATATCGCCGGCGGCATTTTGGCAGTATCCTGCCTGACCGATGCCATCGACGGAAAGATCGCCAGACATTTTAATATGATATCCACCTTGGGCAAGATTCTAGATCCCCTGGCAGATAAGGTCACCCAGTTCACCCTGATCGTCTGTCTGGCCGTTCGCTACCCGGTGCTGTGGCTGTTGGTGGGACTGTTTTTTGTGAAAGAAAGCTTCCAGCTTATCGCCGGTTTTCTGACCCTGCGCCGGGGCAAGATGCTCACCGGAGCCCTGCTGGCCGGCAAAATCAGCACCGCGGTGCTGTTTGTCAGTCTGATCCTCATGGTACTGCTGCCCAACCTGGACCCCAAGGTTGTTCAGATCATCACGGTGATCGATTGCGTCGTAGTCATCATTTCCTTTATCGGCTACGCCAGAACCTACTACACTCACTCCCCTATGATCCAGGAGCTGGAAGAACATAAAGATAACCAATAAAAAAGTCCTCCAAGTTGGAGGACTTTTTGTGTTTATACGGTTTGCTTTGCTTTCTTGGAAAGTAGCGTGCGGACGCCCAGAGCCAACAGCTGCATTACATATGCCGCGGCAGTGAAGCCCAGGATATACACAATCAGACACCAGGGATACGCCACATGCTCCTGCACCAGGGAGTACACCGGCAGATGAGGCGGCTGATGGGGGCTGATGTAGAACATATTGAAGCTTTCCGTTTCCAGCAGGCCGGTGAAATAAGCAATCTCATTGGCGATCATCGCCAGTACCAAAAACGCCGCAAAGACGGGCACGGCTTTCAGCACGGTCTTAAAGCCAATCTGCACATATTCCGTAGCCATCAGGTAGATGCCCAAAAAGAGCATGCTGCCGTGGCAGACCATAGTTTGAATGTTGATGCCGACAGTGCCGATAAACACATCACCGGGATAGAACATCACCGCCGCACCGGCAAAGACAGTGTAGGTGCAAAGATAGGCGCAGGCAGCAGTATGCAGCTTTCCCTTTTTGGTTAAGCCTGCCAGCAAACCCACAAACATAGGTGTGGAACAGAACTGCAGGGGGAAGCTGTACCACTGATAATCAAAAACAACGCCATTTTCATAGGAAAAGCTGTAATTGATCTGCTTGTATATCTCCAGGAGAATCACTGCGACGGACACCCACAGGATCACCTTTCTTTGGCGATCAGCCGGGTGCTTACGGTGCCAAAGGCTGAAGATAACTGCGGCAGCAAAAGTACCGGCAAGCCATAGAATATGGTACAAGCCATAGGATTGGGGCGTTTCCATCTGCCAGTCCAAAACACGCAGAACAGATGCAAAAAATTCCAAAAAACCGCCTCCTTTTCATTAATTCCCGAATGATTATAGCATATTCCAGGAAAAAGTCACTTTAAGATTTGTTTAAGGAAGCTTAAAAACCCGGGCAGATCGGTGCTCGGAAGAAGGATGATTCAAATCCCACCTTCTGAATACCATGCCAAACAAAAAGACCACCCGTTGGGTGGTCTCTCTTTCGATTACGAAGGATGGATTTGTTTACATTTTCGCCCGAGGCGAAAATTTTGGTGTCGCCGGGACCCTACCCGGCGAGCAACAGTCCACCGGACTGTTGCATTAAATCATTCAAATCCCACCTTCTGAATACCTTGCCAAACAAAAAGACCACCCGTTGGGTGGTCTCTCTTTCGATTACGAAGGAGGGATTTGTTTGCATTTTCGCCCGAGGCGAAAATTTTGGTGTCGCCGGGACCCTACCCGGCGAGCAACAGTCCACCGGACTGTTGCATTAAATCATTCAAATCCCGCCTTCTGAATACCATGCCAAACAAAAAGGCCACCCGTTGGGTGGTCTTTTTGTTTGGCGGAGAAGGAGGGATTTGAACCCTCGATACCCTTTTGGGGTATACACGATTTCCAATCGTGCGCGCTCGGCCAGCTACGCGACTTCTCCATAGGGCTTTCCTTCCGGTCAGCCTAGATATATTACAATACTTGTGCGGCTTTGTCAAGAGCTAATTTTACAAAATATCACATTGTTTTTTTCTTTTATCTCCCGGCTTTTCTTGACAGCGCCTCGGTATACAGCTACAATAATAAAAAATACAATTTGGAGGGTTTTATATGAAAGTTCTTCTCGTCAACGGCAGCCCCCGGCAGCACGGCTGCACCTACACCGCCCTAAGCGAAGCGGCCAAGGCCTTCAACCAAAAGGGTATCGAAACGGAGATCGTTTGGGTTGGTGCACAGCCCGTTGCCGGCTGCACCGCTTGCGGCAGCTGCAAGAAAACCGGCAAGTGCGTGTTTGACGATCTGGTAAACCGAATCGTAGAAAACATCGACAGCTATGACGGCTTCATCTTCGGCACTCCCGTTTACTACGGTGGCCCCAGCGGTCAGATTCTGGCTCTGATGAACCGGCTGTTCTACACCGCCGCCCCCAAGATGGCCGGCAAGCCCGTGGCCTCCGTCGTATCCTGCCGCCGTGGCGGATCCAGCGCCACCTTCCAGCAGATGAACATGGCTTATATGATCACCAACATGATCGTCGTCACCAGTCAGTACTGGAATCAGGTACATGGCAACACCCCGAAGGAGGTTATGCAAGATGCCGAGGGGCTGCAGACCATGCGCACCCTGGCAGAGAATATGACTTACATTATGAACTGCATCGAGGCAGGCAAAGCCGCCGGTGTTCCCGCCCCCGCCTATGAGCCCAGGGAGAGAACCAATTTCATTCGGTAACCCCGGGAAAAAGCAGTTGACATTCCATCTGAAAGCCGATATAATGACTGGGCGAACGCTAGTGTAGCACAGTCGGTAGTGCATCTCACTCGTAATGAGAAGGTCGCCTGTTCGAGTCAGGTCACTAGCTCCAAAAAACACCAAACCCTGTCTGGGGTTTGGTGTTTTTTATTGCTATGAGCTGGCTCGAATCATCTAGATACAACAGTCCGTGGGACTGTTGCTCGCCGGGTAGGGGCCCGGCGACACCATATTTTTCGCCACCGGCGAAAATGCAAACGAGTCAGGTCACTAGCACCAAAAAGCACCGTACTCCATCGGAGTGCGGTGCTTTTCTTTACATTTGCGCGCCAAGTTTCTTGATCTTTTCACGTATAGAGAGCAGATCATCAAAGGTTTCCGGGCGTTTGGTAACATCCCGCAGCAGCGCCGAGGGATGATAGATGGCTGTCATCCACAGGCCGTCCTTTTCCACCCACTGGCCATGCTCCCGGGTAATTCGGTAGTCCTCCCGGATGAGCCGCATGGCAGAGATCCGACCCAGGCACACCAGAATTTTAGGTTTCACCAATGCGATCTGGTTTTGCAGATAGCCGATGCAGGCATCCTGCTCCGTTTCCAGCGGATCCCGGTTGTGGGGCGGGCGGCATTTGACAATATTGGCGATATAGCAGTTACTTTCCCGGGACAGATCGATGATACTGAGCATATCATCCAGCAGCTTTCCGGCAGCGCCTACAAAGGGCTCGCCCTGCAGATCCTCCTGCTCACCGGGACCCTCCCCCACGAACATCACATCCGCATTGGGATTGCCCACGCCGAAAACCACATGATGCCGCTTTTCACAAAGGCCGCAGTTGGTGCAGGCCTTGCAGGTCATTTCCAATGTGTTCCAATCCATATTACCGACTCCTCCGCCGATCTGCCCGTCTGCTCCGCCGCCGGGCGTTCAGACGAAATCTCCGCGTCCATCTTAGCGCCACAATACTGCCGCCTACCAGAACCACCACCGCAACCAAAACGATTGCGACTATAAGCCATACCTTGCCGGCGTTCTCTCCGTCGCTGCGTTCGGTTTGGATATATTCCGTCTGGGCTTTGACTGCATTTACCGCCACCAGGTCGGTCTGCGCCACGCATTTGGAACCATACCACACCTGCAGCACGGAAATCCGCTGCCCCTTCTCCACCGGGGCAGTCAAAGTCGTGGCATAATTGGTATACACCCAATTGAGCTGATCTTTTTCCACGCCCACAGGCAACACTGTGGAAGCGCCCCGGGCAGGTATAGTCACCGCACTGTTGGCGCCTCCGGACACCGGATATTGGCTGACAATCTGACCCTCATAGAATATCTGGCGGCAGGTATAATTGGCAAATACATGGTTCATCAAAACCGTAGTTTCCTCGAAGCTGCCAAATGTCGCCAGTGCCAGTCCATTGGGCTCATAGGTAGGCTTGGCATCCATTACGACAGTCAGCAATTCCATACCGCCTTGCTCGGAAGTGGCAATCAGACAGCGGCCGCCGCCATCCACAGTACCGGTCTTGCCGCCAGTGACCCGGGGATCGTAATACTTTTTGATCTCCGCTTTGCTGATCATATGATTGCCGGTGTACACAGTCCGTTCTTCGCACTTATTGGTGGCAGGAATCACATGACTATCGGCACAGAACAACGCTTTGAACAGCTCATTGTCCAGTGCCGCGTCCGTAATGCGGCAAAGATCCCGGGCGGTGGTATACATATTGGGGTCGTGCAGACCATGGGGATTGGTAAACACCGTATCCTTGCACCCCAGCTCCTGAGCCTTTTGATTCATCATGGTAAGAAAGGCATCCTGACTGCCGGCGATATACTCCGCGATCACCATGGCCGCGTCATTGGCAGAGGCCGCCACCAGGCAGTACAGCAGATCTTCCAGGGTCAGCTCCTCTCCCGGCTCCAGCTTGGGTTTCACCACTGCCGCACCCAGGGGCAGATCGGAAATCGCCCGCTTGGTAACCTTCACCTTCGCCTGGGGATCGCCCTTTTCAATGGCAACCAGGGCGGTCATCAGCTTGACCATACTGGTAGGATAGATCCGCTGATCCGGGTTATGGGCATAGATCATGGTGTCGCTGTTTCGCTCGTAGACGATAGCCGCCTTAGCGGTTTCCGTCAGTTTGCCCTGCTCATTGAGCTGCATGGCGGCGTCCACACTGTGGCAGCCGCTGAGCACCGACTGGTCAGCGGTGGGGATATCCTGGGCGGCTACTCCCGGCGACAGTAAAAGCACTGTCAGCGCAGCCGCAAGAAAAAGGCAAAAAGCCCTGATTTTTTTCATATTTCTCCCTCAATATTCCAATACCGGACTTGTCCGGCAGGAAAAAGTCGTGTATAATGTTTTTGTATTATATCAACATTTTCACAGCTAGTCAATGCAGGAGGGGTACACTTATGAAAAAAACGGCCTTTTGGTGCCTGCTTCTGATTTGCTGCAGCTGTATCGCTTTTACCGGCGGATTCTTCATTGGACGGAATTACAATCCCAGTCAGGTGCAGGTATCCACACTGCCTGCCGCCACGGAAATTTCCGCCGGCTTGGTGAATATCAACACCGCCACCGCCGAGGAACTTCAAACGCTGCCGGGCATTGGACCGGAGGTGGCGGAACGAATTGTTGTATACCGCCTGGAGCATGGCAATTTTCGCTCGGTCGGCGATCTTGTCCTCGTGGAGGGCATCGGCAGCCAGCTGCTGCAAAATATTCTGAACCTGATCACCGTGGGAGGTTGAAACTATGAAAATACTGGTTGTAGATGACGAAGCGCTGCTGGTCAAAGGCATCCGCTTTAACCTGCAGAACGAAGGCTACGAGGTTATCACCGGCAGTAACGGTCTGGAAGCCGTACAGGCAGCCCAGTCCCAGATGCCGGATCTGATCGTGCTGGATGTGATGATGCCGGAAATGGACGGTCTTACCGCCTGCGCCAGAATCCGGGAATTTTCCAATGTGCCTATCATTTTGCTCACTGCCAAAACCAGCGACATGGACAAGCTCATCGGATTTGACCACGGCGCAGACGATTACCTCACCAAGCCCTTTAATATTCTGGAGCTGAAAGCCCGGATCCGGGCGCTGCTTCGCCGCAGCGGCGCAGACAGCAAGGCGGAATCCAATCAGCTCACCATCGGCTCCATCACCCTGGATTTGGACAGCCGCAACGCTTACCGGGCAGACCAGCTTGTGGAGCTGACCGCCAAGGAATTTGATGTCATCGAGCACCTGATGCGCAATCCCAACCGGGTCTACTCCCGGGAAAACCTGCTGGATACCATCTGGGCCTACGAATACCGCAGCGATATCCGGACTGTGGATGTCCACATCCGGCGGCTGCGGGAAAAACTGGAAGAAAATCCCGCCGAACCAAACTATATTATGACGAAGTGGGGCGTTGGCTATTATTTCCGCAAGTAATCGAAAGGGTCGCTTCCGCAGAAGCAATCACATGCGCTATGCGGTGGTTTATATCATCGTCACCTCCATTGTTTTGGTGATCGTGAACCTCTATTGCTCCGGCATCAGTCAGCGGCTGTTTTATCAGAGCAAGCACGCCTCCATGATTGAAAAATGTCTGCTGGCCTCTGCCGAGGTATCGGATTTGGAAGTTTTGAATCCCGATACCGCCGCCACCGCCGTAGCGCAGATGGGCAGCTTGAAGGTCTCCCGGCTGATTATCACAGACCAGTCCGGCGCGGTCATTTATGACTCTCTGGGGACTTCCATGAGCCACGCGCTGCTGCCGGAGATCGTCAGAGCCATGGAGGGAAATAATGTATTCTCCTGGCAATACCGGGACGGCGCTATGCGCTCCTGCGCGGCTACGCCGGTGTATTCCTACGGCGTGCTGACTGGCTGCGTTTACATGATGGAATACGACACCCAGCAGGGTGCCTTGATCCAATCCCTGCAGCAAAATATCCTGACCATCACCATCATTCTGGAGGTGGCAGTGATTCTGTTCTCTTTTGCCTTCGCATTGGTGTTCTCCCGGAGAATCCGGCGGATCATGGCCACCATGCGGGTCATCCAGGAGGGTGACTATACCCAGACGCTGATTATGGACGGCAGCGACGAACTGGCGTTTTTGGCAAGCGAGGTCAATGACCTCACCGAACAGCTGAAAATCTCCGAAGAAAAACGAAGCCACTTCGTTTCCGATGCCTCCCATGAGCTAAAAACCCCCCTGGCCTCCATCAAGCTGCTGTCCGATTCTATTTTGCAGAATGATATGGATATGGAAACTGTCCGGGAATTCGTAACCGACATTGGTAACGAAGCCGACCGTTTGAACCGCATGTCCCAGAAACTGCTGTCCCTGTCCCGAATTGAAAGCCAGCAGGACGGCGACTGCGAGATCATCCATCTGACTCCCACGCTGCAGCGGGTGGAACGAATGCTCTCTGGTATCGCGGAGAAGAATAACATCACCCTGAAGCTGGAGATTTTGCAGGACTGCCCCATTCTGATGCTGGAAGATGACCTGTACCAGATCATCTTTAACCTTGTGGAAAACGGCATCAAATATAACGTTCCCGGCGGAAAGCTCACTCTTCGCCTGAGCCGGGACAAGGATAACGCCATCGTAAAAATCATCGACACCGGCGTGGGTATTCCCAAGGATGCCATTGGTCATGTATTTGAGCGTTTTTACCGGGTGGATAAGGCTCGCTCCCGGAAATCCGGCGGCAGCGGTCTGGGTCTGGCCATTGTGCGCAACATGGTGGAGCGCAATCAGGGTACCATCCATGTGGACAGCACCGTAGGCGTAGGTACTGCCTTTACCGTCACCTTCCCTGCTTTCGACATTGAGGAGGAAACGCCATGAAACGCCTGATCTGTATGCTGCTTTTGGCTGCGTTGCTCATCCTGCCCGGCTGCCAGGGCAACACGCCGGAATTTATCAATCCGGTAACATTCTATTACCCTAAGAATGACGTGAGCTATTTTGCTTCCGACAGCGTCATTTCCCGGGAAATCCGGGAAGCCGGCGAACTCCGGGAGGATGTTCCGCAATTGCTTTCCATGTACCTCCAGGGTCCGGAGGGCGATACTCTCAAAAAACCCTTCCCCCAGGCTGTTTTTCTGAGAAGCTTCGAAATTACCGGCAGCACCGCCAACATCGTGCTTTCCGATACCGCCGCCCGCAGCTCCGGTCTGGAGCTGACCACCGCCTGCGCCTGTCTGACGGCTACAGTTTGCGATCTGACTGGGGTTAGCACCGTGGTGATCCGGGCGGAAAGCAAGCTTTTGGACGGCAACAAGACCATCACCATGAACCTAAGTGACATTTTGCTGCTGGATGACAGTCTGGTGGCCTTTGACCAAAACTGACAGGATGTGAAGATTTGAAATTTATTTCGTGGAATGTAAACGGCCTTCGGGCTTGCGTGCAAAAGGGTTTTTTGGACTTTTTCCACAGTGTGGATGCGGATTTTTTCTGCCTGCAGGAAACCAAGCTTCAGGAGGGGCAGATTGATCTGGAGCTGCCGGGCTACCGGCAATATTGGTGCTATGCCGAAAAGAAGGGCTACTCCGGTACAGCCATTTTTACTAAGCATGAACCGCTGTCTGTCAGCTACGGCATCGGTGTTCCGGAGCTGGATAACGAAGGCCGGGTCATTACGCTGGAATACCCCGACTTATATCTGGTAACCTGCTACACCCCCAACGCCCAGCGGGAACTGGCCCGGATCGATCACCGGATGCGGTGGGAGGATGCCTTCCTTGCATACTTAACCGAACTGGACAGCAAAAAGGGCGTGATCCTCTGCGGCGATCTGAATGTGGCGCATCAGGAAATCGACCTGAAGAATCCTTCCGCCAACCGGGGCAACGCCGGTTTTTCCGACCAGGAGCGCACCGCTTTCAGTCGCCTGCTGGAGGCGGGCTTTACGGATTCTTTCCGCCACCTTTACCCGGACGCCACCGGAGCATACACCTGGTGGAGCTATATGTTTAACGCCAGAAAGAACAACGCTGGCTGGCGGATCGACTATTTTGTGGTATCCGACCGGCTGAAAGATTCCATCCGCAGTGCCTCCATCCACGCCGATATACAGGGCTCCGACCACTGCCCGGTGGAACTGGAATTGCATTAAAAAAGCCGCCCTGTTGGGCGGCTTTTCTTATTTACTTGCCAGGGCGTGCTTTTTCTCTTTCTTGTAGCCCTTTACCTTATTCAGGCCTGCTTTTACAGACTTGGGATTGAAGACAGCCGTCAGCAGCAGGGACAAGGGCGTTACCAGCACATACACAGGAACGATCAGCCAGAACCAGGGCCAATACTTAAGCTGGCCGGCAAACTCACCCACAGGCACAGTTTTGAACACCTTGGGTGTAAAAATGGCCAGGAAATTGCCGATGGCATCATTGGTGCCGGGACCCCAGATATAGGAAGTGTTCTTATAATCGATGCCGAAGAAGTTGCCTCTGTCCCGCAGGGGGATGAAGCCCATCTCCGACTGGAAGATCTGGTTGAGCATGATAAACAGCATCACCAGCAGCAGTCCCGTAGGAGCAGCCAGAACACGCTTATAAGACAGCTTATGGTGGCCGAAGAGCACCATAAGCATAGGCACTGCCATGACCATCCAGTGGTGATAATAAAACCGCACGATATCCAGTTGCTCGGCGTACTGATCCACCTTGGCAATCGGCTCCTGAGGATAGAACAGGGCGATCAAACCGCTGATGACACCAATGTAGAACATATAGTCCCTGATCCTCTCGTTTTTCGAGAAGAAAAAGAAAGGAAACAGTGCGATATTGGCACCGCAAATGTTGACAAACCAGCTATCCCGGAGCATTCTCGCCTCATCCACGGAATACGGCGGGATATATACCTTCAAAAAGTGCAGCAGCAAGCCTACTACCAGCAGACCGAAGAGTACAGTTTTTTGCAAGAATGTACTTTTGTTTCGCAAAAGAAAATACAGCCCGGCGGTCGCGCCGCTGCAAAGGATCAGCCAGAAGAAATACCAGCCATTGAACATATCGATAAACACCGTGACACCTCTTTCCGCAGTTTTCAAACTGTATAAATTTTACAGTTTGAAAAATCCCCTGTCAACGGATTTAAAGAACTCTTAAAGTTTAAAAAATTTCTTTCGTTTCCTCCCGGAGCAGTATCCCAAGCTGTCCGTTTTTTCGCTGGAGACAGGCATTTTTCAGCCGGGCTATGTAAGCGAACGGTTCTTCCGGTTTCAGGGGGATAAAGGATGAATCCAGCGCAACACCTTTGGGCACCACCCGGATCTCCAAGCATCCGTTCCCCAGTTTTCCTGCCGCCACCAACTTTTGCAGAACAAATTCCTTTCCACAGGGCACCGGGATCCCCAAATTTTCCGTTTTATCACCGCTCTGCGCCACCAGCCTGCAGATCACCTGGCCGGAAAGCCTGCACCGGCAGTCAAAATGGTAGTACAGCCCCTGCCTGGTCACCCGGGCTTTGCCCACTGCCTGTCCACCCATTTGGATCTCATATAAGCCATCCATAACAATGCCCCCTTCTGCCGCAATTGTATGCCGCAAAAGGGGGCTGTATTCATGTCAAGCCGCTGTTTAACCCAAAGCTGACGGCGATGGCTTCATTCACCTTTGTCATGTGGGCATCGTCCAGATGACCCATATGCTCCCGAAGCCGCCGCTTATCGATGGTGCGGATCTGCTCCAGGAGGATCACCGAATCCTTGCTCAGCCCCACACTGCCACCGGCAATATTGATATGGGTGGGTAGCCGGGCTTTTCCTGTCTGACTGGTAATGGCCGCAGCGATGACTGTGGGAGAATGGCGGTTGCCGGTATCGTTCTGCACAATGAGCACCGGCCTTGTTCCTCCCTGCTCACTGCCCACCACCGGCGATAAATCCGCGTAAAAAATGTCCCCCCGTTTGACCGTGGTATCCATGTAACTCACACTCCGAAGAAATCTGCCGGCGTTACCGGAAGCTCCATATGTAACGCCTACGACAGTATTGTCCCACGCGCAACAGGAGTTTATACGGTTCCGCCTGCAAAATATCCTATGCATCGGAGCGCAAGATGCTACACAAAGGTGAAGTTTTTGACCTCCACCGACAAAAGCCGTCTGCCTTTCCAAAGAATCTCACCGCGGATGGGCAGATCCCCCTCCCCCAGCCATACATCCAGATGCAGGGCATCATCGGCATAGCTGTCGTCTACAGAAAGGCGGAGATTCTCTCCATCTTTTCCGCAAGTGGTCAGATACCCGCTGCGTAGCGCCCGCATGAGAATCCAGGGGCCGGATACGGGAGACAGCTGTCCGTCCGCCAGCAGGGCAAAGCTCAGCGCCTGATCGTCAAAAGTCAGTTTTCCACCAATGGCGGAAATACTGCCGGTAATCCCTGAGATGGTTTCCGGCTCTTTTACGGTGAAGGTCACATTCCCTTTGGTATCGGATTGGCAATTCATGGTAAAGGTATATACCGCGTCACCGTAGTCCGCCGTAACCACCGCATCAAAATTGACGCTCTTGGCCAAAAGCTTGGTCCGCAGGGTCATAGCCCGGTTCATTTCATCGGAATCACCGGAACAGCCAGAAAGCAAAAGAACAACGAGGAGTATACAAATGATCCGTTTCATGTAACGACCGCCTTATTTCATCAGTCGCGGCAGCACCTCCAAAAGATCGCTGGGCAGCATTCCGTACTGCCCGATTTCTTTTGCACAAGCATCCCCGGCCGCCCCATGGAGCCATGCTCCGCAGGCTGCGGCTGTCAGCGGCGGTATTCCCTGCCCCAACAGGCTGACGATGATACCTGCCAAAACATCTCCGCTGCCGCCGGTGGCCATGCCCGGGTTACCGGTGGGATTGCAGTAAACCTTTCTTGCGTCGGTGATCAGGGTTTCATGCCCCTTCAGCAGCACAATGCAGCCGTATGCCTTAGCAAAAGAAACCGCCTTCCCACACCGATCCTGCCCCGGATAACCCAGCCGGGCAAATTCCCCTGCATGGGGCGTAAGAATCGTCGGATAGTGCCTTTCGCGCAGTATATCCTTATGCGCCGCGAGTAAGTTTATGCCATCGGCATCCAGCACCACAGGACATTGGGCATTTTTCAGCACCGCTTCCGTCACAGCCAGCGTGCCGGAGGACTGACCCAGCCCGCAGCCGATCAGCACAGCATCCATTTGGGGCAGGCGGCGCAGAATTTCGTCGATGGCGTCAGTGCTGAGCATACCGTCGATATCAGGCAAGGGAAAGACGATGGGCTCCGTCAGTTTCACAGCTTCAATGGTATAGATACTTTCGGGAACGCCCAAAAACACCAATCCGGCGCCGCTTCTGAGCGCGCCCATGGCCGCCAGCGCCGCCGCACCGGTATAGCCCCGGCTGCCGCAGAGCAGCAAAATCCTGCCAAAATCGCCCTTGTGGGCACACTTACTTCGTTCGGGCAAACAGGACAGTACTTTTTCGTGATTCAGAATTTCCATAGTATCACCTCTTGTTTTTATGGTAGCACAGGCAAAGGGACACCGTCAAGGGAAACCCTTGATGCTGTCCACAAATCACCCAAAAAGCCTTCTCCTGGAGGAGAAGATGGCCGAGCATAGCGAGGTCGGATGTGGTGATCTGTGGAGCAGCATAAATTATAAACGGATGCTACGCATCCTACACCACATCAGTCAGCTTCGCTGACAGCTTCTCCTCAAGGAGAAGCCTATCCACCTCTTACATAGGAAATTTACTATAAAATACACATTCTATTGAAATAATACTTGCATTTTTTCCATGAATATGGTAATATTCTCGGTGATATAAAAAAGCGATGATTGGGTCGCCTTGTACTGATCAACACAGCTTCAGCGAATGCGGGATGGTGGGAGCCGCATGGGTGCGGTACCGGGCTTTCCCCCAGGAGCTGCGGTCTGAAGTTTTAGTAGGATTTGCCGGGTGACTGCGTTAAAAGTCTTGGGCGTGTCTGCGCCTGAAAAGCGCGCCGTAAGGCGAATTGCGGGTGGTACCGCGGAAGGAAATCCTTTCGTCCCGATTGTTGGGATGGAAGGGTATTTTTTTATTTAAATTACCTTTTAGGAGGAGCAAATATGAAACAACAACTGGAAAACATCCGGCTGCAGGCTCTGTCCAGCCTGGATGCTGCCAATTCCCCTGCCGAGCTGGAAGAGCTCCGGGTCAAGTGGCTGGGTAAAAAGGGCGAACTGACCGCCGTGCTGAAGATGATGGGCAAGCTGTCTGCCGAGGAGCGCCCCATTATGGGTCAGCTGGCCAACTCTGTTCGCGCTGAGATCGAAGAAAAGCTGGAGGGCCGCAAGGCCGCCATCGGCGCTGCTGTTCTGGAAGCCAAGCTGGCTGCAGAGGCCATCGATGTGACCATTCCCGGCGATGCCGTTACCCTGGGTCATCAGCATCCCATGAACATGGTGCTGCAGGAAGTCAAGGATATCTTCGTCGGTCTGGGCTACCAGGTGGTAGACGGCCCCGAAGTAGAACTGGCCGACTACAACTTCACCCGGCTGAACATCGAGGAGGGTCACCCCTCCCGTGACCGCAGCGATACCTTCTATTTCAGCGACGACGATTCCGTTCTGCTGCGTACCCAGACCAGCCCCATGCAGATCCGTTTTATGGAGAATCACAAACCTCCCTTCTGCATGCTGGCTCCCGGCCGTGTGTTCCGTAAGGACGAGGCTGACGCTACCCACTCCCCCATGTTCCATCAGATCGAGGGTCTGGTTGTGGATGAGCACATCACCATGGGCGACCTGAAGGGCGCACTGATCTCCATGATGCGTAAGATCTACGGCGCGGAGTCTGAAATGCGGTTCCGTCCCCACCACTTCCCCTTCACCGAGCCCAGCTGCGAGATGGATATGCAGTGCCACAAGTGCCACGGCACCGGCGAAATTGACGGTCAGGTCTGCTCCACCTGCCACGGTGAGGGCTGGATCGAGCTTTTGGGCGCCGGCATGGTGCACCCCAAGGTTTTGGAAAGCTGCGGCATCGACCCCGAGAAGTACTCCGGCTTCGCATTCGGCATGGGCCTGGAGCGTATGGCTATGGGTCGGATGCGGATCAACGACCTGCGTTTGATCTTCGACAACGACGTGCGGTTCCTGAACCAGTTCTAAGGAGGACATTGTAATGAAACTGAACAGAAAATGGCTCCATGAGGAGTTTGTGGATCTGTCCAATATCTCCGATAAGGAATATGTGGAAAAGCTCACCGTCTTCGGCCAGAAGGTTGAAACCTGGGAGCGGATGGATGCGGAAATTAAGAATGTCAAAGTCGGCAAGGTGGTTTCCATCGTCCGGCATGAAAATTCCGACCATATGTGGGTCTGCCAGGTGGATGTGGGCGAAGAGGAGCCTGTCCAGATCGTCACCGGCGCCCAGAATGTCCACGAGGGCGACCTGGTACCTGCCGCGCTGCACAATTCTTACCTGCCCGGCGGCATTCATATCACCAAGGGCAAGCTCCGCGGCGAAAAGTCCAACGGCATGCTCTGCTCCTTTTCCGAGCTGGGGCTGACTCAGAACGATCTGCCCGACGCTTACGCCGACGGCATCTGGATTCTCAATGACGAGGATTGCAAGCCCGGCGACGACATCAACCTGGTCATCGGAAACGATGATACTGTGGTGGATTTTGAGATCACCAACAACCGCCCGGACTGCTACTCCATCATCGGTCTAGCAAGAGAGTCCGCTGCGGCCTTCGGCAAGCAGATGAAGCACCACGAGCCCGTTGTGAAGGGTTCCGATGCCGGCTCCATGTACGAGATGCTGGATGTGGAAGTACCTGCCACCGAGCTGTGCAACCGGTACTCTTCCCGAATGGTAGCCAATGTCAAGATCGCTCCCTCCCCCAAGTGGCTGCGGCAGCGCTTGAGAGCTAATGGCATCCGTCCCATCAACAACATTGTTGATATCACCAACTATGTCATGCTGGAGTACGGCCAGCCCATGCACGCTTTTGACTACCGCTATGTGGGCTCCGGCAAGATCATTGTCCGTGAGGCCGAGGAAGGCGAAACCCTGACCACCCTGGATGGCAATGTCCGTCAGCTGCAGCCCGGCATGCTGGTCATCGCTGACGAGAACAAGCCCATCGGCCTGGCAGGTATCATGGGCGGCGAGAACTCCGAAATTCTGGACGACACCACCACCGTCGTCTTTGAGTCTGCCAACTTCAACGGCACCTCCATCCGCCAGACCGCTCTGGCGTTGGGTATGCGTACCGAGTCTTCCGGCAAGTTCGAGAAGAACCTGGATCCCATGATGACCGTTCCCGCTGTCCAGAGAGCCTGCGAGCTGGTGGAACTGCTGGGCGCCGGCGATGTGATGGACGGCATCATTGATATCATTAACTATGTTCCCGAGGCAAAAACGCTGCCCCTGGAGCCTGCAAAGATCAACCGCCTGCTGGGCACGGACATTTCCAAGGAGGAAATGGTCAAGTACCTGAACCTGCTGGAGATCGAAGTGGATGGCGACACCATTCTGGTGCCCTCTTTCCGCCCCGACCTGAACCTGATGGCAGACGTGGCTGAGGAGATTGGCCGTTCCTTCGGCTATAACGAGATCCCCACCACCGCCTTCAAGACTTCCACCCAGGGCGGTTACAGCCCCTATATGCTGGCGGAAAACAAGGCCGGCACTCTGTGCCGCGGTCTGGGATACAATGAGATCATCACCTACTCCTTCGTATCCCCCGCTATCTTCGACCAGATCCGTCTGGGTGCAGACAGCCCTCTGCGCAACGCTATGAAGATCCAGAACCCGCTGGGCGAGGACACCTCCATTATGCGTACCATCGCCCTGCCCTCCATGCTGGATATTCTGTCCCGGAACAATGCCTACCACAACAAGTCCGTCAAGCTCTATGAGCTGGCCAAGATCTATCTGCCCACTGCCGGTCAGGTTCTGCCGGAAGAGCCCAAGATGCTGGTTCTGGGCACCTTTGGTGCCGGTGAAACCTTCTTCAGCCTGAAGGGCGAGCTGGAAGCCGTCTTTACCGGTCTGCGGCTGCCCAAGGCAAGCTATGCCGCGGTTTCCGACAATCCCTCTTACCACCCCGGCCGCTGCGCTATGGTCAGCATCAATGGTATTGATCTGGGTTATATGGGTCAGGTGCATCCCCTGGTTGCCAAGAACTACGGTCTGGACTGCGAGGTCTACTGCGCTGAAATTAACTTCACTAAGCTCTTCGAGCTGCGGCTGCCGGATCCCACCTACACCCCCCTGCCCAAGTACCCCAGCGTTACCCGTGACCTGGCTCTGGTCTGCGATGAGGCTGTCACCGTTGCCAGCTGCGAGGATGTGATCACCGCATCCGCCGGCAAGCTGCTGCGGGGCGTGAAGCTCTTTGACATCTATCGGGGCGTTGGTATCCCAGAGGGTAAGAAGAGCCTGGCATTCTCCCTGGAGCTGAGAGCCGATGACCGAACTCTGACCGACAGCGACTCCGAAGCCGTTGTCACCAAGGTGTTGTCTTCCCTGTCTGAGAAGCTGGGCGCCACTCTGCGGTAAACATCTGTTCCAAAAATAATTGCTTTCCCCACTTTACAGCGGCTCATTTTTGGGATATAATACCTGTATTAAGAATCAGGAGGTCGAAATCATGACGGAAAATACCATTAAATTCACCGTTCCCTGTGACGACAAAGACAATATGCGCCGCACCCTCCGCACAGTATTCGACGCTCTGCAGGAAAAGGGTTACAATCCCGTTAACCAGATCGTCGGCTACCTGCTGACGGAAGATCCCACCTATATCACCAACTACAATAACGCACGCAGCATGATCTGCAAGCTGGATCGTGACGAGCTGCTGCAGGAATTGGTTCGGTGCTATTTGGCCTAACGCCATCCCCGCCAAGAGGCTTTTGCCACGGCAAAAGCCTCTTGTTTTCAAATTCAAAACTTCATACTCCCTCCGTCTTACAAAATCCAACCCCTCCTGTAACCAGCCTGCCAAGTTCTGGTAATTGCCCGGAACGCGTTGACAGTCTGGTTACGAAATGTTACAATTTGATTACAATCTGAACAGGAGGTAACCAAAATGGCTGATGAAAATGCAGTTCTCATGTACAAGGGCCATCCGCTGATGCGGAAGGACAACCTGATCTACTACGGATCCATGGCAGATTCTCACATTGTCATGCTCCAGGTGCTGGAAACCAAAAAGGTCGGCGATCTGGACGTGGCTACAAAGGTATCTGTCCAGCTTCAGCTCACCGATCCCGCCGCGAAGAGCCGTGACCGGGTCGTTAAGAAGAGCGAAAAAGACGGACTGTACACCGCTTTGGATTTTGGCTGTGTATGGCTCGAGCGTGCTTTGGCAGGCAAATAATCATTCTCAAGTAAGACGGAGGGCATCGTATGAAAACCACCAAGCGTATTGCCAGCCTTGTGCTGGCATTTTTTCTTTTTATCGCCGCGGCAGCACCCCAGGCAAATGCCGCCGGCGGCAGCATCAAAACCGGCATCGCATTTGTAAATGCTTCATCCCTGCGGCTGCGAAGCAGCCCATCCACTTCTTCCACAACATTGGATTACGCCTACAATGATGAAGTCGTGATCCTGCTGGGAAAGACCGGCAGCTGGTACAAAGTTATCTACAATCTGCAAACCGGTTATATGCACAGCGATTACCTGGATGTGACTACCCGGGAAAACGCGGAACTGGGTTACGGCCGGGTCAACGGCTCCAGCGTCAATATTCGCAGCGGCCCCTCTACGGGCTATGCCGCCATCACCAAGGCAAAAGCCGGTGACAAGGCCTACATCATTGGTATCAACAATCAGTGGCTCAAGATCATCTACGGCGACAGCATCGGCTATATCCGCAGTGATTATCTGGATCTGACGGAGATCCCTTATGAGAACCGAGATTCCCAGAAATCTCCCCTGTTCTTCCGGGGCGGCAAATCCACCGGTGTCGCTCCCAGCGCATCCGCTCTGAACGGCGGCAGCCAAAGTGCTTCTCCCACTGGGCAGAAGATCGTGAACACCGCCAAGCAATACATCGGCGTTCCCTACGTCTGGGGCGGCACTTCCCCCAAGGGCTTTGACTGCTCCGGACTTGTGCAGTATGTGTTCAAGGCCCACGGCATTTCCTTGCCCCGTACCACCAAGCAGCAGTGGACTGTGGGAGCTTCCATTTCCAAACAGCAGCTGAAGGTAGGTGATCTTGTTTTTTTTGCCAATACCTACACCAGTGGCATTTCCCATGTAGGCATCTATGTGGGCAATAATCAGTTTATCCACGCTTCTTCCAGCCAGGGTGTGATTATTTCTTCCCTGAGCAACACCTACTGGGCGGCCCATTATTACGGCTGCAGAAGCATTATCTAGGAATATGCAGGGGCGAGCACTGCTCGTCCGCGGACGGCCAATGGCCGCCCCTACAAACCCGAACAACACTTAAACAAACACTTTTAAAAGTTAAGGTCCTGCCCTTTGGCAGGACCTTTTTCTGTTTAAGGTGAATTATACTATCAAGTGCAACACTTGTAAAAAAAGAAGAAGTTCATACAGATCTCTGGTAGAATAAAGTTACCACACAATAAACCACGAAAGGAGATCTGTATGAACTACCACCATCTTAC
>SVLD01000018.1 GCA_015068125.1 Oscillospiraceae bacterium | reverse complement strand
ATCTGATTAATAATCGTCCCAGGAAATGTCTTGGCTGGAAAACACCAGCCGAAGTTTTGGCTGAAAGTGTTGCACTTGCTTGACAATCCGCCGTGGCACAGCGTTAGCTGTGACAGAGGGAGTTTTTTTACAATATTTGAACTCCCTCAGTCAAAATCGGCTTAACAGTCAATTTTGCCAGCTCCCTCAGAGAGGGAGCCAAGAGGGGCGTGGAATGACAGTCTTACTCCAAGCCTCTGAGGTAGAGACCACGGGTGCAGGCGCCGGGGTCAAAAGCCGGAGGGTTGATATAGGCAGACAGCACATTGTCCACCTCTTTGGCGTTTTCTGTAGTGAAGTACAGCCGGATCGCCCACAGGCCCAGCTTGGCAAGGTCATTCTGCCGATCCAGCCAGTTCAGCTTTTTGCCGTTGAGCAGAATGCTGCGGCATTTTCCGCCGTCTTTGATGATGGGGAATTCCGCACCGGTCTTATCCATAAGCTTGGTGGTACCGGTATTGCAGGTGCAGCTGCCGGTGCGACCGCGGATCAGGCAGTTTTCCGTAACCATCAGGGGCAGGCGGCCGTAGGCGAAGATTTCGCAGGGCACAGCCTTGCTCACATCCCGGATCTGGGGCAGAGTCATTTCAAAGCTCAAGGTGGCGCTCTTCATTTCCAGCTCCCGCATGAGATTGACCGAGCCGGAGTTATACAAATTCAGGCCGAAATCGCCCCGGAGCTTCAGTCCAACCTCCCGAACCGGAAGCATCAGACCCAGGTTGCCTACCAGGGCTTCCCGGACGCCCATTTTCCGAACCAGCCGCAGCTGTTCTTTCATCTGCTCCATTTCACTGTCGTGGACGATCCGGGGCAGCGCCGCCGCTACGGGAACATGGCGGCACAGCTCATGGCAGAAAATGGGATCGGCTGCCAGAATGTGCAGGGGCACATACAGCACCTGGGGCTTCATTTTCAGTAATTTGTCGGTGATCTGCTCCCGCTCGGTGACCTGCACCGTCAGGCCGGGATGACCCTTGTAGCCGGCGATGGTGGGAATCCGCTTGGCTTTGCCCAATTCGGAGCGATCCCGGCGGGCACGGAGGGCCATAAGCTGATTCAGCGCATCCCGGCGCAGGGCATTGATCGATGCGGCGGACAGGGTCAGGCCTTCCTCAATTTCAGCAGTGACCTCCTCACAGCGGAAGGGGGTGCCGCCGGTCTTTTTCAGCCGTTCGGCAAGGGCTTCTTCCGTCAGCGGGGTGGTGCGGGCAAGCTCTGCCCGGGGACCCGGGGCGGTGCAGCATCTGCCCTGGGGGTCGGTGGCGGTGAGCTCCGTCTCCCGGGCGGTGATCTTTGCGTGGAAGGCAATGGGCACAAGGCTGTTTTCCGCGGCTTCATAGCTCTGGCGCATGGCCTGAAGCCATTTGGGATTGTCGTACTTATCCTCCCGGATGCCGAACATCCGGGTTCCGATTCTGCCGGTATAATAGCCATCGGTAAAGCCCTGGCGGTTAAAGGCGGCACCCAGGGTTTCCATCATCTCCTGGGTGACTTCCCCGGAGTCCAGGGCGGTACGGTAGACCTTGGTGACGGCGGCCACATATTCCGGCCGCTTCATCCGACCCTCCAGCTTGATGGAGGCCACGCCCATGCGGGAAAGCTCCTGGAGGTAGGTCACCAGGCAGTTATCTTTCAAACTCAGAGGATGCTTGTTTTCCAGGCGGCCATAGCCATAGCTCTGGCGGCAGGGCTGGGCGCAGCGGCCACGGTTACCGGAGCGGCCGCCGATGGCGGAAGATAAGTAGCACTGGCCGGAATAACCCATGCACAGAGCGCCGTGGGCAAAAACTTCGATCTCGATGGGGGAATTGACGGCGATATAGTGGATCTCGTCCCGGCTCAGCTCCCGGCTCAGCACCACCCGGCTCAAGCCCCAGGCGGCGCACATCAGCACGCCGGGCAGAGAGCAGATGCTCATCTGGGTGGAGCCGTGGATGGGAATATGGGGGGCGATCTGGCGACAAAGCTGGATCACGGACAGATCCTGGACAATAAAGGCATCCACGCCGCTGAGGGCGGCCTGGCGAATCAGCGTGGCAACATCCCCGGTCTCACGGTCGGAAACCAGGGTGTTCAAAGTCAGATGCACAGCAACGCCGCGAACATGGCAGTATTTGACTGCCTCCGTCAGCGTCTGGGGTGTGAAATTTTTTGCGCCCTGACGGGCGTTAAAACTGCCGGAGCCCAGGTAAACCGCGTTGGCGCCATTTTGCACCGCGGCACGCAAAGCTTCCATAGAACCGGCAGGGGCCAGAAGTTCCAGCATAGCATTTCTCCTGTATGGTATACTCTATCACATTATAACACAGAAGAAAGCAGAGTTCCAGTGCGTTCTGTGAATTTTTTAAGAATTTCCGAATAAGGGTTGCGGACGAGCAATGCTCGCCCCTACGCCCAGTTCGATAGAATTCGTAGGGGCGGCCATTGGCCGTCCGTCGTGACCCTTATAATTTCAAAAGAAAAGGCGCGGTGCTTTCAAGCACCGCGCCGGTTGCTTATTTGAAGTATTCCACGGCGGATTTAAACAGTTTCATGTCATATTCGCCGGGGACATTCTTGTAAAGACCCTTCTGCCAGCGTTCGCTGTGACCCATCTTGCCCAGGACTCTGCCGTCGGGAGAGGTGATGCCCTCAATGGCGAAGATAGAGCCGTTGGGGTTGAAGTGGACATCGGCGGTGGCGTTGCCGGCCAGGTCAACATACTGAGTAGCCACTTGACCGTTTTCAATGAGCTTCCGAGCCAGGGCTTCGTCGGCGAAGAACCGACCCTCGCCGTGGGAGATGGCCACATTGAACACCTCGCCTACGCTGGTATTGGCCAGCCAGGGAGAGTTATTGGAGGCAACCCGGGTGCGGACGATGCGGCTCTGGTGGCGGCCGATGGTGTTGAAGGTCAGGGTGGGGCAGGTGTCATCGGTGTCGATGATCTTGCCGTAGGGCACCAGACCCAGCTTGATCAGCGCCTGGAAGCCGTTGCAGATACCCAGCATCAGGCCGTCACGGCTTTCCAGCAGATTGGTTACCTGCTCCTTGATGGCGGCGTTGCGGAAGAAGGCAGTGATGAACTTGCCGGAGCCATCGGGCTCGTCGCCACCGGAGAAGCCGCCGGGGATGAAGATGACCTGGCTCTCGCCGATCTTCCGGGCGAAGGTGTCTACGCTCCGGGCGATGGCATCGGCGGAGAGGTTTTTCACCACGAAGATCTCAGGTTCCGCGCCGGCATCGGCCACAGCTCTGGCGGAGTCGTACTCGCAGTTGGTGCCGGGGAACACGGGGATCAGCACCTTGGGCTTGGCTGCCTTAACAGCGGGGGCAACCCGGGGCTTTGCGGGAGAGGAAACGGTTTCCATGGGGGTAATTGCGTCGGGAATGTTGCAGGAATAGACGCTTTCCAGCTTGTCCTCATACAGCTTCTGCAGCATGGGCAGCGACCAGCTTTCGTCCTTCAGGGTCAGCTCGGGGGTGGCGGTGGTGGTGCCGATGACGGTACCTGCAGTACCCTCTGCCATTTCCAGCAGGAAGCTGCCGTAGCCGTAGCCAAAGAGCTGGTCCAGGGTCACATCCTCAGAAAATTCCACGCCAATGCCGTTGCCGAAGGCCATCTTCATGGCCGCCTCAGCGACGCCGCCCATGCCCAGAGTGTAGGCGCTGACGGCGCTGCCGTTGCGCAGCATTGCGGTGACGGAGTCGAAGAGCTTCATCAGGGATGCGGCGGTGGGCAGGCCCTTTTCGTCATACTCGGGGCTTACCAGGCAGAGGGTGTGGCCCGGGGCCTTAAATTCGTTGGAAACGATGTTTTCCACCTTTTCCGTGGTAACGGCAAAGGAAACCAGAGTTGGGGGAACATCCAGAGCCTCAAAGGTGCCGGACATAGAGTCCTTACCGCCGATGGCGGCGATCTTCAGATCCATCTGGGCCTTGAAAGCGCCCAGCAATGCGGCGGTGGGCTGACCCCAGCGCTTGGCATCCTTGCCCACCCGGAGGAAGTACTCCTGGAAGGTCAGGTAAACATCCTCGAAGCTGGCGCCGGTGGCCACCAGCTTGGATACGGATTCCACAACGGCTAAGTAAGCGCCGTGGTAGGGGCTCTTTTCCATGATGAAGGGGTTGTAGCCCCAGCTCATGGCGGAGCAATCGTCGGTGTGACCGTGCTCCAGGCTGATCTTATGCACCATAGCCTGGATGGGGGTCTGCTGGTGCTTGCCGCCGAAGGGCATCAGCACCGTGCCGGCGCCGATGGTGGAGTCAAAACGCTCAGACAAGCCCCGCTTGGAGCAGGTGTTGAGATCTGTGGCGATGCGCTCCATATTTTCGGTGAAGCTGCCGGTGATGGCGGGAGCGAAGCTTTCGGCAGGGGCGACATCTACGGTGATGTGCTTTTCCGCGCCGTTGGAATTGAGGAATTCTCTTGCCACATCGCAGATGGTCTGGCCGTTCCAGTGCAGCCGCAGGCGGGGCTCTTCGGTGACAGTGGCCACAACCGTGGCTTCCAGATTTTCATCGGCGGCCAGTTCCAGGAACCGGGAAACATTCTGTTCGGCAACCACGATGGCCATACGCTCCTGGGATTCGGAGATGGCCAGCTCTGTGCCGTCCAGGCCTTCGTACTTCTTGGGAACTTTGTTCAGGTCGATGATCAGGCCGTCGGCCAGCTCGCCGATGGCGACGGATACACCGCCGGCGCCAAAGTCGTTGCAGCGCTTGATCATCACAGCGGCTTCGCCGTTGCGGAACAGGCGCTGGAGCTTCCGCTCCTCAGGGGCGTTGCCCTTCTGCACCTCTGCGCCGCAAGTGCCCAGGGATTCCACGGTGTGGCTCTTGGAAGAGCCGGTGGCACCGCCGCAGCCGTCACGGCCGGTGCGGCCGCCCAGCAGGATGACCTTATCGCCGGGGGCGGGGAAGTCGGGCTTGGAATGATCTTCGTGGACAGCGCCGATGACAGCGCCGATCTCCATACGCTTGGCAGCGTAGCCAGGGTGGTACAGCTCGTCTACCATGCCGGTGGCCAGGCCGATCTGGTTGCCGTAGGAGGAGTAGCCTGCGGCAGCGGTGGTGACGATCTTTCGCTGGGGCAGCTTGCCGGCCATAGTCTGGTCAATGGGCTTTAGGGGATCTGCCGCGCCGGTGACACGCATGGCGGCGTAAACATAAGCCCGGCTGGCCAGGGGATCACGGATGGCACCGCCGATGCAGGTGGCGGCACCGCCGAAGGGCTCGATCTCGGTGGGATGGTTGTGGGTTTCATTCTTAAACAGCAGCAGCCAGGGCTGCTCCTCGCCGTCCACGGTGACGGTCATCCGCACGGTGCAGGCGTTGATCTCCTCGGACTCGTAGAGCTTGTCCAGGAAGCCGTTTTTCCGGAGATACTTACCTGCCAGCGTGCCGATGTCCATCAGGTTGATGGGCTTTGTGCGGCCCAGCGCTTCCCTGGTGGCCAGGTAATCGTTGTAGGCGTTTTGCAGCTCCTGGTCAGCAAAAGTCACGCTGTCGATGGTGGTCAGGAAGGTGGTATGACGGCAGTGATCGGACCAGTAGGTGTCGATCATGCGGATTTCCGTAATGGTGGGGTTGCGGTTTTCTGTCTTGAAGTAATTCTGGCAGAAGGTGATGTCGTCCAAATCCATGGCAAGGCCCAAGGATTTGACCATTTCTGCCAGGGCGGCGCTGTCCATATCCAGGAAGCCCTCCACAGTGGCTACGCTTTCGGGGATGTTGACGGACAGCTCCAGAGTTTCCGGCAGGGCAAGGCCGGCCTCCCGGCATTCCACCGGGTTAATGACATGCTTTTTGATGGCGGCGATCTCCTGATCGGAGAGGCTGCCCTCCAGCACATAGACCTTGGCGGTGCGCACCAGGGGACGGTCTCCCTGGGAGAGAATCTGGATGCACTGCGCCGCGGAATCCGCCCGCTGGTCAAACTGACCGGGCAGGGGCTCTACCGCAAAGACGATCTGGCCCATGGGGACGTCATAGCTGACAGTATCCACCTGGGGCTCGGAAAAGACGGTGCCGACGGCATAGCGGAACAGATCTTCGTCGATCTTTTCCACATCGTAGCGGTTGAGGATGCGGATGCTTTTCAGACCGCTGATCCGGAGAAATTCCCGGATCTCTTTCAGCAGACTGTCGGCATCGACTCTCTGGCCGGGCTTCTTCTCAACATATACGCGATAAACCATGGGGTGTACCTCCTAGTTATCTGGGTTGGGGTTGTAGTATTTGTCATACCTTGAAGGCCCCCTTGTGGAAAGGGGGCTCCGCGAAGCGGTGGGGGATTGTCTCTTTACAACCCCTCCGAGTAAAATCTTTGATTTTACCCACCTCCCCCTTGCACAGGGGAGGCTCGGGCTTCGCCCTCCGTTTGATACAATTATTTACCGGCTTGCAGGGCGCGCCGGCCAATGTCGCTGCGGCGGTAGGCCTTTTGGAATACCACGCCGTCGGCAAGACGGTAGCTTTCCGCGATTGCGGCCTCCAGAGTGTCGGCGATGGCGGTGGTGCCGGTGACACGGCCGCCGGAGGTCACCAGCTTATCCCCCTCCAACTTGGCGCCGGCCACGAAGGTAGCGGCCTGGGCTTCGGGGGTAAAGGTGATGGCAAAGCCCTTTTCGTAGCTTTCTGGGTAGCCTGCGGAGGCGGTGATGACGCAGCAGGCATGCTTATCCGCAAAGGTCACTTCCGTTTCTGCCAGGGTACCGTCGGTGCAGGCCCGCATGACGGTAAGCAGATCGCTTTCCAGCAGAGGCAGCACCACCTGGGTCTCGGGATCGCCGAAGCGGCAGTTATATTCAATGACCTTGGGGCCGTTGGGCGTCAGCATCAGGCCGAAGTACAGGCAGCCCCGGAAGGTTCTGCCCTCGGCGTTCATGGCGGCGATGGTGGGCAGGAAGATCGTTTCCATGCAGATGTCAGCGATCTGGCTGGTATAGTAGGGATTGGGGGCGATAGTGCCCATGCCGCCGGTGTTCAGGCCGGTGTCGTTGTCCCCGGCACGCTTGTGATCCATGGAGGACACCATGGGCTTGACGGTCTTGCCGTCGGTGAAGGCCAGAACGCTGACCTCCGGGCCGGTGAGAAATTCCTCAATGACCACCGTGGAGCCGGACTTGCCGAATTTGGCATTGGCCATCATATCGGTGACGGCTTCTTTGGCTTCCTCCCGGGTGGCGGCGATGATGACGCCCTTACCCAGCGCCAGGCCGTCGGCCTTGATGACGGTGGGGATGGGTGCGGTTTCCAGATAGGAAAGGGCTTTGTTAAGGTCGGTGAAGATCTCGTAGGCGGCGGTGGGGATGCCGTATTTCTTCATCAGATCCTTGGCAAAGGCCTTGCTGCCCTCGATGATGGCGGCATTGGCCTTAGGGCCGAAGCAAGGGATACCGATCTCGCTGAGCCGATCCACACAGCCCAGCACCAGGGGATCATCCGGGGCTACCACGGCATAGTCAATGGCGTTTTCCCTGGCGAAATTCACGATGCCGTCCAGGTCGGTGGCGGAAATGCTGACGCAGATGGCGTCCGCGGCGATGCCGCCGTTGCCCGGCAGGGCGTAGATGGTCTCCACCTGGGGGTTCTTTTTCAGACTTTTGATGATGGCGTGCTCACGGCCGCCACCGCCAATCACAAGCAGTTTCATGGTTTCCTCCTGTAGTGGGGGTTGATTATCCATCTTGGCCCCCTCGCTGAGGGGGCTGTCGCCGCCGAAAGGCGGTGACTGGGAGCGTTTGGTGATTGAATACCCTCCGTCATAAAGCGGGTTTTACAAACCGCTTTGTGCCACCTCCCCCAAAGAGGGAGGCAAGGCGTTTGGATTAATGGTGGAACAAGCGCATGCCGGTGAAGGCCATGGCGATACCGTTCTTATCGCACTCGGCGATGACCAGGTCATCCCGGATGGAGCCGCCGGGCTGAGCGATGAAGCGAACACCGGAGGCAAAAGCACGCTTGATGTTATCGGCAAAGGGGAAGAAGGCGTCGGAGGCCAGGGAAACATTGGTAAAGCTGCCGCACCAGGCCTTCTTTTCGTCGAAAGTCAGGGGCTCGGGACGGCTGGTGAAGTAGTTCTGCCAGATACCTTCGGCACAGACATCCTCTTCGTTGCCGTTGATGTAGCTGTCAATGACATTGTCCCGCTCGGGGCGTCCCATGGTCTCCAGGAAGGGCAGCGCCAGGGTCTTAGGATGCTGCCGCAGGAGCCAGGTGTCGGCCTTGGTGCCGGCAAGGCGGGTGCAGTGAATCCGGGACTGCTGACCTGCGCCCACACCGATGGCCTGGCCGTTCATGGCATAGCAAACGGAGTTGGACTGGGTGTATTTCAGGGTAATGAGGGCCACGATGAGGTCCCGCTTGGCATCCTCGGGCAGCGCCTTATTGGCGGTGACTACATTTTCCAGCAGATGATTGCCGATTTTGAAATTGTTGCGGCCCTGCTCGAAGGTAATGCCGAAGACATCCTTGGTCTCCTGGGTTTCGGGGATGTAGTTCTCGTCGATCTGTACCACATTGTAGCCGCCCTTGCGCTTGGTCTTCAGGATTTCCAGAGCCTCGGGCTCGTAGCCGGGAGCGATAACGCCGTCGGAAACCTCACGGGCCAGCAGCTTGGCGGTGGTCACATCGCAAGTTTCGCTGAGCGCCACCCAGTCACCGAAGGAGCAGAGACGGTCAGTGCCCCGGGCGCGGACATAGGCGCAGGCCAGGGGGCTTTCGTCCAGACCCTCAATATCCTCCACGAAGCAGGCCTTTTTCAGGCTCTCGCTCAGCTTCAGGCCCAGGGCAGCGCCGGCGGGGGAAACATGCTTAAAGGACGCGGCGGCGGCCAGACCGGTGGCCTCCTTCAGCTCCTTGACCAGCTGCCAGGAGTTCAGAGCGTCCATGAAGTTGATGTAGCCGGGGCGGCCGTTCAGGATGGTAATGGGCAGGTCGCTGCCGTTTTTCATGTAGATGGAAGCCGGCTTCTGATTGGGATTGCAGCCGTATTTCAGTTCAAAGTTTTTCATGATATTCCTCCGGGTGATGTTGTATGAGGTTTTGCGGACGAGCGATGCTCGCCCCTACGAGTTCTTGCGACGGTGGGGCTATATGTAGGGGCGACCATTGGTCGTCCGTGTCTTTTTCCACAGAATTGTGGTGTTTTAGGAATGCTTATTGATCATTCTCTGCTGTTTTTCGCCGGTTTTCAGGTCGGTGTAGCGAACAAACAGGGAGATTTTGTTATTTTCGTCCAGGTTTTCCCAGAGCTCCCGGGTGAAAGCATCGATATCCGCCGGGATGCTGACCCGCTCGGGCTCACCCTGAAAAGTGGGGATCACAGGGTTTCCGTCGCAGACATAGGTGTGCAGGAAATGACCCAGGCCGGCAGTGGCGGGATATTCCCAGAAGAACCGGGCGCAGGCGTTGCCCTCGGGGTCGGCGGCCTTCAGGATGGACATCTTGTAGCTGCCGTCGCAGGCTTGCAGACCGGAAATGCGGGGTGTCCAGTTGGGGCCGTCGTCCTCAAACTGACGGGTACGGAGGGCAGCTTCCCAGCTTTCGCCTCTTGACAAAAATTCCCAGATGGTGTCCGTCTGATCGCCGTTGGTGACGATGAGGCCGCAGCCGGATTCCCGGACGGGGTGATAGATGATAAGGTGAGGGTCTTTCATCAGGGCAGGATCGTGGGCTTCGGTGCGGATGCCGTCCGGCTCCAGGCAGAACACCCGGTTCCGGGAGTTGACGGAGCGACCCATGATGAAATAGGCAGCCACGGACTGCTTTCCGTCGGGGGTTACGCCCAGGACAATGCCCCGGCCGGGGTAGGTGTTACCGGTCAGACGCTGTTCCATGGATTTGATTTCGTAAACGTTCATATTACTTTCCTCCTAAACTTGCGCAAACCGTTTCCGCTGCCTGGGGCAGCAGGATCCACTCGGCCTGCTCCATGACTCTGCGCTGCAGAATTTCCGGAGTATCCCCGGGCAGCACAGGCACAGCCTTTTGGGCGATGATCTCACCGCCGTCGCACAATTCGTTGACAAAGTGCACCGTCGCGCCGGTGACTTTTACGCCGTAATCCAGGGCGGCCTGATGCACCCGAAGTCCGTAAAAGCCCTCGCCGCAGAAGCTGGGGATCAGGCTGGGGTGGACATTTAAGATCCGCTTGGGATACCGGGAAGTGAAATTCTCCGTAAGGATAGTCATAAAGCCCGCCAGGATGATGATGTCGATTCCGTGGGTTTCCAGAATTTCAACCAGCTTTTCCTCAAAGGCGGCTTGGCTGCCCAGTTCCTTTTTCAGCACCGTTTCCGTGGCGATGCCGGCTTTTTTGGCCCGCTCCAGGGCGTAAGCACCGGCCACATTGGTGATCACCAGGACGATTTCACCGCTGTTGAGGGTGCTTCCCTGGGCGTCGATGAGAGCCTGGAGGTTGGTGCCGCCGCCGGACACCAGAACCGCGATCCGTTTTTTCATTCCAGGATCACCTTTTCTTCGTTTTCGATGATGGAGCCGATGACATAGGCGTTTTCGCCGTGAGCCTTCAGGATCTCCAGAGCGGTTTCCACCTGCTCGGCGGGAACCACCACGCTCATGCCAACGCCCATGTTATAGGTGTTGAACATATCCCGTTCGGGGATGTTGCCCCACTGGGCGATGAGGTCGAAAATGGGCAGGACCTTCACAGCGCGCTTGTCGATCTTGGCACACAGGCCATCGGGAATGGAGCGGGGGATGTTTTCGTAGAAACCGCCGCCGGTGATGTGGGAAATGCCCTTCACATCCACCTTTTCCAGCAGAGCCAGAATGGATTTTACATAGATCCGGGTGGGCTCAAGCAGGGTCTCGGCGATGGTGGCGCCTCCCAGCTTTTCGCAGGGCTCGTAGAGGGCGGGGTTATTGTTATCGATGTCAAACACCTTGCGGCACAGGGAGAAGCCGTTACTGTGGATGCCGGAGGAGGCCAGGGCAATGACCACATCACCGGCGGCCATGCGGCTGTTGTCCAGAATTTTCTTCTTATCCACAATGCCAACGGCGAAGCCTGCCAGGTCATAGTCCTCCACAGGCATCATGCCGGGATGCTCCGCGGTTTCACCGCCGATCAGCGCCGCGCCGGACTGGACACAGCCCTCGGCCACGCCGGAAACGATGGCGGCGATCTTCTCGGGGATATTCTTGCCGCAGGCGATGTAATCCAGGAAGAACAGAGGCTTGGCGCCGACGCAGATGATGTCGTTGACGCACATGGCCACAGCATCGATGCCGATGGTATCGTGCTTGTCCATGAGGATAGCCATTTTCACCTTGGTGCCGCAGCCGTCGGTACCGGAAACCAGAACGGGCTCCTCCATGCCGGCGATGGGCAGACCGAAGCAGCCGCCGAAGCCGCCTACATCATCCAGGCAGCCTTCGTTGCGGGTTCGGGCAACGTGCTTTTTCATCAGCTCCACGGCCTTGTAACCGGCGGTGATATCCACGCCGGCAGCGGCATAGCTGGCAGATTGGGAGTTTTTATGATCCATGAGAAAGCTCCTTATCAGAAGTTTTTAATGTAATTTATGATCAGGCCAATATACCTTCCCTCGAGGGAGTGAAAACCCCCTCAGTCACAGGCTGGTAGATAACCAGCCTGTGCCAGCTCCCCAAAGGGAGAGCCAAGGCAGCCTTCGGCTGCAACAGGCGGGCGCTTGGTGAATCGCCCCTACGAGTTCTAACGATCGTGGTTGCAGGGGCGAGTGTTGCTCGTCCGCAAAAGCCTTCCCCCGGGGGAAGCGCTGCACAGGCGTGTTAATGGTGCTTATTCCTTACCGTCCCAGCAGTAGGTGCACAGCTTGCACTTGTCGATGCCGATGGCGCCCACGACGCCCTCAATGGTCTGGAAGCCCAGGGAGGCAAACTTAAATTTGTCGCAGATAGCCTGGCGCATGGCCTTGCCTCTGGCGGTGTTGCCGTCGGCGTATTCGTCGATATGCTTCAGACCTTCCTCACCCTCCAGCTCTACAATGACCCGGCGGGAGATCAGCTCCATATCGCCGGTGGAACGGGAGAAGTTCAGGTATTTACAGCCGTACATAATGGGGGGACAGGCGGAACGCATGTGGACGGATTTTGCGCCGTTTTCATAGAGGAATTCCACCGTTTCCTTCAGCTGGGTACCCCGGACGATAGAATCGTCCACAAACAGCAGATTTTTATCCTGGATCAGCTCATGGACGGGAATCTGCTTCATTTTCGCGATCTTGTTCCGGTCCGACTGTTTTGCCGGGGTAAAGGAGCGGTTCCAGGTGGGGGTATACTTGATAAATGCCCGGGCGAAGGCTTTGCCGGTGCGGTTGGCATAGCCTATGGCGTGGGGGGTGCCGGAATCGGGAACGCCGCCCACATAGTCAATATCCATGCTCCGTCCCTGCTCCATGTCCCGTTCGGCGATGGCGGCGCCGTTGCGGTAGCGCATGGCTTCCACATTCACGCCCTCGTAGGTGGAGGTGGGGTAGCCGTAGTAGCTCCACAGGAAGGCGCACATCCGCATTTCTTCGCCGGGAGGGCAGAGCTGCGTCATGGTCTCCGGCGTCAGTTCCACGATCTCACCGGGTCCTAACTCGCAAACCTTATCGTAGCCCAGCTTGGTGAAAGCAAATTCCTCAAAGCTGACGCAGTAGCCCTCCTCGTTTTTGCCGATTTGGACGGGGATTCGGCCCAGCCGGTCACGGGCGGCGATGATATGGCCGTCGTCCTTCAAAATGAGGATGTTGGCAGTGCCTTCGATGGCGCTCTGGGCAAAGCGGATGCCCTCCACAAAGCTGCCTTTCTGGTCAATGAGGGCTGCCACCAGCTCGGTGGAATTCACCCGGCCGCCGGTCATGGCATCGAAATGGCCATGGCAGGATTCCAGGTAGCGGTCAATGAGCGCGTCGGCATTGTTGACGATGCCGGTGGTGCAGATAGCGTAGCTGCCCAGCCGGGAGCGGATCAGCATGGGCTGGGGGTCGGTGTCAGAAATGCAGCCGATGACGGAAGTACCGGTCATTTCGTTAAAAATATGCTCGAATTTGGTTCGGAAAGGGGAATTTTCAATGTTGTGAATTTTCCGCTGCAGTCCGATCTGGGCATCGTAAGCGGCCATGCCGCCCCGGCGCGCGCCCAGGTGGGAGTGGTAGTCCACTCCGAAAAACACATCCATCATGCAGTCCTGCCGGGATGCGATTCCAAAAAATCCGCCCATGGGGTATCTCCTTTTGCTAAAAGAATGCGGTCATCGCGAGGGGGCTGGCAGGGGACGGGTTTCCCGTTCCACGGGAGGCGAAACGCCTCCCCTACGGGCCCGCAATGACATATTGTTGGCGTATCAGGCGAAGAACAGCGTGTTCAGGGTCATGGGGTCGATGTACTCGCCGTCCTTGTAGACACGCATATTGCCGGAGGCAATCTCGTCGATGAGCATCACATTGCCCTCGGCGTCGTAGCCGAACTCGAACTTGATGTCGTACAGCTCCAGACCCTTGGCCTTCAGATCGTCGGCAACGATTTTGGTGATCTTCTGGGTCATGTCCTTCAGGTCGTCGTACTGCTGAGCAGTCATAACGCCCAGATCCACCAGACCGTCCTTGGTGACCAGGGGATCGCCCTTTTCGTCGTTTTTGAAGGTGGTTTCCACATAGGCAGGCAGATCCTGACCCAGGGTGCAGTAGTCGCTGTAACGGCGGAAGAAAGAACCCACAGCCTTGTAACGGCAGATGACTTCCAGACCCTTGCCGAAGACCTTGGCACTCTTGACTTCCATGGTGGTATCGTCCAGGTTGGCAGACACATAGTGGGTACGGATGCCGGCGGCGTTGATCTTCTCGAAGAAATAGATGCTCATTCGCAGATTCACATCACCCACGCCCTCGATGGTCAGGCCAACGGCGTTTTCGCCGGGATCAAACACGCCGTCCTTGCCGGTGCAGTCGTCCTTGAACTTCAGCAGGCAGTTGCCATTGGGCAGGGCGTAAACATTCTTGGTTTTGCCGGTGTAGAGAAGGGTCAGATTTTCCATAGTTAATTACCTCTTTCTGAAAGTTTGTGTGTAAGGGTTGTTTTGTGGTTGGATAAATAAGGCTTCTTGAGGAGATGCTTTTTGGCGGACGAGCGATGCTCGCCCCTACGGACTCTGTCGTAGGTGGGATGTAGGGGCGGCCATTGGCCGTCCGCCTTGTTCCCTTCTTTGGGGGAGGCAAGGTTTCTGTTATTGCAAGGCGGCGTCCTTGGAGAGGACTTTTTCCGCGTCGCTTAAGCGCTTGGCGTCCAGCTTGGCTGCCAGTTCAGCATCGGTGACCGCCAGGATCTGCACAGCAAGCAAAGCGGCATTGACAGCCCCATCTACCGCAACAGTGGCCACGGGAATTCCGGA
The DNA here is from genome assembly GCA_015068125.1 of Oscillospiraceae bacterium. Classification (GTDB taxonomy): domain Bacteria; phylum Bacillota; class Clostridia; order Oscillospirales; family Oscillospiraceae; genus Faecousia. Next base: position 20,022 of record SVLD01000018.1, on the reverse strand, counting down.
GGGCATCTGCACAGTGGACAGAAGGGCATCAATGCCGTTGGTGAAGGTTGTGGATTTCATGGGGATACCGATGACGGGCAGGGTGGTATTGGCGGCCAGGGCGCCTGCCAAATGTGCAGCCATACCCGCCGCGGCGATGATGACGCCGAAGCCGTTATTGCGGGCATTTACGGAGAAGTCCCGGGCCTGCACCGGGGTGCGGTGGGCGGAATAGACGTGCATTTCGCAGGGTACGCCGAAGGACTTCAGGGTGTCGGCAGCTTTCTGCACGACGGGCAGATCGCTGTCGCTGCCCATGATGATGGCTACTTTTTTCATATCATTACCTCCAACGAAAAAAGGGCGCACTCAACCCGTAAAGTACGGTTAAGTGTGCCCAGACGGTCGGCAATTTCGACGCCCTTACTCCACGTGGTACTCCACTGATCCGTCAGTTATAAGGGTGAGTATCGATTACCGGTTCATTATAACACGAAAGATAAGAATCCGTCAATTCATAGAAAAGACGGATTCTATACAATATATAGGGCTTCCGGCTGTGAACTTTGCTAAAAATCAGTCGAAGGCCAGGCCAAAGTAGCCGGGAACAGCCTTCCGGCACAAGGGGAAATACATGGCGAAGGGGTCGCCTCCCGGGGTACGGAAGTGGCCTGATTTGCAGTCCATAGAAGCTACGATTCCCGGTGCGGCGGCACTGCCCAAAAGCTCCATGGCGTAGAGTTTATCGCCGTCGGTGGTGGCGGCCATGCACCAGCCGTCCCCGGCGTAAAGCTGCCAGCAGCTTTCCAGAAACCGGAGGCTTTCCCCCTCCTGAAGCACCCCGTTTTGGGGCAGAAGCTGCCGGCGAAGAAAGGCGTATTCGGCTGCCGAAATTTGGCGCATGGGCAGCGGTGATTCTCCAACGTCGCAGGTAAAAGACCGGGCGCAGGAGATGGTCTCATAGCCCATTTTGGCGTAAAATCGGAACAGAGATTCACTGCCCGGCACCAAAATCGCCCCGGCGTAGCCCAGGGCCTTCAGCAAATCGTGGGTGTCTGCCATAAGGCGGTTGCAAAGGCCCTTGCCCCGGTGGGATTTATCGGTGGCCACGGCGTAGAGATAGGCGATTTTGCCCTCGGCAAAATCGCAGTCGAACCAATAAAGGGCGGCGGCGAGGTGGCCGTCAACGGTGATACAGCGGCAGCGACGGGGGTGGAAGCCGGTGGCAAAAAAACGATCCAGAAAAGTTTCGGAATCGCCGAAAGCTGCCTGAAACAGCTGCCGCAGGGCGGCTTTTTGTTCCGCCTTGGGATAATCAATCGTCATGTTCGTCCTCCCAAAGCCGGGCCCAGTGTTTTTCCACAAGGTGGTGGGGGTGGTAGCTCATCTTGGCCTTTCGCAGCCCGGAGATGCCCATGTCGTCCTCCCGGTTCAAAAACTCCAGATTCGGATATTTTTCCTGCAAGTACCGGGCAAAGCTGCGGTTGATAAAGGCGTAGGCGCCGTCGTAGCCATCCAGGGCTTTTTCAAAATGGATATCGAAGGTGTTCTGCGTCAAGGGACTGCCCATGGTCATGGCAACGCACTGGCCGTCCACCAGCACGGCCAAGCCCTCCAGCCCCAGGTCCTCCCGGTGGGCAAAGGCGCGGTTTAAGGCAACCTTTTCCAGGAGGAAATCACCGTCGGGATCGATTTTCTCCCGATCCGCAAACCACTGCTCCAGCATGCTTTGCACTGCAGGTTGGGTGGTATCGTCAATGGGAAGCACCTGGCAGTCCGGGTGGGCGGCGGCGAAGCGGTTGGCGAAATTTCGCTTGCTTTGGTAGCGTTTGCCGGCAAGCTGAGAAAGATCGCTGATGGCGTAAACGTAGTCGTAGTGATCCCGATCGGTGTGGAACTGGAATTTGCCGGGGTACAAGGTTTCCACTGCCTGACATTCTGCCTGGGTCATGGAGGCGATGCGGCAGGGGATGCCCCGCTTGGCGGCATCAGCAATAATGGCGTCCAGAGCGGCTTTCAGGTCGCCGCTGCCGATGGGAAATGGGTACAGACTGACCCGGTCATACTGGGAAAAGAGGATGATGCGGTCGTGGAGAAAGGCGCACCGCTGGCGTCCCCAGATGTTGATATTGGCAAAGGCGTATTCACAGCCCCGCTCCTCGTCCTGGGACAGGAGCTGGAGGTACTGCTCCCGGTGTTCGGGGCAAAGTCGTTTGAATTCGATCATGGTTTTCACTTCCTTATGCAATCAGTATACCACAATTGCCGCTTTTTTCAACCTTGGCAAGGGACGGGATTTATGATATAATGACAAAAAAGGAGAAAGGAGGGCGCAATATGAAAAAATGGTTTGGTTTGTGCCTGGTGTTGGCGGTGTTGCTGACGGGTTGTATGGTCAGCCCTGTGCCGGAAGCGCCGATTGTCACCGAGCCTGATCCCACTGTGCCCTCCAGCCCCTACGCGCCGGAGGATTTTGTGTCCGCCGGAAATTTCCTGCACTGCGTCAACGGAAAAACTGTGCCCGGTATCGATGTTTCCGCGTACCAGGGAGATGTGGATTGGCCGGAGGTGGCGGCAAGCGGTGTGAAATTCGCCTTTGTCCGGCTGGGCTATCGGGGCTATGCGGACGGAAGCCTGAAAGAGGATGCCTATGCCCGGAAAAATTTGGAGGGAGCCAGCGCCGCCGGTATTCCGGTGGGAGCATATTTCTTCTCCCAGGCCATCAGCGTAGAGGAGGCAGAGGCCGAGGCGGCCTATGCCCTGGAAATTTTGGCAGGTACGGAGCTGGATCTCCCCCTGGTTTTTGACTGGGAATATGTCAGTGACGAAGCCCGGACGGGGCAGGTGGACAGAGAAACGCTGACAGAATGTACATTGGCTTTCTGCCGGGCAGTGGAGAATGCCGGGTATAAGGCCATGATCTACTTCAATATTTACCAGAGCCAGGAACTGCTGGAGCTGGAAGCCTTGACGGAATATGCCTGGTGGCTGGCAAAGTACGATATGGAAACGCCGTTTCCCTGCCGGGTGGATGTATGGCAGTATACCGATGTCGGCAGCATTCCCGGCATCCGGGGGAATGTGGATATCAACCTGCTGTTTACGGATTTTGGTCTTGGCGAGACTGTGTTTGGAGAAATCCCGGGCGCATAACCGTCGGTAGTTGCGCGGTCAAGGCTTCTCCTTGAGGAGAAGCTGTCAGCGAAGCTGACTGATGTGGTGTAGGCTGCGATAGCAGCCGTGTATTCGAAAATGTCGCTTTGCGACGCCACCACATCCGACCTCGCTTTGCTCGGCCACCTTCTCCTCAAGGAGAAGGCTTTGTTGGCGGCAACCTGCCGCCAGTGGCGGAAATGAACTATAAAAAACGCTGGCAATTGCCAGCGTTTTTTATAGTTCGTCTTTCTTCTCTGCGTTTAGCTCGTCTACCACGATATCCGGGTAGGGATTGACGATGACGGTGCGATAGGTGTGGTAAATCACCATGCCGGGCTTGCTGTTTGCGGGCTTTTTCACCTGCTTGACAGGGGTCACATCCACAGGTACATTCTGTCCTCCGGTGGCTTCGGCGTAGTAGGCTGCCAGCTGCGCCGCCTGGGTAACGGTGTCATCCGGAACGGGTCTGCCGCCGCAGGCGATGATGACATGGCTGCCGTGGACTTTCTGGGCATGGAGCCACAGATCGTCCTTCCGCGCTAACTTAAAAGTCAGCTCGTCGTTTTGGCGGTTGTTCCGTCCTACATAAATGGGAACACCGTCGGTGGATTCGAACCGCATGGGGGGCAGCTTACTTTGCTTGATCCGCTTTTTGGCGGCGTCGGCCTTTACATAGCCGCCCTGCTGCAGCTCCTGGCGAATCTCGTCGAGCGCCTGGTCGCTGTCTGCCCGGTTCAGCTCGTCCAGCACGCTGAGGAGGTAGCTAAGCTCCTGCTCGCCCAGCTCCAGCTGCCGGGTCAACTCTTTTTCGGCGTTTTTCATCCGGGTATAGTCCTTGTAGAATTTCGCCGCGTTTTGTTGGGGGGAGAGAATGTTGGAAATGGGGATCTGAATGAGCTTCATTTCCTCGTCGTAAAAATCCTCCGCTTCCAAAATGGTTTGTCCTTTTTGAATGCGGTGGATATTGGCGGTGACGATATCCCCCAGCTGGCGAAGCCGTTCCCGGTCAAAGGTTTCTGCCAGCTCCTTTTCCTGGATGGCCATTTTCCGGCGGATGCGGCCGCAGAGATTTTGGACGGTTTTCCGCAGGTGCTGACCCTTTTGCCGCAGGGCATCCCGACGGTCACGGACGGTGTAGTACATATCCAGCAAAGCGGAGAAGCCCTCGGCCTGCCGGTAGTCCCCATACTGCCGGATGGGGCAGAAGGCAAACTGCTTGGGAGTGCCGTCGGCCTGGGCGCAGAAGCAGGGCGTCGGATGGCGCAGATGCTCGGTGAAAAACAGGTTCAGCTTTTCCGCCAGGGCAGGAATATCCGCGTTTTCCACCCGGGCGTCGCAGTCCCCGGCGGCAAAAAGCGCTGCCTCCCGGCAGATCAGGGGAGATAAGCCGCCCAAGTTGTCCATGAGCCGGTCAGCCAGAATATCGGCGCCCGGGGCGGACAGGAGGTTTACATAATCCTTTGCAACAAGGGCGGAGGGGTTCTGCTTTGTCACCGGTTCGGGGAGTTGATAATTCAGTCCCGGCAGAGCTGCCCGGCGGGTGGTTTCGTCCAGGCCAATGCGCCGCAGACAGTCGATGATCCGACCATCCGGGGACAGCAGGTACAGATTGCAGGTGCGACCCATCAGCTCCGCCACAAGCTGCTTTTGCACCCGGTCGCCCATTTCGTCGATGCAGTCAAAGGTGAACATGGCGCAGCGCTCCATGGGAAGCTGAGAAACGCTTACCAATCTGGCGCCGGAGAGGTGCTTGCGCAGCAGCATACAGAACATGGGAGGCTCCGGAGGATTTTCCGGGGAAGCGGTGGTCAGGTGCAGCCGGGGGGCGGTGGGATTGGCTGCAAAAAGCAGCTTGGCTCTGCCTTCCCGGTGCTTCAGGTGCAGCAGCACCGTATCCCGGCTGGGCTGGTGGATCTTTTCGATCCGCATATCCTGCAAAGCCCGGATTTCCTCCAGCACGCAGGTCATATAAAACGCGTCAAATGCCATGTTGGCCTCCGATTATAATGCGATTTTGGAGCAGTTTACGGCTCCATAAGAATATGGAACAGTTCATTCAGTCGTTCAGTTTTTCCCGCCAGGTACAGAGCGCCAAAGAGGGTCTCCAGGCCGGTGGCTTTGGCGTACTCCTGAGGGGTGGCGGATTTGGGTGCGGCGTGGGAATGGGCGTTTTTGCCCCGGCGGTAGTAGGCGGCTTCCTCTTCGGTCAGGTGGGGCAGCAGCTTGTCGGCAAACTTGGCCTGGGTGGGGGCTTTCACCAGCTCCACAGACTCCTTATGCAGCCGCTTGACGGTCTGGCCGCCTTTGACGCAGAGATAAGACCGGCAGAGAAGCTCATACACGCCGTCACCGATATGGGCAAGCCCCAGATTGGAAATGGCGTCGATCTGCTGCTTTTCCATGTGGAGCTGAAGGTAGTTTTCCATATAACGCATCCTCGATTCTGTGGTTCGTATACCTTACAATAGCAGATTTTCCCGGAAAAGTAAAGTGGGAGCGGCGATCTGCCGCTCCCAGTTGGGTTTAGTATTTCAGGCACCGGCGAAGCCGCTGCTCTGCCCGGTGGAGGGTGCGGCAGACGGTGCTTTTGTTCACCTGCCGCTCCCTGGCAATATCCGGAATGGTGCGCTGCTGGAAATAGTAGGCGATCAGGATCTGCTTCTGGCAGGGGGTCAGTTCTGCTTCTATGACCCGGCGGATCCGCTTCAGCTGCACCTGCCGGGGCAGCCGCAGACCCTCGTAGCCCTCAAAGAGTATATTTCTCACTGCGGTAGTACCCCCTTTCATAGTAATGGGCGGTAAGCTCTGCCAACTCATTCATCTGGGTCAGCATGGGGGTCAGCTCCGCGATGCGCCGTTTTAAGTGCCAGATTTCCTCAGGGTCGTCGGTTTCCCGGAGGGCCTGGCGAAGTTCTCTGAGCCGATTGCGCAGGGGCACTGCCGCTGCTTGGTAATCCTTGCTCATTTCAAGCAGTGTCATGGCCGCTAACCTGACACCGCAGACAGTACAGTCCGGGCCAGTACACCGCGCCGCCGCACCGGCTGCAAAGGCAAGCCGGCTTGGCCGCCTGGATATCTATGTAGAGCGTAGGCTCGATCTTTGGTTCCATAGGTATCATCCTCTCCTGTGTAGTTGGTATATGTATATATTTTGTCGATTTCTCTGTAAATTTTCTCTGTAATTTCCTTGCTATTTCCAGTTTTCACATTGTACTACACAAAATGTGTGATGTCCGTCGAAATGTGTAGGCCCATAATTCTGCCAATTCTGCCAGGGAGGTGTGGTATACTTGTCCCATCCAAAAGAGAGGGGGAGATGTTATGCTGGGAGCCAGATTGGCGGCTTTGCGCCGCAGCGCCGGTTGGAGTCAGGCAGAGCTTGCCCGGCGGCTGCAGGTCAGCGCCAGCGCCATCGGAATGTATGAACAGGGACGGCGGGAGCCGGCGGGAGAACTGCTGGTGGCTATGGCGGAGACCTTCGGCGTGTCCACGGATTATCTTCTGACGGGAAAGACTTCCTCGGAGACAGATGGTCTTCGGGCGGAAAAGGCTGTGATGGACACCCTGCAGGCCGCGGATCAGCGGCTGGAAAAGCGGGATGGCCGCCCCTTTTCCCGACAGGAACTGGCGGTGCTGTTGACGGCGGTGCTGCTGGAGGCTTGACGAAGGGACTTGCTTTGGGGTATGATGTACCCAAAAGGAGGGATTTTCGTGGAAGATCGGCAATTTATGGAGGAAGCTTTGGCCCTGGCCAGAGAAGCCGCCGCGGAGGGTGAAGTGCCTGTGGGCTGCGTTATCGTCTGCAAGGGGCAGGTCGTAGGCAGAGGCCGCAACCACCGGGAAACGGAAAAAACTGCCCTGGGTCACGCGGAGATCCAGGCCATCGATGAGGCCTGCAGGACATTAGGTGGCTGGCGGCTTTGGGAGTGTACCCTGTATGTGACCCTGGAGCCCTGCCCCATGTGCGCCGGCGCCATTATCAACGCCCGGATTCCCCGGGTGGTCTTCGGCGCATCGGATGGTAAGTACGGCGCCTGCGGCTCTGTGTGCGATCTGTTTTCCATGGATTTTAACCACCGCCCCCAGGTGGAGAAGGGCGTTTTGGAGGAGGAAGCTGCTGCCCTGATGCAGGAATTTTTCCAAAATTTGCGGGTCGAGCTTCGCAGCCGCCCTAAGTGGAAGCGCCCCTGACCGATTTTTTCTGCCGTCAAATTTCGACAGTTAGGAAGTTTTTCGACAATTTTTCGGGAGGAAGCTATGGATCAACAATATAAAGCACTGAAAATCGGCGCGGCGGTCATCGCCCTGGCGATTTTTCTCAAGCTGTTCACCGTTGTATTTACGTCTGCCAGAGATAGCTTTCTAAATCCGGAAATGCTGTCCCTGGCAGTTTTTTTGCAAACCGGGCGGGTGGTGCGCTTTCCGGGGCGGCAGGAAACGCCGGCAGCTACCCAGCCGCCCCAGATTGTAGAGCCGGAAGCTACGGAGCCGACAAATCAGGAGCCGGCGCTGCCGGTGTTTTCTGCCGATGACGCCAAGAATATGGACCTGATCTACGGCTGTGATTACCGGCCGGATCTGGGCAGCCTGATGGCGTCGAGCCTATCCTGGGATTTAACCGACGGCCAGCCGGCAGTGCTCATTGTCCACACCCATGCCACGGAGGCCTATACTCCTACGGCAGGCACTGCCTATGAAGAATCCAGTGACTACCGTACTCTGGATGACCGCTACAATATGGTGTCCATCGGCGATGAGGTAGCCAGGGTTCTGGAAGAGGGAGGCATCCGAGTGATCCACGACCGGAGCTACCACGACTATCCGGATTTTAATTATGCCTACATCAACGCCCGGAAGTCTATTGCGGAATATCTGGAGGAATACCCCACCATCCGCATGGTGTTGGATATCCACCGGGATGCCGGGGCGGGGGAAAATGGCTATCAGCTCAGCACCTCCGCCACTGTGGGCGGGCAGTCCTCTGCCCAGGTCATGGTGGTCATCGGCACCGACGCTTCCGGGAACACCCATCCCAACTGGCGAACCAATCTGGCCCTGGCGCTGAAGCTGACAGCCCAACTGGAGCGGAATCATCCCGGGGTTACCCGGCCGGTGTACCTGCGGCAGGAGCGGTTTAATATGGATATGACCCCCGGCAGCCTGCTGGTGGAGGTTGGCGCCTCCGGAGATACCCACGAAGAGGCGATCCTGGCGGCCAACGCTCTGGCCCGGGGGATCCTGCAGCTTGCCCGGGGGACATTACAGTAGATTCCACCAGTAGGGAACATTGGCTTCCTCCAGCATATCGGCGATGCTGGCGATCCGGGCGCAGACTGCGGCGAAATCCTCCAGGTCCCGGTCTCGGATACACAGCGCCAGCTGGTCAAACAGGCTGTTGATTTCCTCCAAAGGCTCGTGATCTACCAGGGATGCCACCCAATAATGTTGGTTTTCCCAGGCGGCTCGCGCCGCGTCGGCAAGTTTTTTTGCCTGATGCCAGTCGATGTGCGCCAGGACTGCGGCCTGCTTCAGATCCCGGGATAAGGCCCGGTGGTTGTGCTGCATGACAGCGGAGGTCAAAATACCCACCCCCAGCAAAATCGCCAGAATCAAAATTCCCGCCCAAAGCTTTTTCATTTCACCGACTCCTTTCGCAGGAAGAAAATCTGATCGCCGGCGTCAACGGTCAACAGCCAGGTTTCTGCCAGGGTGGCGTTCTGCTGACGCAGGGTCTTTTCCAGCCAGGCCTCGTCCTTGCCGGACAGCGCCAGATTTTCCCGGTAAACATAGCCATCCCCCACGATGGTATAGGGCAGGTACTGCTTGCTGACCTCGATGCCGGCGGCTTTCGCCGAGGCGGGGCAATGCCGGGGATAGGGGAATACGGAAAGATTGCCGTCGGTTTCCAGAATGGCGTACTGCACCGTGGTCAGATCCAGAATGTCCTTTTCCCGCAGGTGGCCGGTAAGCTCGTCCAGGGTCACCCGGGTGCGGCGGAGGTTTTCCTGGAGGATTTTGCCGTTTTTAATGAGGATCACCGGCTTGCCGCAGAGCAGCTGCCGGATTTTTACGCTGCCCATGGACAGGGCGGTGAGAATGAATTCCACACCCAAAATGGTCAAAATGGGCACAAGGCCGGAGTGCAGCGGTACGCCCTCGTCCTGCATGGGGATGGCTGCCAGGTTGGCCACCAGCATGGTCACCACAAATTCCGAGGCTTCCATCTGCCCGATCTGCCGCTTGCCCATAAGCCGGATCACGGCGATAAGCACCAGATACAAAATGATGGTGCGGATATAGGAAAGGATCATAAGGAAAACCTCCCGGAAAGTTTTGGTTAGTTTTCCTTTTCTGCCGGCAGAATATGTATCGGCGAAATTGACTTTTTCCGGTCTATCCGCTACAATAGCAATGCTACAAAAAATAAAGGACAGAGAAAATGAAAAAATTACTGATTGCGTTGCTGATTCTGGCCACGCTGCTGTGCGGCTGCGTACAGTCCGGCCAGGAATTGACCCTGCCTTCTACAGAATGGACGGGGATCGGCGGCACTTCCGAGCCTACCAACGGCCTGATTACAGAGCCCTCCCCCGAGCCCACGGTTGAACCTACCATAGAACCTACTGTCGAACCCACCGCAGAGCCTACTCAGGATCCTACGGAGGATTCCACCACGACCACAACACCTCCCATTCCGGAGACAGACCCCTATGTGGGCATGACCAAGGCGGAATTTTATACCGACTACACCCCGGCAACCAGCTACATGGATGCCTACTACCGCTCCCAGCACGGCTTCCTTTCCGGCTCTCTGGAAGTGCCGGAACAGGATGCAACTGTGTCGGATTATCAGCCCATGGAGGGTAACCGCTACATCCGCAACACCGAGGCTAAGTATCTGGATAACGGCAACACCTATGTGGTGGTGGATGCCAACGGCAAGGAAGTGATGCGCATCTACAAGGCCGGCGGCTATATCACCCTGGAAGAGGTGGCGGCCTATATGTACGCATTTGGCGGCAAGGACGGCAGCATTCCCGCTAACTACACCACCAAGAAAAGCACAAAACCCCAGAACAGCATCTGGGGCGAATATCTGCGCCTTAATCACACCTACTTCAGCGGTGATACCTCCAAGTATCCTTACGAGCCGGTGCTGCCCAACATCAGCGGCTGCGGCGGAAGCCTGCAGTATTACGAAATGGACATCGGCACCACCGGCACGGTGACCCCCGGCAACTATGAAGTGGCGCCCTACAACAATGGCAGCAAGATCGTCCGCGGCGCTGCCCGGTTGGTGTATGCCCGGCAGGATCTGAATCACAACGGCCTCTACGAGGAGAACGAAATTTTTGTGTTCTACACCCACAATCACTACAACGATTTCCGGGAATACTTAAATTACTACGGCGGCTGGGGCGAGATCTTCGGCAATGTCACCGGCGGCGGTGAGTACAGCAGCAAGTATAACTGCAATCCCACCCCCTATGTTCCCACAGCCTACCGGGATTTTTTCTAAGCAACCGGCTATAATCCAAAGGGAGGAAAACCATGGCGTTTGAAAACGACGAACTGAATAAGCGCCGGGAAGCCCGGAGGAAAGAGCAGGAATTCATGGCTCAGCAGTACCGCTGGCTGAAGATCGGCGCCATCGTAACCGCGGCGGTGATGGTGCTCTGCGGCGCGGCGATCCTGATCACCAAAGGATTGGTCAATCTTCCCAGACCCACGCCCCCGACAGTGGAAGTACCCCCCACCACCGAACCCAAGCCTGTGATCCCGGATACGGTGATCCATTTCCTGGCCGGCGGCGATGTGAATGTGACGGACAAGGTGGTATCATCCGGGCAGAATCCCGGGGGTTATGACTACACCCCGGTATTTCTGGATGTTGCAGGTTTGCTTTCCGGCAGCGATGTGACCAGCGTAAATTTTGAGGGCAATCTCTATGGCGACAGCTACGGCTCTGCTTCTGCCTGCGCGCCTGTGCAGCTGATGCAGGCGCTGGGCAACGCCGGTGTAGATCTGGTGCAGACAGCCAATTCCTACGCCAATCACAATGGCCTGCGGGGCTTGACCGCCACCCTGGACGGCATCCGCAGTCAGGGCATGACACCTGTGGGCACGTTTGCCAATGACGTGGAATTTGAAAAGACCCGGGGCTTTACGGTTTTGGAGATCAACGGCATCCGCATCGCCGTGGTGGCCTTTACCAAGGGCATGAACGGCACCGGCCTGCCCAAGGACAGCGAAAACTGCGTCAATCTTCTGTACACCGACTATTCCAGCACCTATCAAACTGTGGATAAAGAGGGCATTTCCTCTGTTTTGAACGATATTGCTCTGGAAAAGTGCGATGTGACCATCGCCCTGCTCCACTGGGGCAGCGAATACAGCGACGCGGTCAGCAAGACCCAGGATGAAATCCGGGAGCTGATGCTTTCCAATGGCGTGGATGCCATCATCGGCACCCATCCCCACTATGTCCAGAAGGTGGAATACACCGATGGCAAGGTGGTGGCCTATTCCCTGGGCGATCTGCTGGGAGACGGAGACAAGCCTGGCACCAACTACTCCATTTTGCTGGATCTGGAGATCCGCAAGAACGGCGAAACGGGCGAAGTAAGCATTTCCGCTGTGGATCATGTGCCGGTGTTCCTTGCCGATGAGCGGGAAATCGGCGGCAGCCTGCGGCTGCTGCGGATCCGGGAGGCTATGGCGGCTTACGAGAACAATTTTGTGGACAAGGTATCCAAGGAAACCTATGAGGCAATGGCCAGCGCCCTGGAGCGCATCGAAGCCAGAGTCAAGGGTGAATAAATAAGAAACGGGAGAGGCATTCGCCTCTCCCGTTTGTTTTATTGATTTCGGAAACCACCGGCTATGCCGGTGGTTCCAAAAAGCTTTAGCTATGCCCAGTCCCGCCGCAGCGGTTTGCCTCCCTCTGATGAGGGAGGTGGCACGGCGTAAGCCGTGGCGGAGGGAGAGAAACAAGAAAAGAAATAGTCTCTCCCCCAGTCTTTTGCTTCGCACTGCCGCAAAGCTAAGGTAATCGCTACGCGATATTATTTAGACTCGCTTCGCTACCCTCGTCAGAGGGGGCCTTGATGCACACATGACCGCATCTGCGGTAGTAGGGCAGGCCACGCAAGCGAAAGATAGTTCGGTGAGCCTATAGGCTCGGCTGGTAAAAGGCCCTAAGGGGGCCTGTGCATACCACCGGCACGGCCGGTGGTTATGATTCTTCGGTGGTTTTCTCTGCCGCTTCTTCGGCAGGCTCTTCGGTGGTTTCCTCAGCGGTTTCTTCGGGGGATTCCTCTGCGGTGACGGCTGCTTCGGCTACCTGGTTGACATACAACTTCTTGGGATCGTGGTAGCGGAATGCCATGACCACCAGCACAACGGCTGCCGCGGCGCAGGTCACTGCCGCCAGGAGCTGGCTGACACGGAAGGGTCCCCAGTACAGGCTGTCGGTTCGCAGACCCTCGATGATGGATCTGCCCAGACCGTACCAGGCCGCGTAGCCCAGGGCAATCTGGCCGTCGTACTTGCGGCGCTTGGACAGGAAGTGCAGCAGCACAAAGCCGCCGATATTCCACAGGGATTCGTAGAAGAATGTGGGATGGTAGTAGTGCATGATGTCGATGCGATCTCTGTCGGGAGTGAGCATCAGACCCATCCGCAGGAAGAAGTTGGTTTCCGCGCCAAAGGCTTCCCGGTTAAAGAAGTTGCCCCAGCGACCCAGGGACTGGCCGATAAGGAACCCCAGGGCTACCAGATCCAGCAGAGCCGGCAGCTTGATCTTTTTGATCAGGCAGTAAACCGTCACGCCGATGGCCGCGCCGATAACGCCGCCGTAGATGGCAAGGCCGCCGTTCCAGATGTACAGGATGCTTATGGGGTTGGCTCCATAACCCTCCTCCACCCATTTGAAGGCGCAGTAGTAAAGCCGGGCGCAGATAATGGCGAAGGGCACGATATACAGCACACCGTCGGTGATGTCATCCTGCTTGATGCCGAATTCCTTGCTGCGCTTCCAGCCGTAAAGCACCGCCAGGATCAATCCCAGGGCGATAATAACGCCGTAAAAATTGATGCTGAAAGTGCCGATGGTGAAACCCGCGGGGGGGTTGATGGTAAATCCCAGCCCCGGGAACGAAATGGGAGAAATGCCTTTGATCCACTGCATAGTTTTCTTTCCTCCTAAAATTACAAAGGTGTGATGACGGACAGAGCCCGCCGCTGAGGTGTGACGACCTGGGTCAAAAATTCCAGTATTTCCTCCGCTTTGACATCGGCGTAGACCGCCGGGAAGCGGAAATAGTCAAAATCGGAAAAATGGTAGGCGCAGACCCGGAAGCAGGTGGAATCGAAGCTGTCCAAGTCCCGGATCCGCCGGCCAAGAGCGCTGCGCTTCATCCGTACGAACTCGTTTTCGCTGATACCTTCGGCAAGCAGTCGCTTTACACCCTCCAGCATGGCGTCCGCCACGGCCTGGGGATCGTCGCTGTCGCCGCCGCAGGTCAGCATGGCGCAGCCGTCCACGGTTTCAAAGCCGCCGCCGAAGCTGGGGTCGATAAGGCCCTGCTCATACAGCTCCAGATAAAGCGCGGAGGATTCTCCAAAGAGGGCTTCCGCCGCCAGGTCGCCTACGACTTCCCGGCGGATGGCATCCTCGCCTTTGCCGCCGGGTTCGCACTTGAAGCCCAGCTGGAAGGTGGGCATGGCCACCTCCATCTGCTGCTGGGTAAAGGCTTCCGGACAGGTCATTTCCTCCTGCCAATCCCTCAGCTTTTGCCCAACCGGCCGGGGGTCAGTGCCCAGGATCTTTTCCGCGGTGGCGGCCACGGAATCAGGATCCACATCGCCCACCACGCAGAGGATCATGTTGCCGGGGCTGTAAAATGCCCGGTGGCACAGCTCCAGAATGTCTGGGGTGATCTTGCGAATAGAGTCCTTGGTGCCCAAAATCGGCACCCGGATGGGATGCTTGCGGTACATGGCTTCCATGAGCCGGTCAAAGACCCGGGATTCCGGGGTATCCAGGTACATGCCGATCTCCTGGTCGATGATGCCCTGCTCCCTTATCACGCTTTCCTCCGGAAACCAGGGGGTGGACACAAATTCCAGCAGAAGCGCCAGACTTTCGTCGAAATTTTCCGTGCAGGAGAAGTAGTAGGCGGTCATGTCGTAGCTGGTAAAGGCGTTGACATTGGCACCCAACGCCGCAAACTCGGCGGAAACATCCCGGCCGGGAAGCTCAAAGAGCTTGTGCTCCAGGTAGTGGGCAACGCCGGCAGGGACATGGTATTGCGTGCCCTCCAGCTCAAAATCCGTGTGAATGGAGCCGAAATCCGTGACGAAATAGGCAAGCTTTCGGGTAAAGCCCGGCTTTTTTACCACTTCCACCGTTAAGCCGCAATCCAGCTTCCGGCGAAATACCGTTTCGCCCAGATTGGGGTAATCGAATTTGGTCATGCCGTCACCCCTTTCAGGAAGAAGGAGGAATGGCTGCGGATGCTTTCGGCGCACCGGGCTACCTGCTCCGTTGTTACCGCGGTCACCGCGGCCATATATTCCGGGATGGTCATATCCATGCCGCTTAAAGCGGCAGTGCCGTAGAAATTCTCGATAGCGCCGGGGGAATCCGTCACCCCCCGAAGGCTGGAAAGCAGGGCTTCCTTGGCGGCGGTGAGTTCGTCCTGGGTGATATTGCCCCGACGGCAGGCATCCAGCTGGGTCAAAATCTCCTGGCGGACATGACTTTCCTTTTCCGTGTCGATGCCGGCGGAAATCGTCAGAATACCCTTGCTGCCGTAGTAGCCGGAGCCGATGCTGTAACACAGCGACTGCTTTTCCCGAACCTCCATAAAAAGCTTGGAGGTCATGCCGCCGCCGAAGATGGTGTTGCACACCTGCATGGCGGCAAAATCCTTGCTTTGGTTGGTGATGGGGGTGGTAAAGCCCATGCAGAGCTTGGCCTGGGAAATTTCCATTTCCTCAGCATCGTGACTGCCGCCGGCGTCCCGGAAGGGGGTCTGGGCGGGCAGAGGGCTGGGCTCTCTGTCCATGCCGTCAAAGAGGGGCGTGACCAGTTCAGCCACCGTTTGAATATCGGCACTGCCCACATAAAAAAGCTCCACGGGGCTGGTTTTCAGAATGGTTTGGTAATGGCGGTACAATTCCGCCGGGGTGATTTTCGCCACATCCTGGGCTTCCCCCAGTCGGGGCAGGCCGAAGGAATCCTCCCGACACATATTTTTCAGCAGTTTGCCCGCGGCGTAGGCGCGCTTGTCATTCAGCTCGGATTCGATGGTGGAGATCAGATTTTTCTTTTCCCCCTCCACGAAATCCCGACAGAAACCGTCTTTCTCCAAAATGGGCTCGGTGAGAAACTGCCGGAGCAGGTCTACCATGGGGGCAAAAATCTTATCCCCGGCCAGAGCAAACCGGTCTTCCATAAATCCGCAGTGGAGCCCCGTGGTCTGGTAATCGCCGATGCGGCGCACCAGCGCACCCACCGAAGCGCCGTACAGCGCGTCCAGTCTGCCGGTAATGGACCGGATGTCCGGATATTGCCGGATACCCCGGAGCAAAACTGCCGGCAGCAGGGCATTCAGGGCAGACTCCTCCCGGGTCATGGGGCGGATCAGCTGAAAGCTCAGGCAGCCCTGCTTGAAGCGGTGGTCTGTATAGCACCGGAGGGTAACTCCGGGTAAAATTTCCATGGTTTGCATCATCTTTGCGACTCCTTGGTACAAATCGTACTTATTATATATCAATTTTTCCAAAATAGAAAGAGGGCAACGAAAATTTAACATCTTTTCCGGTTGCGAATTTTTCCGGGATGCGGTACAATAATCAAAAATGCGTACAAAGGAGGCACCGCCATGGCGTGGTTGGAGATCACCGTCAATACCGCCCCGGGTACCGCGGAGGAAATTGCCGCGGTTTTGACCGCTGGCGGTTTTTCCGACCTGGTTATCGAGGATCAGGGGGAATTTGAAACGTTTTTGGAGCAGAATAAGACTTATTGGGATTATATCGACGAGGAACTGCAGCAGCAGCTTCAGGGCCTTTCACAGATCAAGCTGTATCTGGAGGACACCGATACCCAGGGCATGGCCCGTCTGAAAGCCATTACGGAAAAGCAGGGTCTTCCCATGACGGTCAATCCCATGGCAGACACTGACTGGTCGGAAAGCTGGAAGGATAACTATCCGCCTGTGGAGGTGGGGGAGCGTTTCGTAGTGCTGCCCTGCTGGCTGGCGGAGGAATACAAGGGGGATCGTCTGCCGGTGATTTTGGATCCCGGTCTGACCTTTGGCACCGGCGCCCATCCCTCCACCCAGATGGTCATGGAGGCCATGGCTTCCGTTGTGAAACCCGGCAGCAACTGCCTGGATTTGGGCAGCGGCAGTGGTATTTTGTCCATTACCGCCCTGCGGTTGGGGGCAAAGGAAGCTGTAGGCGTGGATATCGACCCCAAGGCGGAAGCCATCGCCCGGGAAAACGCCGGCTACAATGGCTTTGCCGCCCCGGAATTTACCGCCCTGACGGGAAATGTCACCACGGACAAGCCCCTGATGAACCGCTTGGCCGGTGAAAGCTGGGATGTGGTGCTGGTAAACATCGTCGCCGATGTGATCATCGGTCTTGCTCCCGTGCTGCCGGCATTTTTGCATAGCGGCAGCACCCTGATCTGCTCAGGTATTCTGGACACCCGGCTGACCGATGTCACCGAAGCCCTGAAAAAAGCCGGCCTTACCGTAACCGAAACCTTCTGCAAAGAGGATTGGCGATGTGTGGTCGCCAAAAGGAGAGATTTATGAGCATTCCCTACCGCACCCGGCAATCTATGGGGCGCTTTTTCACCGCGTTGTTGGTGATCACGGTGATTTTTGTCATTGCGGCTTTGTGCTGGCTGCTGTGGCTGGATCGTTTTGTGGTCTACACCCGTGACGGCGCAAAGCTGGATTTTGGCGTTTCTATGAATATGGGCGGGCAACCGGCTGAAAAACCTGTCCCCGGTGAGCCGGTGGATATTTATTACGCCGATGGCCCCAACGCCGTTAAGCCCAATACCTCGGAGTTTCAAAAATTGACGGGATATTCCGTGTCTGAGGCCATGCTCCAGGGGGATATTGCCGCCCTGAGCCGGCAGATCCAGCTGCTGCCCACCGGTACGCCCATTATGCTGGATATGAAAAATATCCGGGGCGATTTTCTGTACAACACCGCCCTGGGCCCGATTTCGGATAAGGCTTCTGTCGGGGACATAGAGAAAATGATCGCAGAACTGCGGAACAAGGGCTATTATCTCGTCGCCCGGCTGCCGGCTCTGCGGGATTACTGGCATGGTCTGAACAATGTCAGCCATGGCCTGTTCAACCAGGATCGCTATTCTCTGTGGATGGATGCGGATCGGTGCTACTGGCTGGATCCCACCAATGAAGGCACGCTGACCTATCTGGTGCAGATCGTTTCCGAGCTGCGGAATCTGGGCTTTGATGAAGTGGTACTCTATGATTTCCGTTTCCCGGATACCGACAGAATCGCTTTTGAGGGAGATAGGGCAGAAGCCATCGGACATGCGGCTTCCGTACTGGTGAAATCTTGTTCCTCGGATACCTTTGCGGTGTCCTTTGGGGTGTCGGATAGCGGATTCCCACTACCGGAGGGACGCACCCGGCTGTTCTTCCAGAATGTTGCCGCGGCGGATGCGGCATCTCTGGCGGCTCAGTCCGGTTTGGACGAGGAAAGACTGGTGTTCCTCACAGACCTGATGGATACCCGATTTGACGACTACGGCGTTCTTCGCCCCCTGCCCTCTGTGGGATAAAAAAGCCTCCCTTGTGCAAAGGGAGGTGGGTCGCCATAGGCGACTCGGAGGGATTGCTTTTAGGTAATAAGTAATAGTGAAGAAGTAAGAGATAACAATCCCCCAGTCTTTTTGCTTCGCAAAAATCCAGCCCCCTTTGCACAAGGGGGCCTTTGCACAATCACCGGCACTGCCGGTGATTGTGCTTTACTTATCTGCAAAATATGCTTCGATCTCCCGGCGGGTAGCCTGAAGACTGCCCTGCTGAAATTCCGGCTTGCCGCCGCCCCGGCCATTCAGTGCCGCGGTCATTTCCTTACCCATGGATCGAAGATCCTGCCCCGGGGCTGCCAGACAATAGCTATATTGCCCATCTGTCCCGGAAAATACCGCCGCAAAGCCGGTGCACCGACGGCTGATCTGCTCCGCCAGTTCCCGCAGGGCACTGCCGGAAAGGTTTTCCGCGAAGTGCAGCACATCGGCGCGGTTTACATAACTGTCTGCGATATACCCGAACACCTGCTTTTCCAGGTTGCTTGCCCGGAGCTTTTCGGCAGACAGCGAATCGCCCAGCTTCCGCACCGCGTCGGCGGTTTCCAGGATTTTAGCGGAAAGCTGCTGTTGTATCTGCTTGTTCTGGTCAAAAACCCCACGGATATACTCCCAGGCGCGGCCGCCGCAGACCATTTCCAGCCGGACGCCCTGGTGGAATTTCACGCAGGAGAGGATCTTGATGATGCCTACCTGACCGGTGGCGGCCACATGGATGCCGCAGCAGGCGCAGCTGTCTACCCCCGGCACCTGGACGATCCGCACCGGCCAGGGCAGCGCCCGTTTGCTGCGATAGGGTACGTTGGGCAGTTCTTCCGGTGTGGGATACCAGCATTTCATCGGGAGGTTTTCCCAGATGACCCGGTTTGCTTCTGCTTCCACTTCCAGTACTTCCTCCGGGGTCAGAGGGCCGTCGAAGTCCACTTCCATCACATCCTTGCCCACATGGAAGCCCACATTCTGATAGCCGAACCGGCGGTTTAAGATGCCGGAGAGAATGTGCTCGCCGGTGTGCTGCTGCATGAGATCAAATCGGTGAGCCCAGTCGATGCAACCCTCTACCTCAGCGCCGATTTCCAAGGGGGCGTCGCAGAAGTGTATTACTTCTTCGCCCTGCTCCCGGGTGTCCAGCACCCGGACATTTCCCAGGGTGCCGATATCCGCCGCCTGGCCGCCGCCCTCGGGGTAAAATGCGGTGGCATCCAGGGTGACGCGCCAGATTTCACCGGCGTTTTCGCAGCTTGCCACCCGGGCGGTAAACCGGGAAAGGCTGCAATCTTCGTAAAACAGTTTTCTGGTCATTCAGCGCAGCTCCTCCGGGATGAAGCTCAGGTGGATGCCGTCCAGATTGGTCTGGAGCTGGGTGAATGTTACCCCGGCGGCAGAGAGCATCCGCTTGGAGGCCAGGTTGCCCATGGTATCCTTGTACTTATCCGACAGATACAGCACTTCCTTCACGCCGCTTTGGATAATTGCTTTGGCGCACTCGTTGCAGGGGAACAGCGCCACATAGATCCGGCTGCCCCGGAGGTCGCGGCCATTGGCGTTGAGGATGGCATTCAGCTCCGCGTGGACAACATAGGGGTACTTGGTGTCTTCGCCGTCCCGGTTCCAGGGGAACTCGTCATCGGAGCAGCCCTTGGGCATGCCGTTGTAGCCGGTGGAGATGATGATATTGTCCTGGGACACGATACAGGCGCCTACCTGGGTGTTGGGATCCTTGCTGCGCTTGGCCGCCAGCATGGCGATGCCCATAAAGTATTCGTCCCAGCTGATGTAATCTGTCCGTTTCATGGAAATGCCTCCCTGCGTTTTTGTTTTAGAATACCAAACCCGGGGAAATAAGTCAATGCCTGTATAGCAAGGGAAATGAAAGGCCCCCTTGTGGAAAGGGGGCTGGGCAGGTTATAATTCGAAGTGCAACGCCCAAAATAAAATAAGACAATATGCAAACCTTAGTGTAAAATGTAGTTGTCACACAATCAAACTACACGGAGGTAAGCATATTGTCCTAC
>SVLD01000017.1 GCA_015068125.1 Oscillospiraceae bacterium | reverse complement strand
AAGCGTGAAACTCTCCCTAAGATAAGATCTCCACTGAGGCTCGACGTAGACTATGTCGTTGATAGGTCAGAGGTGGAAGCGCAGTAATGTGTGTAGCTGACTGATACTAATAAGCCGAAAGCTTGATCTAAAGCAGGCTCAGTGTTGTCAAACCCGAGTAATTGCGAAATAAGGAACAATGTTCAGTTTTCAGGGTATATCCTTGAAAAGACCTGCACCTTTAGCTCAGTTGGTAGAGCAACTGACTCTTAATCAGTGGGTCCCGGGTTCGAGTCCCTGAAGGTGCACCAACGGCCCATTGGTCAAGTGGTTAAGACAGCGGCCTCTCACGCCGTTAACATCGGTTCGAATCCGGTATGGGTCACCAAAGTTCGTGTTGATTGTTATGTGGGTCCACCTGTTCCCATCCCGAACACAGAAGTTAAGCACATGTACGCCGACAATACTTGGCGGGCGACTGCCCGGGAAGATAGGTAACGCGAACACAAGAACCAAGCTTAGGCTTGGTTCTTTTTCTATATTCTGACATTTGCAAAGCTGCCTGCAACAGTCCACCGGACTGTTGCGGACGGCAGGACAATACTTGGCCTACCCTGGAAGATAGGTAACGCGAACATAAAGCCTCCACTGAAATGTGAAGGCTTTTTTTCGTAAATGCAGATTTTTATCCTAAAAACTCCTGTTTTCAGGAAATACCTGTTGTAAGTTGCGCAGAAATGTTATATAATAAATTGATTGAAATCAAAAATGGAGCTGCATGATTATGGAAAATAATACGCTGGCACTTCAACAATATATGCAACCCGGCAAGCATGTCCACCTGGTGGGCATCGGCGGCGTTTCCATGCGCCCCCTTGGCCTTGTGCTGAAGGGCATGGGACTGACGGTTTCCGGCTCGGACATGAATTCTTCCGTTTCCACCGACGAATTGATTGCCCAGGGTATTCAGGTGGCGATCGGCCATCGGCAGGAAAATGTACAGGGCGCGGACTGCGTGATCCGCACTGCCGCTGTACATAATGACAACCCGGAAATCGCCGGCGCCCGTGCAGCGGGTATTCCCGTTTTTGAACGGGCACAGGCCTGGGGCGTCATTATGAAGGCCTACCAGAACGCAATTTGTATTTCCGGTACCCATGGAAAGACTACTACGACTTCCATGATGGCCCATATTCTGATGGAAGCAGCGGTGGATCCCACTGTCATGATCGGCGGCTATCTGCCTTTGCTTCGTTCAGGCCATCGGGTGGGTAAGGGCGATACCATTCTGCTGGAGAGTTGCGAATACTGTGACTCTTTTCTGAATTTCTATCCCAGTCTGGCGGCAATCTTGAATATCGAGGCCGATCACCTGGATTATTTTAAGGATCTGGAGGATGTAAAGAAGTCCTTCCGGAAATTTGCGGAGCTTTCCACCAACGGTATCGTAGCCAATGGCGATGACGCAAATACAGTGGATACCCTGCGTGGCTTGGACTACATCAGCTTCGGTTTTGGTGAGCAAAACCGGGTGCAGGCGGTTAACCCTTCCGATGACTGGCGCAGCTTCGATGTGGTCTGCGGCGGAAAGGTATACTGCCGTGTGCAGCTTGCTGTCTACGGCCGCCACAATGCCGCCAACGCCCTGGCAGCCGCGGCAGTGGCTTGGCATCTCGGTATCGATGCCGAAGCGGTAGAGCGTGGCCTGGCTAGCTTCCGCGGCGCAGGTCGGCGCATGGAGTTTAAGGGCACTTGCAACGGTGCAGATGTATATGATGATTATGCGCACCATCCCGGTGAGCTGGCGGCTACTGTGGATGCCGTCCGTGCCATGGGCTATAAGCGGATCATTTTCGCTTTCCAGCCCCATACCTATACCCGAACCAGTGCGCTGTTTGATGAATTTGTAGAGCAACTCCGCAAGCCGGAGATTGTTGTCCTGGCGGAGATCTACGCTGCCCGGGAGCGCAATACTGTGGGGATATCTTCCCGGGATCTTGCGGCGCAGATTCCCGGCAGCGTCTACTGCGCCACTTTGCCGGAAGTCTCCCAGTGCCTGCGAGATCTGGCTCAGCCCGGGGATGTGATCCTGACGGTGGGCGCCGGCGATATTTATCGGGCTGGCGAATCCCTGGTAAAATAAGCGAATTTTGCAGTCTGTTGCATGAAGGAGACAATCATGAAAAAGTTAAGCGTATGCGTTTTGTTTGGCGGTGTGAGCCCGGAGCATGAGGTTTCTCTGCGCTCTGCGGAGTTCGTGCTGAATAGCTTGGATCCGGAAAAGTACAATGTGTTTCCCGTAGGCATCACTAAGGACGGCGACTGGGTGCTTTATGGCGGCACGGATTATTCTCTGCTGCCCAGCGGTCAGTGGCGTGAGCACCTCGGTAACCGCCGGGCGGCCATCTCTCCCGTCCGTGGACAGGGCCTGCTGAGCTTCGAGGGCGACTGTGTGGTGCGGGAATGGATCGATGTGGTGTTCCCGGTGCTCCATGGTGAGAACGGTGAAGACGGCGCTATGCAGGGCCTGTTGCAGCTGGCGGGCATTCCCTATGTGGGCCCCCATGTTTCTGCGTCTGCTGTGGCCATGGATAAGACTTTGACCAAGCTGGTAGCCGATCAGGCCGGTATTGCCCAGGCGCAGTGGCATCTGGTTCGCAATTCTGAGCTGGACAGCCGCATGGACGAGATTCTGGAACAGATCGAAAACCGGTTTGCATACCCCGTCTTTGTTAAGCCTGCCGGTACAGGCTCCTCTGTGGGCGTGTCCAAGGCCTCTGATCGGGAGAGCCTCCGCAGCGCTCTGCTGAATGCCGGCACCTTTGATGAAAAAATCCTGGTGGAGGAGTTTATCCATGGCCGGGAAGTAGAGGTCGCCGTTATGGGCAACGCCAGCCCTGTAGCTTCCGAGTGCGGCGAGATCGATTCCGGCGCGGAGTTCTACGACTACGATGCCAAATATATCACCGACACTTCTGTTGCCTATATCCCTGCCCGGATCTCCGACAGCGTGGCAGAGAAGGTGCGGGACGCGGCTGTAAGGGTGTATAAAGCCATCGGCTGCCAGGGCTTGAGCCGTGTGGACTTCTTCGTGACCTACGAAGATGAGCGTGTGGTCTTTAACGAAATCAACACCCTGCCCGGTTTTACCTCCATTTCCATGTATCCCAAGCTCTTTGCCGCCAGCGGAATCCCCAGCGGCGAGCTGATTGACGAGCTGCTGAAGCTGGCTATGGAGGCTGGAAAATGAAACGCCGCGTAATACTCAACATCCGGGGAACCCAGCGCTACCAGGATCAGGAACCGGAGGTCATCGAGCTGACTACCGAGGGAGAAATGCTCCTTCGGGACGGCGGATGGGATATTCGCTACGATGAAAGCGAACTGACCGGATTAAGCGGCGTGACCACCACCTTCCGGGTAGAGCCGGATCAGGTGATTCTGACGAGAAGTGGAAATCTCCACTCTCAAATGGTGTTCCAGCAGGGGGTGGCCCATGAATCTCTTTATCAGATGGAATTTGGCGCCCTGATGTTGCGCATCTGTGCCACATTCCTGTTTTATGACATTACACCGGATGGTGGCGTGATTGATCTTTCCTATACCATTGAGATCGAGAACAGCGCCGCCGGACTCATTGATTATCACCTGGATATTCGTACTATTGACCAATAAGAAGAGCCCGCAGTTCTGATTGAACTGCGGGCTCTTGTAATACCGTTAAGGAACGATGGGTGCGGGAGGGGTTACAGAAGGAACATAAATTTCGATCTTTACCTCGTTGCGCTTGTCGTAATGAGATTGTCCAACCGGAACTTCGAAGAAATTGGGCGCGGGCTCTTCCGTGCCGGGTTCACCGGGCACACCCGGCTCACCGGGTACTTCGGGTTCTGTGGGCTCACTGGGGACGGTAGGCTCACTGGGCTCGGTAGGCCCACTGGGCTCGGTGGGCTCTTCTGTGCCGGGTTCTTCTTCCACGGGCTTGTAGGTGCATACCTTGGTAACGGTGACATCATAGCCGACAATGGGAGTCTGCAGGATATCACCGGCCTTGTAGCCACCGGCGTTGTTCTCGGGCATGGTCTGCAGCAGTGTGACAGGATCGTAGATCTTATCTGTCTTGCAGACGATTTCTACGGTGTAATCCTTGGTGTCCAAGCCCAAAAGCTGAATGGTCAATGCACCGTTTTCGTAATTCGCTACAATTCGGATGGGGCTTTCCGTGTTATTCCGGAACTGCAGATCTTTACTGCCATACTGAATATCTGCGTCCAGACCAGGGGCGATAAAGGTGGGGGCGTAGCTGTGGCTGTGGCGCTCCAATACATCCAGATCGGCCTGGAGAACGGCGTAGTACAAAGCGCTGGCAGCCTGGGAAACGCCGCCGCCGTAGACATTCTCCGTATAAATCTTGCCTACAAACTGGCTGTATGGCTTGTAGCCGCGCTGACGGGTGGTCTCACCGATCAACTCGTTAAAGGAGAAAGTGTCGTTGGGCATGAGCCAAACCTTGTTAAATTCATTGCAGACCAGCTTCAGATTGGCAATCAGATTGCTGTCATTTTCCACGGTCAAAACATAGGAACCCAAAATGTCCTTAAACATGTTTCCGGTCAGGTCTTCTGCGGTAATGTCGGGACGGATCAGCGTCATGGGAATGGTCAGTTCCTGGCCGTACTGGGCGTTTGCCACTTGTTCTTTGATGGCTTCCAGGTCAAAGCCGTATCCGTACACTTCCTCGGATGTGATCTTGCCCTTCTCGTCGCAAGTTGCGTTTTCAGGAACCCGGCAGTGCGCCCGGAAGTTCTCCTCCAGCAGATCCAGAACGGAAATACTGGGCGGATTTACGGAACACTTCGCTACGACTTCGTAAATGTTGCTGTCATAGGCGTTCAAAATCTGCTGATAAAGCTGATCGGAATCCAGTGTATACTCCGCGGTGCCCATAAAAATCGTCATAGTCTGCCAAATGATGGATGTATCGTAGTTCTCGATCACTGCAGGAGGTGCGTCGCCCTTAATTTGAATGGTGGGATCGGAACGCAGGGTGCTGTACTTTTGTCCCAATTCGCTGACTACGCTTTCTATGTAGTCTGTATTCAGATTCAAATAGGGAAGTACAGACAGGTTGTGAGAGCTGGCATTCTGTGCCTTTTCCTGCTCGCTGCGGGAGCCGCTGCGCCCTAAATCGTAAGCGGCCTTCACCACGGCTTCAATATCCAGCTCAGCGCCGGTTTTGGCAGGTGTAAGGGTGATGGTAGTATCCAGCACTTTAACGGTCATATTCAGTTGGCCATAATCCTCCGCTACATCCAGAAGCGCTTTTTTGGCGTCGGACTCCGTCAGACCGCCGATGTTCACACCGGCAACGTAGACATTGTTCAAAATCAGGCCATTGTCCTCACTGCCGCCAAACATGGTGATCAAAGCGATCACGATGCCGATCAGCAGGGCGCCGGCCACGGAGAACAGGGTGATTACAGTTGCCCGCTCTTTGCGGGACATGACGCTCTTTCTTTTGCCCGAGGGGCGGTTGCGCTGAGCGCGATTGGAAGCGTCGCCAATCTTTACCCGTTGGGTGGCATCGGTTCTGACATTTTCCCCATACAGCATATCGTCGAAGGATTTATTCAGGTGGGAGGTATCCCGATTGCCCTGACGGGAGCGGTTTTGATTCCGGTTATCTATGATAAATCTCTCCAATCTTTCAGCGGCAAAATGCCGCGCTTCATGTGTCTCCTCATGGGTATTGTACCATATTTTACACGAAATGCAATGTCATTTCGTTACCAAACAATGAAAATACAATAAAAAAGGGTACAATTATTCCAGCCTTTGGAAATAACTGCCGAAGCGATCGATGAAAACTTTGGATTGCCGCAGGCTGTCCACGCCGCTGGCCAGCTTCAGGCGCAGGGTGGGCTGCTTGGCGGTTGCCACAAATTGCACGCGTTTTTTGTAATCCTCGTCGGCGCAAACGGCGCTGACAGCCTCGAAATTCAGCTCTGTCAGAGTGAACAGCACATCGCCGGCCTTTTGGCGGATGTCCTGAATACCCACCTTTTGGGCGTTGGCTCGCAGCAGAGCAATATCGATCAAATTCAGCACGCCCTTGGGAGGATCGCCGTAGCGGTCGATGATCTCGTCCAGCAGATCGTCGGCATCTTCCTGACTGCGAATAGCCGCCATACGGCGGTACAGATCCATCCGTTCTTCGCCCCGGGCAACATACTCCCGATCTACATTGGCGGTGACATTCAGGTCGGCGGTGCAGTCCGGTGTCTTTGGCCTTTCGCCCCGTTCCTCCAGAACCGCTTCGTCCAGCAGCTTCAGGTACATATCGTAACCCACGCTCATCATGTGTCCGGACTGCTCTGCACCCAGCAGATTGCCTGCGCCTCGGATCTCCAGGTCACGCATGGCGATCTTGAAGCCGGAACCAAACTCCGCAAAATCCCGGATGGCTGCCAGACGCTTTTCCGCAACCTCCGTCAGATTTTTGTCCGGGCGATAGGTGAAATAGGCGTAGGCGTGGCGGGTGGAGCGACCCACACGGCCACGGAGCTGATGAAGCTGAGAAAGACCGAACCGGTCAGCGTTTTCGATAATCAGTGTATTGGCGTTGGGAATGTCCAGACCGGTTTCGATGATGGTGGTACAGACAAGCACCTGGATTTCTCCGTTGGCCATGGACTGCATCACATCTCCCAGAGCGTCCTCGCCCATCTGTCCGTGGGCAACGGCAACCTGCAGGCCGGGGATCCGCCGCTTCAGTGCGCCGGCGCACTGATCGATGGTCTCCACCCGATTATGGAGATAATACACCTGTCCGCCCCGTTCTATCTCCCGGCGGATGGCATCGTCCAAAATGGCGTTGCTGTGCTCCATAACAAAAGTCTGCACCGGATAGCGGTCAGCCGGGGGCTCCTCAATGGTAGACATATCCCGAATGCCGGATAGAGCCATATTCAGGGTTCTGGGAATGGGGGTGGCAGACAGGGTTAGCACATCCACGCCCTTGGCAATCTCCTTTAGGCGCTCCTTGTGGCTGACACCGAACCGCTGCTCCTCATCCACAATCAGCAGTCCCAGATCCTTAAATTCCACAGTCTTTTGCAGGAGCTTGTGGGTGCCGATGATGAGATCCACACCGCCGGAGCGGAGCTTCTGCAAGGTGCGCTTTTGCTCTGTTGCGCTGCGGAAACGGCTGAGGACATCGATATTCACCGGGAAGCCCCGGAAACGGGAAATGGCAGTCTGATAGTGCTGTTGCGCCAGGACGGTGGTGGGCACCAAAATAGCGGCCTGCTTGCCGTCCATAATGGCTTTCATCACCGCCCGGAGAGCAACCTCTGTTTTGCCGAAGCCCACATCGCCGCAGAGCAGCCGATCCATAGGGGTGGGAGACTCCATATCGCCCTTGATCTGAGCGATACAGCGGAGCTGATCGTCAGTCTCGGGGTAGGGGAAATTGTCCTCAAATTCCTTCTGCCAGGGCGAATCCGCGGAGAAGGGGAAGCCCTCCTGCCGCTTCCGGGCGGCGTACAGCTGAATCAGCTCGCCGGCCATATCCTTGGCGGCTTTCCGGGCCTTGGCCTTGGTTTTCTGCCAGGCATCGGTGCCGATCTTGTTCAGTCGCACGTTAGCGTCCTCGCCACCGCCGCCGATATATTTGCTGACCAAATCCAGCTGGGTAGCAGGCACAAACAGGGTGTCTGTGCCCTGATAGGCAATCTTTACATAGTCCTTTACTGCTCCATCCACCCGGATCTGCTCCATGGCAACAAAACGGCCGATGCCGTAGTTCTCATGGACGACCAGATCGCCGGGGGTCAAGTCGGTGAAGGAGTTCAATTTTTGCCGGTTTGTGGCGGATTTTTTTGCCTTTTTCTTGGGCTCGCTCCGGGCAAGGAGCTGTCCTTCCGTCAAAATCGCCAGCTTGCTGCCGGGGTACTCCATACCAAAGGGCAGACTACCCTCTGCCAACAGGATCTGCCCAGGCTTGGGCATAGACGTCAGGGGAATGCACAAAAAGGCGGAAAGTCCCTTACTGCTGAGCATTTCCTGCAAAATCTCCGCCCGGCGCCGGGTGCCGCAAAGCACCAGGGAGGCAAATTCCATCTTTTGGTAGTGGGCAAGATCGGCAGCGGCGGTGTCCAGATTGCCGCCGTAGCCGGGAAGCTGCTTGGTGGTCATGGGAAGCAACTGCTTGGGGGGACATTCCTCGGGATAAGAGCTGCCGCCGAAGGCATCCAGATACACCACCGGGAAACGGGGAAGCTTTTCGCAAAAATCCTCCCACTGGCACACATAGTCGCAGAGCTCACCGGCCAAAATACCGCCCTGGAGCAGACTGTCCAGTTGCATACCCACGGCCTCTGTCCGGGTCCGGGCGGCACGCTTCAGATTTCCATGCTCGCAGATAGCTACAATGGCATTCTCCGGGAAATAATCTGCGGCGGTGGCAATTTCCGGGTAGATCAGCGCCATGTAGCGGTCAGAGGCCGCATTGGGCAGATCGTTTTCGTATTTATTAAGATCCTTTTCCAAGGTCTTAATAAGTTCTTCGTTGATGTTTTTTCGCCGCTGCTGCCGGACGATCATCTGCCGGATATCCTGGCACAGACCGTTTAGGCCTTGTGGATGCAGCCGGGGCTGGGTCTCGCCTACCGGAAGGATCACCACCCGGTCGGTATTCTCTGTCCGGCGCTGGGTGTCGGGGTCGAAATAGCCCATGGTGTCCAGCTCGTCACCGAAAAATTCTGCCCGGAAAGGCTGGTCGGCGGCAGGGGAGAACACATCCAAAATGCCGCCACGGATGGCAAACTGACCAGGCCCCTCTACCATGGGGCAGCGGCTGTAACCGGCGCCGGTAAGCCGAGCCGTTAGATCATTTAAATCATATTCCTTGCCCACTTCCAGGGCAAAAGCAGATTTTAGCAAAATCTCCGGAGGCATGGTGCGCTGGCTCAGCGCTTCCCAGGACAGAATCTGCACCGGCACGCTGCCGCTTTTCAGATCGTAAAGCTGCCGCAGGCGCTTTTGCTCCCAGGCACGGGACACCACGGCACTGTCATACAGCGTCAGCTCCCGGCTGGGGAGTACAGGAATCTCGGTTGCCAGAAATGCCTGGAGCTCCTGCTGGAGCCGCCGGGCGGCCATGTCATCCTGGCAGAGGATGACCAAAGGCGCAGAGGTATCCTGCCGCAGCCCAGCAAGCAGGTGGCTGCGGTTGATCTGACCGATGCCGGTGACCGCGGCGCAATTGCCCTTTGAAAGGGTGCTCAGCAGTACGGTATATTCCGGCATGGTTTTTAGGACAGATAAAACATTTTTCATGTATTTTCCCTCCACGCAACAATGCGGAAAGGGGGAAAATACCCCCCTTTCCGTGGAAAACTTACAAATTATACAGTTTTACGGCTGACTGCCGTTATAGCGGTTGGCAGCCTCCGCCACACCCCGGTCAATGATGCACAAAGCGGCATCGGCAGCCCGCTCCAAGGCAGACTGCAGAGCCTTTTCCTCGGAAGCAGAGAAGGTGGAAAGCACCCAATCCGCCAGATCCTGTTCGGGATGGGCCTTGGCGCCAACACCGACTTTCACCCGGGGAAATGCCTGACTGCCTAGCTCGGAAATCAAAGACTTAATTCCGTTGTGACCACCGGCAGAACCGTCGCCCCGAATTCGCAGTCTGCCGGGCTCCAGGGAAATGTCATCAAAGATCACGATGATCCGCTGAGGCGGAATGTTAAAATAGGCGCTGAGCTGCAGAACCGACTTGCCGGAGAGGTTCATATAGGTCTGTGGCTTCAGCAAAAACAGCTTGCTTCCGCCGTAATTGAACTGGCCGTAGAGCCCTTGGAATTTTAGCCGATCCACCTTACAGCCCAGCTTTTGGGACAAAAGATCGATGGCACGAAAACCGCAGTTGTGTCTGGTCTTCTCATATTCCCGTCCCGGATTGCCCAAGCCAACGATAAGCCAGGCACCTTGATTCTTAGCAAACACGGCTTAGAACAGGTCGGCGATGGAAGTGCCGCCGTGGACATGGGAGATGGCCCGGGCAAAAATGGGAGCCACATCCAGGAACTTCAGCTTACCGCTGGGAGTGTTGCCCACCTGGGGGATGGTGTTCAGGAACACCATTTCCTCAATGGGGCTTTCCTCAATGCGGTCGTAAGCGGGGCCGGAGAGAACACCGTGGGTAGCGCAGGCGTAAACAGCCTTGGCGCCGCCGACTTCAACCAGAGCCTTGGCGGCGTTGCACAGGGAGCCGGCAGTGTCCACCATGTCATCGTACAGGATGCAGGTCTTGCCCTTGACATCGCCGATGACATTCATAACTTCGCAGACATTGGCTCTCTGGCGGCGCTTATCCACGATAGCCAGACCCATGTGTACCTTGGCGGCAAAGGCACGGGCGCGGGCCACGGAGCCCACATCAGGGGAAACGACCACGAAATCGTCGTGATTGAAGGTCTCATCGGGGAACTTATCCATGTAGTATTTCACAAAAGTGGGGTTGCCCAGCAGATGATCCAGAGGGATATCGAAGAAGCCCTGAATCTGGGCGGCGTGGAGATCCATAGTCAAAATCCGGTTCGCGCCGGCGGCAGTGAGCATATTGGCCACCAGCTTTGCGGAGATGGGATCCCGGCTTTTGGCCTTGCGGTCCTGCCGTGCATAGCCGAAGTAGGGGATGACGGCGGTAATACGGCCGGCAGAAGCGCGGCGGCAAGCGTCAATCATCACCAACAGCTCCATCAGGTGATCGTTGACAGGTTTGCAGGTGGACTGGATCAGAAACACATCCGCGCCGCGAACGGTCTCGTTCAGAGAAACGGAAACCTCGCCGTCGGCAAAGGTTTTGACATCGCCGTTACCCAGCTTGATGCCCAGCTCTTTGCATATGGTTTTGGCAAATTCGGGATTGGAATTGCCGCAAAAGACCTGAATATTCTCTCCGTACGCAATCATCTGAAATACCTCACTTTATTCTTTGTCTGGGGCAGGGAACCTATACAGGCATATTATACCATTTGCGATATCAAAAAAGCAACACCCACATGAGGAAAATAACGCCTAAAAAATGAGAAATATTTTCAATCCCTTCGTTCAAACTGCCGTGAAAGGACTTCCTGCGCAACAAAAGGAATTGCGAATTTATGTTTGAATTTGTGCTTGTATATGGCGAAAAAGTGTGGTATAATACAAAGAAACGATTCTTTACACAGAGGTGCGCTATGAACGATACCATCATCATTCAGGGAGCCAGGGAAAACAATCTGAAAAATGTGGATTTGACCATCCCCAGAGATAAGCTCATTGTTTTCACCGGCCTTTCCGGCTCCGGAAAATCCAGCCTGGCTTTTGACACCATCTATGCAGAGGGTCAGCGCAGATATGTGGAGAGCCTGAGCTCCTATGCCCGGCAGTTTTTGGGACAGATGGACAAGCCGGATGTGGATTCCATCGACGGCCTGAGTCCTGCAATCTCTATTGACCAAAAGACTACCTCCAAAAATCCCCGCTCCACGGTGGGAACAGTGACGGAAATCTATGACTACCTCCGGCTTCTGTGGGCCCGGGTGGGTACGCCCCACTGCCCTAAGTGCGGCAAGGAGATCGCCCGGCAGACCATCGACCAGATCGTGGATCGGGTGGAAGCCCTGGGAGAGGGTACAAGGTTTATGGTTCTGTCCCCTGTGATTCGGGGTAAAAAGGGCGAACACCAGAAGGTGTTTGAGGATGCCCGGAAGCAGGGCTTTGCCCGTGTCCGGGTGGATGGTATTTTGTACGACCTGACAGAGCAGATCCCTTGCGAGAAAAACAAAAAGCACGATATTGCCCTGGTGGTGGATCGCCTGGTTCTGAAAGAAGGCCTCCGCCGCCGACTGACGGATTCCATCGAAACCGCCTGCGCCCATTCCGGTGGCCTGGTCATCATCAGCCTGCCGGGCAGCGACGAGGAGCTGAGCTTCTCCCAGAATTACGCCTGTGAGGACTGCGGCATCAGCCTTTCCGAGCTGGAGCCCAGAATGTTCTCCTTCAACAACCCCAGCGGCGCCTGCCCCCACTGTACCGGTCTGGGCTTTCAGCTGGTAGCGGATCCCGACCTGGTGATTCCGGACAAGACCAAATCCATCCTGGACGGTGCTATCCAGGTCAACGGTTGGCAAAGTGCCCGGACGGACTCGGTGTTCCGTATGTATTTTGAAGCCCTGGCGCAGAAATACCGCTTTTCTCTGAATGTGCCTTTCCAAGATCTGCCCAAAGAGGCGGTAGATGTGGTGCTCTACGGCACAAAGGGCGAAAAGCTTCGCATGACCTACAACCGGGGCAACGGCATGGGTGTCCTGGAGCAACCCTTTGAGGGTATCATGAACAACATTAGCCGCCGGTATCGGGAAACCCAGTCGGATGCTGCCCGGAAAGAACTGGAAGAGTGCATGGCCATGGCACCTTGCCCCCACTGTGACGGCAAGCGGCTGTCGGATATCGCCCGAGCAGTGACCGTGGGCGGTATCGGCATTATGGACTTCTGCGAAATGAGCGTGGAAAAGGAATTGGCGTTCCTGGAAACCCTCCGGCTGGAGGGGAATATGGCTGTGGTGGCAGAGCAGATCGTCCGGGAGATCAAATCCCGTCTGCGCTTTTTGTCGGATGTGGGTCTGTCCTACCTGACGCTGTCCCGATCTGCCGGTACGCTCTCCGGTGGTGAAAGTCAGCGAATTCGCCTGGCCACCCAGATCGGTTCGTCGCTGATGGGCGTGCTGTATATTCTGGACGAGCCCTCTATCGGTCTGCACCAGCGGGATAACGACAAGCTCCTGGCAACGCTGAAGCACCTGCGGGATATCGGCAATACCCTCATCGTGGTAGAGCATGACGAGGATACCATGCGTGCGGCGGATTTCATCGTGGATGTGGGCCCCGGTGCCGGCAGTCACGGCGGTGAGATCGTGGAGGCCGGAATCTTGGAGGATATCATCGCCAATCCGCGCTCCATTACCGGTCAGTATCTTTCCGGTGTTAAGAAAATTCCGGTGCCCTCTCATCGGCGCGCCGGCAACGGAAAAAAACTGGATATTCGGGGCGCATCGGAGAACAATTTGAAGAATATTGATGTTTCCATCCCTCTGGGAACTCTGACTTGTGTCACCGGTGTTTCCGGCTCGGGCAAATCCAGCCTGGTGGGAGAGGTGCTGAACAAGACCCTCCTTGGCCGGCTGAACCATGCCCGTACCCGTCCCGGCATCTGCCGGTGCGTGGAGGGCATCGAGCACTTAGATAAGGTCATTGATATCGACCAGAGCCCCATCGGCCGTACCCCCCGATCCAACCCGGCTACCTATACGGGTCTGTTTAACGATATCCGGGATCTGTTCGCATCCACCAACGATGCCAAGATCCGGGGTTATGGCCCCGGTCGGTTCTCCTTCAATGTCAAGGGCGGCCGGTGCGAAGCCTGCAGCGGTGACGGCCTGGTGAAGATTGAGATGCACTTCCTGGCGGATGTCTATGTGCCCTGTGAGGTATGTAAGGGCGCGAGATATAACCGGGAAACCCTGGAAGTCCAGTATAAGGGCAAAAATATTGCCCAGGTGCTGGATATGACAGCGGAAGAAGCGATGGGCTTCTTTGAAAATCTGCCCAAGATCCACAGAAAGGCCCAAACCCTGGTGGAAGTGGGCCTGGGCTATGTAAAGCTGGGACAGTCCAGTACGACCCTCTCCGGCGGCGAAGCCCAGCGCGTCAAGCTGGCCACAGAGCTGGCGAGAGTTTCTACCGGCAGAACCATCTATGTCCTGGATGAGCCCACCACCGGTCTGCATTCAGCGGATGTCCACAAGCTTATCGATGTGCTTCAGGCACTGGTCGATGCCGGCAATACGGTGCTGGTCATCGAGCATAATCTGGATGTCATCAAAACCGCGGACTATATCATTGACCTGGGCCCTGAGGGTGGCGATGGCGGTGGCTATGTGGTAGCCTCCGGCACACCGGAACAGGTGGCGGCTGTGGAAGGCAGCTATACCGGTGCCTACCTGAAGCGGTATCTGGAATAAAAAACCTGACCTGCGGCGCAGGTCAGGCGTACTTAATTCTTACTTTTCACTGTAAAACGGATCTAAAGGCAGAGATTCAGAAAGTTCGATCAGCTTGTGATCCAACTCTCCGGCATAGTCGATGCGGTAAAGGGGCGACCGGACGGTGGCACCTGTATTTTGACGGATGGGGATGGTCAGGGTGATCCGGGTACCGGCCTCGGGAAGCTGCTGCATCAGCACCGTACCGCCATGGGCGGTGGCAGCAGCGCGGATGAGAACCATTCCCAAGCCGATGCCGTAGCGGCCATCCTCGATACCCGGCTGCCGGAGATAACGGAAGTACAGATTTCCCTGAACCTCCGAGGGAATACCGGAACCGGTATCCTCCACGGTCAAATAGAGCATCTGTGCTTTCTTGACCAGCCGGGCATAGATCAGACCGCCTTTTTTCGAGAATTTCAGGGCGTTGGACAGCAAATTGTTGATGGCGCGCTCCAGCTTTTCCGCGTCTACAAGACAAAAGATGGATTCATCGGGCACGCTGTACTCCAGTTCAATGCCGGTCTGCTGAATCATGGGGGCGGCACTGTCGAAGATCTCCCGCACAAGGGCACTGATATCCCGGATTTCCGGGTGAGGCACAGTATCTTGACTGTATCGATAGGCATCAGACATATTGCCGATGATTCTCAGCATCTGAAACAGCCCCCGGTTGATCCGTGCAACCTGCTCCTGCAGCGCGGCGTCATCATCTTTTCCGGCGATGGGGAACAGTCGGTCGGCAATGGTCATCACATTGGCCAGAGGGTGCCGCAGTTCTTGAGCCGCCAGGGCGATGGCCTGCAATTCGGCTTGGGTGTTATCC
Organism: Oscillospiraceae bacterium; assembly: GCA_015068125.1. Lineage (GTDB taxonomy): Bacteria > Bacillota > Clostridia > Oscillospirales > Oscillospiraceae > Faecousia. The sequence continues at coordinate 20,300 of SVLD01000017.1, read as the reverse complement.
TGCTCTAAAACAAAAATATCCGCATGATCTACCCGGCTGACGGTGGCATTGCGGATCTGACCGTCAATACACAGGGTCAAAAACAGACAACCGTCCTGGAATGCGGCATACTCAGTCTTGCCACTGTGCAGCAGTTCGGAAATGGCCTGACCTTCCGGAATCAGGCAGCTTTTTCCGGCGGCGTTGATCTGGGTAATCATGCCGTCTTTCACGGAGAAGGCCGGCTGGGGGAGCAAGTCCAGCATGCCAACGGTATTCTTTGATTCTTCCATGATGTTCCTCCTTACGGCATATCATGTGCAGATTTTTGTAAAATTTTCGTCGACTGTTTACGACAAATTCTGTTTCTCTTATTGTACTGAAAAATTGCGAGAATAGCAAGGAAAATCCACAAATGAGGTGAAAATTATGTCTGTTCACGAAGGTCACAGAGAACGGTTGCGGAAACGGTTCCAAAATGAGGGGTTGGAGCATTTCGAGCCCCACCAGGTTTTGGAGCTGCTTCTGTTTTACTGCATTCCCAGAAAGGATACCAATGAAATTGCCGGCGCGCTGATCCGGCGATTCCAATCCTTTGCTGGGGTTTTGGAAGCCCCAATCTCTGAACTGAAGAAGATTGACGGCATGGGAGAGCATGCTGCCGTATTCCTGTCCCTGGTCAAAGCGGTGAGCGGTTATTACCAAACAAGCCCCGAGAAGAACCTGAAAATTCTCAACAATGCGAAGGCGTACGGGGACTACCTGGTGAAATACTTCAAAGGCGAGCAAAACGAAAAGGTATATCTGCTGTGCCTGGATGGAAAGTTGAAAGTCATTTCCTGCCTGGAAATCAGCGAGGGTGGTCCCAGCTATGCTTCAGTGCCCATTAGCAGAATTGTGAAGATCGCCCTGACAGAGAGCGCGCAGAATGTGGTGCTGGCGCACAATCACCCGGGCGGTCTGGCGATTCCTTCGGATGAGGATATTTTTACCACTCATCGCCTGGCATCGACCTTGGCCGCAGTGGATGTCACACTGCTGGATCATATCGTAGTGGCAGATGACGATTTTGTTTCTCTAGTGGACTCGGGATATTACGATTACCGGACACACTGAACGACATATGTGAAAAGCCTCGGTTCCAGGTAATGGGAACCGAGGCTTTTTCATACTGTATTGCATAGACCTTACTGCCAGAATTGGGAAGGGTGGCGGTACTTTACAAGACTCGAAAAAAGGAGTATAATGTCGAAAAAGGGGGGAGGCTATGCAATCGGTTATTTATGATCCCTTGGAGGAATACGAAGGTAAGCTCAGAGAGCAGCACCGGGCAAACACCACCGGTTTTTTTGAAAAACTGGTAACCCAGTCCGGTGTCGATGTGGAGCAGAACCGGGAAACCGTCAAGCAATACCATACTTACAAAGAGAATCTGAAAAAGCTGAGAAAGAAGCTGAACCTGCTCCGCTTTCTGCGAGTGCTGATGTGCATTACGATTATTTTGATTCCCCTGGTCATTCTGAAAACCACGCCGAAGATCAAGGCGCTGAGATCAGAGATTCAGGAAGCGGACAAAAAAGCGGAGGAACTGCTGGCGGAAGCAAGACGCCAGATGTTGCCGCTGAACAGCCTGTTTACAGACCGGGATGCCTTAAATATTATTGAAAAAACCATCCCACTGCTGTCTTTTGACAACTGCTTTTCCGTGAAGCAGGAAGAAGATATGAAGCAAAACTACGATTTCAGCGGCTACGATGATGACGAGCAATCCACCTTAGAGGTGCTGGCCGGGCATTATAACGAGAATCCCTTCCTGTTTGAAAACAAGATGATCCATTCCATGGGCGTGGAAACCTACCATGGCTACAAGACCATATACTGGACAGAAACTTATCGGGACAGCAACGGTAAACTCCAAACCAGAACCCGCTCTCAGACCCTCCACGCCACTGTGGTCAAGCCGAAGCCCTATTATCACACTCAGGTGGTGCTGAGTTACTGCACTCAGGGTGGCCCGGATCTGACCTTTACCAGAGATGCCACCCACCTGGAAAATAAAAGCGATAAAGAAATCGAACGCTACGTGAAAAAAGGCGAAAAGAAGCTGAAAAAGAAGACGGATCAGGCTGTCCGGGAAAATGGCGACTTCATGAGCATGTCCAATTCGGATTTTGAAGTCCTTTTCGATGCCCTGGATCGCAACAACGAAGTCCAGTTCCGAACCTTGTTTACACCCCTGGCCCAGACCAATATGGTGTCCCTGATCCGCTCCCAAGTGGGCTATGGTGACGATTTCAATTTCATCAAGCAGAAGCGCACCAACCGGATCATTACCCAGCACAGCCAGGGAAGGCCTGTGACCCTTTCGCGGGATAAATACACTTCTTATTCCTACGATATCATCCGGGAAAACTTCATTGGCAACAATACGGGTTTTTTCAAAGCAGTCTACTTCGACTTTGCGCCCCTGTGGGCGATCCCGGTGTACCAGGAGCGGCCGGTGCATTCTTTGAAGCCGATTCCCGATTATTCCCAGAAGTATTCCCTGAAGGAGTGTGAAGCCCTGGCAAACGCGGTGGACTATCAGTATGTGGTTCACCCCAGAACCAAAACCCAGGCGATCCTGAAATCCGCCTTTGTCCGATCCCGGGATGACATGGACGAAACCCAAATCACGGCTTATTCCTACGACATTGAGCCCCGGATAGATTTTGTGCCGATGCTGGGTGGCGATGGCCGTCTGCACAGCGTTCCTGTACCTTGGGATGACTATCTGCCCCTGGTGGCGCAGAATCATTTTTACATTTCCACCGCCGAAGAGGCGAAAAATCAAACGATAATCGCAAGACGCAACGGCTTGTGCATCAGCAAATTGAAATAAAAGGAGAAATTTGAAATGGCAAATCAATTAGACGAACTGAATCCCGAGGTCAGAGAGGAAGGCCTGGAAACCAATGTGATCGCCAAGAAGCTCCCGGCGGAAGTGGGCGGCGGCTCCAAGTTCTTTGAGATCATGCTGTGGGTCTGCGGCATTATCCCCGGCGTTATCTTCCTGTTTATGAAGATCAATGCCCAGAAGCACTTCGACCAGCTTCAGCAGAAGATCCAGAGAAATGCCTCCCAGATCGACAATTACCTGGAGCAGAGAGTCATGGTTCTGCAGAACTGTGCTAGGCTGCTGGATAAGGCCATCGACCTGGATAAGAGCACCTTCGAGAATATCGCAAAGTTCCGCTCCGGCAACACCGGTGATGCGGATGCCGCCCGTAACGAGATCGGCGGGCAGATCGAGACCATCTCCAGAGATATCAATGTGGCGGTAGAGAACTATCCCGACCTGAAAGCCCACCGGGAGATCGCCGATGCCATGCAGCAGAATATGTACCTGCAGCGTGAGATCACCGCGGCCAGAGAGCTGTACAACGACACCATCGATACCTGGAACCGGGATATTTTCGCCTGGCCCACCAAGAAAATTGTCGCCGCCAAGAACGGCTATACCACCCGGATTCCTTTCATTGCTTCCAAGGAAGTTAAGGAAAAGGCAAAGAGCGTGTTCTTCTAAATCCATAAGCCAAAGAGCGGATACGAAAAAGTATCTGCTCTTTTGTTTACTTATCCGAACCGCTGTGGTATAATAAGAAAAATCTTTGCGAAAGGGGAATGGCGCTATGCCGGATCAGTTTGTATTAAAATCGGATTTCAAGCCCTCAGGCGACCAGCCCCAGGCTATTGGCGACCTGGTTAATGGCGTCAATTGGGGAATGCGGGAGCAGACCCTGCTGGGCGTCACCGGCTCGGGCAAAACCTTTACCATGGCCTCGGTCATTGAAAAGCTGAACCGTCCCACCCTGGTGCTGGCCCACAATAAAACCCTGGCAGCCCAGCTTTGCAGCGAATTTCGTGAATTTTTCCCCGATAACGCGGTGGAATACTTCATATCCTATTACGATTACTACCAGCCCGAAGCCTATATTGCCCATACGGATACCTACATCGAAAAGGATTCCGCAGTGAATGAGGAGATCGACCGCCTGCGGCACAGCGCCACGGCGGCGCTGTTTGAGCGGCGGGATGTGATCGTGGTGTCCTCGGTAAGCTGCCTGTACGGCCTGGGTGACCCCATCGATTATAAGAGCATGGTCATTTCCCTTCGGGTGGGTAATGAATATCCCCTGGACGCGGTGCTCCGGAAGCTGACAGAGATCCGTTACGAGCGAAATGACCTGGATTTCTCCCGAAATAAATTCCGCCTTCGGGGGGATACCCTGGAAATTTACCCGGCCTATTGGTCGGGCAGAGCCATCCGGGTGGAATTCTTTGGCGATGAGATCGACCGTATCAGCGAGATCAACGCTGTCACCGGTATGGCAGAGCGGTATGTGGATCATGTGGCCATCTATCCTGCCAGCCACTATGTGGCCTCCCGGGAAAAGCTCCAGCGAGCTATGCTGGAGATCCAGAGGGAATGTGATGAGCAGGTGGCCTGGTTCCGGGCCAGGGACAAGCTGCTGGAAGCCCAGCGAATCGCCCAGCGAACAGCCTATGACCTGGAAATGCTGACGGAGATCGGCTTCTGCAACGGCATCGAAAACTACTCCCGGGTGATCCAAGGTCGGCAGCCCGGCACACCGCCGACGACACTGCTGGACTATTTCCCCGAGGATTTCCTCATGTTCATTGACGAAAGCCATGTTACCTTACCCCAGACCCGGGCTATGTTTGCCGGTGACCGGAGCCGTAAGGATGCCCTGGTAAACTACGGCTTCCGCCTGCCTTCGGCCTACGATAACCGCCCCCTGAATTTTATGGAATTCGACAGTAAGATCAACCAGGTCATCTATGTTTCCGCCACTCCCGCAGACTACGAGCGTACCCGATCCGGCCAGATCGTGGAGCAGGTGATCCGTCCCACGGGTTTGCTTGACCCCCTGGTGGAGGTGCGACCCATTGAAGGCCAGATCGATGACCTCATCGGTGAGATCAACGCCCGGAGCGTAAAAAATGAACGGGTACTGGTCACCACCCTGACCAAGAAAATGGCAGAAGATCTGACGGTCTACCTCCAGAAAGCCGGCATCAAGGTTCGCTATATGCACGCGGATATCGGCGCCATGGAGCGTATGGAGATCATCCGGGATCTGCGAATGGCGAAATTCGATGTTCTCATCGGCATCAACCTCCTCCGGGAGGGCTTGGATCTGCCGGAAGTCAGCCTGGTGGCAATTTTGGATGCGGACAAGGAGGGCTTCCTGCGAAGCGAAACCAGTTTGATCCAGACCATCGGCCGCGCGGCGAGAAACGCCGAGGGCAGAGTGATTATGTATGCCGACAATATCACCCCTGCCATGCGCTCTGCTATGGACGAAACTGCCCGCCGCCGGGAGATCCAGAACGCCTATAACGAAGCCAATGGCATCGTGCCCAAGACGGTTATCAAATCCGTCCGGGATCTGATTGAGATATCCTCTCCAACAGCCGAACGGAAGGGAAGAGACGGCATCAAGATGACCAAGGCGGAGAAGGAAAAAGAGATCGCCCGCCTGGAAAAGCAGATGAAGGAGGCGGCCAAAATGATGGAATACGAGTACGCCGCAGTCCTTCGGGATCAGATCATCGAGCTTCGTGGCAACGGACTGTAAAAAATCCGCAGGAAAGTTCCTGCGGATTTTCTTATACAATTATCTGGGAACGGAGCCCCGGCGACTCTCCAGAATGGATGCCGGATCAAACATTCCCGCAAAGAGGGAAGCGGAGTGGGTCATGGTGGAGCCGGTGACAAGCAACCGCTGATGGGAAATGAAATTACTTCCGATCTGGCTGCCGCTGCGACCGTCACCAAAGTCCAAATAGTACCGGAAACCGGCGCTTTGCAGCAGATTGAATTTGGTGCCGGAATAGCTGCCGATGTCGCTGCTTTGGGCGAAGGCCAAAATGTTGGTATCGCCCAGAATGGGAGCGATCTCCGTGTTCCAGGCTTTCAGGTCCGATTGAATCTCCTGGGCGCTGATCTTGCCGTAGGCCCAGTTGTAGTAGGTGTAGCAGGCCAGCTCATAGCCTTTTTGACGGAGGGCTTCCACCAGCTTTTTCGCGCCAAAGACCTGCTGGGCATAGTAGGCTTCACCCTTTGTATCTTTGACAGAGGAATTGATCCGATAGCCAAAGATACCGTCATAGCCGGTAACAGCCAGAATGGCGCGGGCGCCCTTGTAGGAAAAATCGGGATGCTCGGCGATAAAGCGCTCCAGAATGGGTACCAGATCAAAATCACCGGTTACCGTGCCGCCGTTGGCATCCACCATTTCGCAGGTGATACTACCGTCGGCCTTGACCACCAGCTTACTGGCAAAACCGCCGTTACCCTTGTCAATTACGCCGTCCTCATCACCGTCGATCATGTAAGTATAGTAGTTGACATTCGTTTGGGTCAGCAGCAGAGGTTTCTTGCCCAGGGGAAGATACAAGGTCCTGGCCTGGCAAGTGGTATTTCCAACGGCATCTGTGGTACAGGTGGTGATGTCATCCAGGCTGACCAGCACATAGCCGTTGGCATACAGTTGCTCCAGAATCTTGGTAAACTCCGAGGTGGTAACGAAATTCTTGTTGTAGGAAGTGCCGTAACTGGTGTTGGCCAAGGCACGGTCGAGATCTACGATCAGACTGTGGAAGGAAAGATTTGTGATCTTGCCGGGATCGCTCCAGACTACCATCTGGCTTGCCTGCTGGGCATATTCACCACGCTTGTAGGCCAGCTCCGGGAATACGGATTTATCGCCGGCAAAGCTGTCCAGCAGCGCAACGGCCTCCTGGAACTGATAGTCATCCGCCAGCGCCTTTGCCTGGGCCAACAACTGCTGAACCTGCTGGGCTTGCTGCACATATACAGGATTTTCTGTGGGGGCAGTGTTTTCCGGAGAAGGGTCTGCCTCCGGGGAACTACCTCGGCTTAGAGCGCCGATGATAAACACCAGGATCAGAACCACGGCAATGCCGAAAATGATGGTAGGCAGATATGCCTCCTTGAAAATTTGCATTCTGGTTTTGCGGCGTCTGCGGGGATTGGGCTGCCGCTGGATGCTTTCGTCCATAAAAATCCCTGCCTTTCATAAGGTGCTTTCATTATATCCGCAAAATGCAGCAAATGCAAGGTAGGGATTGCATTTTTCAGCATAATTTGCTATAATGCCACATATCACGAACAAGGAGAGAAAACCATGAAAAAGGTAAAACGCAAGTGGGGTGACCGCAAGGACGGTATCTGGCTGAAGGATATCCCTGCCATGAACCGCATCATGCCGGCATTGATGCCCAACCGGGCGGATAACGAGGCTTATATCAATGTGGATATTGATGCTCGCCCCCTGGTTGCCTATCTGGCAAAGCTCAACGAGGGCAGAACAGAGGATAAGTATACCTTCTTCCATCTCATCAGCGCCGCCATCGGCAAAGCCTTCATCCTACGGCCGAAGATGAACCGGTTTGTCTGCAATAACAAGGTCTACCAGCGCCGGGATGTCAGCGTGGCATTCACGGTGAAAAAGCGGTTTGATGACCATGCGGAGGAAGCCCTGGCGTTTTTCCAATATGACCCCAAGGAAACCCTGGATACCTACCATGAGAAGATTATGAAAGTTATCCACCAGACCAAGAGCTATGAGGAAAAGGATACTTCCACCGGCGCGATGGATATCGTAACCAAGCTGCCCCAGTGGATGATCACGGCTATCGTCAAGTTCGTGCTGTGGCTGGATAAGCACGGCTGGGCTCCGGATTTCCTGATCGGCTCCGACCCTAACCACGCGGCGATCTTCCTGACCAACCTGGGCTCCATCGGTCTGCCCGGCGGCTATCATCACCTGGTGAATTGGGGCACCAACTCCTGCTTCGTCGTGGTGGGCAAAAAGTTCATGAAGATGGACTATGACGCAGAAGGCAACGGCGATTTCCATGAGGTGATCCCCCTGGGTGTTACCTTGGACGAGCGCATTGCCGACGGTTATTATTACTCCGGCACCATGGCTTTGGTGAAAGAGCTTTTGGAGCATCCCTGGCTGCTGGAAATGCCTGCGGATGTGCCGGTGGAATACTCCATCAAGAAATAAATTCGCCTTGACAAAAGGAAGCACAGGCGGTATAATTTTGCTGCGGTAAAAGCCGCAGCATACGGGCTTGTAGCGCAGCTGGGAGCGCACCACATTCGCATTGTGGGGGTCGGGAGTTCGAATCTCCTCAAGTCCACCAATAAGAAAACCCACCCTACAGGGTGGGTTTTCTTATTGGTATGGCATTCACTTGAGGAGATTCGAATTTTAGATGCCACCTGCCGGTGGCAGGTGGCTGCCACCAGTTCAAAAACTGGTGGCAACCATAGTTTTCTCGCTTGCGAGAAAACGCAAACGAATCTCCTCAAGTCCGATAGCAAATCGTCCGTCAGATTTACTTTTTTTGGCAATACTGTATTCCCCAAAGAAGATTCGAAGGTTTTCTCGCTTGCGAGAAAACGCAAACGAATCTCCTCGAGTCCGATAGCAAATCGTCAGTCAGATTTACTTTTTTGGTGATACTGTATTCCCCAAAGAAGATTTGAAGGTTTTCTCGCTTGCGAGAAAACGCAAACGAATCTCCTCAAGTCCACAAAAAAGCCGCACCGGGTAACCGGTGCGGCTTGCTTATGTACTGAAATTACTCAGCTTTCTTTTTCTTCAGAATGATCACAACGACCACGACACCTGCAGCCACAGCAACGGCGGCCACAATGCCGATGACGATACCCCAGGGGAAGGCCTCGCCGGAGGCATCACCCTTTTCAAGGGATTCGGTGGTGGGGGCGGTGGTGGGTGCAGTGGTGGGCTTGGTTGCGGGGGTGGTGGGCTTCACAGTGGGCTCGGGCTCGGTGGGCAGGTTGGGAGTGCCGGAGGTGGAGTACACACTGGCGTCGGCCCAGGCGCAGGCGCTGGAAGCGTGGCTGCTGCCGCCGCAGACGACGACCAGCTTCAGCAGCTTGACACCGGAAATATCGATGTCAAATTCGCCGGACATCTTGTTTTTGACAATATCGGACTGAGCCAGCAGAGTATACTTGCCGTCGCCGTAGTCACCGTAGACCCGGAAGATGACACCGCTGCCGGCGCCGGCCTTGCCGTTAGGATTGGTAATACCCACAGCGGAGTAGAAACGGTCGCAATTCAGGCCGCTGACATCATAGATGGTCCAGGATTCGCCGTCCTTGGGTGTCTTGGGGTGCATGCCGATACCGTTCCAGAAGGTGGTATCCAGATCGCCGATGGTGATGAGGTTGTTAGCATCTCCATAGGGCTGATCCAAAGTGCTGGGATTGCCGTTGTTATTGGAGGATTCCACATAGTCCATGCTGGACAGCAGACCGCTATTAGCCATGTGCTCGCTGGGGATGCCTGCGTAAAGGCCGTCAGCGCTGGGGGTATAGTTCAGGGGTTCGCCGGTTGCAGCAGGATTGCCGGTGCCCTTGTAGACACAAGCGCCGCCCCACGCACCGCCGCAGGAGGAATTATCAACACCGGTGGCGCGAATGACCAGCTTGATGTAATTGTAGCCGGTGATATCCACATCAAACTCTGCGGACAGATAGGAACGAATCTGGGAAGCGATGGCCAGAGATTCGAACTTGTCTGCCTTGTAGGAGCTTTCCTTACTGCCCAGCAGCTCAAATTCCAAATAGTGGTTCTTGGCATCGGGAATAGTGATCTTTTCGCCGGTACCGCCAACAACGGCGTAGAACCGGTTAACATCCAGCTTGCTTACATCATAAACGATGTAACGGTCGGGCTGACCGGGGGCAGAGGGGTGAACACCCAGACCCTTTTCAAACTTGGTGCCGTTGTAGCCAAGGGCGATCTCATTCTTGTGGTAGGTCACGCCGTTTTCCAGGGTGCGGTTTCCGTTGGCGTCTGTGTTGCTGCTCTGGATCACCCAACGCTTACCGGCGGTAAAGACATAGAGATAATCATGGTAACCCTTGTCCAGCTGGACGGAGTTGTTTACCTGGTCAACAACATTGGAGTTATAAATGTCAGACAGGTACTTGACATTTTCGGCGTCGCTGGGCATGCCAGCGTAGGAGCCGTTCATACCAAGGTTGGGGAGGGTGTATGCGGAGGCTGCGGTGGCCAGCAGTCCCATGACCAAAACAGTGGCCAGCAGGACGCTAAGAAGTTTTTTGAAATTCATAGCAGATGTCTCCTTTTCTTAAATTGACAAAATTCATTATAGCACTCTACACAGAATAATGCAATTACCTAAATTTATTATCACTAAAATATGCAAAGGTTTACGAAAAATTGACCAGGCAACCTATGGGGTTGCCTGGTCAAACTATGTATTTGTGAATTACTGTTTCTTCTTATTCTTCAGAACCAGAATAACCACAACAACACCGATACCGGCGGCCACAACGCCGATGACGATGCCCCAGGGGAAGGATTCGCTGGACTGTCCTGTCTTGTCAGAAGCTTCGGTGGTAGGAGCGGTGGTGGGCTTGACGGTGGGGTTCTCAGTGGGCTTCTCAGTGGGCTCAGTAGCGGGCGGTTCCTCTTCAGCGGGTTCGTAGATCAGACCCTTGTAGATGTTGACATCCTTAACGGTGGCGTTGACTTCCTGGATGTAATAGGCGTAGATCATAAATCCCATGCAGTCGTCAGCGGGAACATATACCAGATCCTCGACCTTGACCCAGTCGGATTGCTTGGAGCCGTCGCCGGCACCTTCAGCCCGCAGGTATGCAGACATATTAAGGGCGGCACCGTCGTAGACCAGCATGACGGAAACAAAACCCTCGCTGTCAACTTCGTAAGCGTCCAGGGTATTCCACATGGTATAGCCGTTCTGCTTTTGGTTATTAATGGACAGAGAACTTCTTCTCGTGCTGATATTGCCTGCAGCGTCCTTAGTGGCATAGTTGCCGTAAAGATTGTAGTTTCTCATGGAATCGTCGGTGTAGCCGTTGACGAAATAGCCACCCACACCAATGCTGTTGTTCTGACCAGCATCTCCGTTGGCCTTTGCTTTATAGGTCATGGTATAAACGGTGGTGAGATCAGCTTTTAGAGAGGGAATGGTAGCACCCCAGTAGGTGCCGATTTCCTTGCCGGATTCCAGATTGCCGGTGACAGTCAGGCTGGAACCGTCAGCGGAAGGGGTGTAGGAGAAGTACTTGGTCGCATTTGTGGCACCGAGGTTGCTGAATTCCAGGACACCATCCTTACCGGTGAAGTCTACGGTGTAGAGCAGTTCGCCGTTTTCAGCGTCGGCATAGCTCTTGACAGGGGAAGCTTCGTCAGCCATCGCAGGCAGCGCAAGGGAGCACAGCATTGCCAGAGCAAGCAGCGTTAACAAAAGTTTTTTCATGTGGATCATCCTTTCTGTTATGTAGACGCAGGGGTTACTGATAAGTATAAACAGTTTGGGTCGCTCTTGTCAACTTGCCGAGGGAATTTTGTTAAAAACAAACGAAATGCGCAGGAGCTTTTTGTACTATATTCTCGGTTATAAGAAACTACTTGATTTTTAACTTTCCGCTTTTTATAATGAAAAATGTCGAAAAATGCGGAATCCGGAGGTTGACTATGAGATACGGCAGATGGATATCCACCATACTGCTTCTTGCATGGCTTTTTGCCGTGCCTGCGGCGGGAGAAAACCCGACGGTTACGCTGTCGGGGCCACAGGAAGTTTGGGCAAGAGATATGGTGGAACTTACCGTCTCGGTACACGGAACAAATATTTCTCGGGTGGTATTCACTTTGGAATGGGATATCCGGGATATGGAAGTCCTCGGAAACAAACCGGACAAATTAGGTGTATGGACTGCTTCCCAGAGCGGATATCAGATGGCCTACATCAATCACGGCAACGGTAATGAGCAGGAAGTGGTGACGCTGCAAATGCGGGTGCTGGATCCTGCCCCGGGGAAGAAAATCACTGTCCGGCTGAAGGATGTGGTCGTTACGGTGGATGGCAGGGATATCTCCGTAGGGGATGTGGTTTGGGAACGAACCGTATCTGATGTTCTCAGCGATGACAATTACCTGTCGGAACTGCGCATCAGTGATGCCGTATTGGACCAGGAATTTTCACCTCTCCAGCAGACCTATACCGCCACAGTGGAGAGCCATGTGGCGTCGGTGGCAGTAACGGCTGTGCCTCAGGAACCGGGTGCCCGGATTCACGTGGATTCCCCACCACTGGAATACGGAAAAACTTCGGTGGTAACTGTAACCGTAACGGCGGAGGATGGCTCTGAAAGAGTCTATACCATCGCGGTGACCCGGAAGGACTCGCCGGAAAGAGAACCCGGCACCAACTGCCATTTGCAGGTAATTACGGTAACGGATTACGTGCTTTCTCCGGCATTTCACCCGGATGTTACCGATTATGTGCTTTGGCTGCCCTATGAAACCACCCATGTGGAAGTAAACGCGATTGCCCAGGACACAAGAGCAGAGGTGATCGTTGCAGGAAGCAACGGCCTGAAAGCCGGTATGGATAATCCCATCAGCATTACCTGCAAAGCCGAGGACGGCACGGAAAAGGTGTATACCGTCGTGGCGAAACGGGCAGCGCCCCATGAAACACCCAGCACCCCCGAAACAGGTAACCAAACAAGCTTAAATTCCACCGGGACGGTGGGGGATGGAATCCCATCCTGGGTGTTTGTGGCGGTGGCGGTGATCGTAATCACCGGCGGCGCCGTGGTAGGAATTTTGATAACGGGGAGAAAGAAATAAAAAAACATCCGGGTATGCGGCTGCACACCCGGATATTGCTTTGTGGTTTTACTGGAAGTTCAGGTTATTGACGATCTTAGTGCCGTCGGAGAGGGTGATTGCCAGAACACAGCCCTTGTAGCCCTTGCAGTTCCAGTCGCAGGCGGCAATCTCAATGGTGATTTCCTGACCTGCGTATGCCTTGAGCCAGTTGTACTGGCTGGCGCTGTTGGTGTACAGGAGCCAGTCGGTGGTGCCATCGGTCACATAAATGTTGCTGTAGTACTGGGCTTCCACAAGCTTGATGGAACCCTTTACGATGTAAGCATTGGTGGAATTGTCGGTGGCAGTAGAAAGACCGGACAGCTCCGTGATGGTCTTGCCGGTGATGAAAGACTCGGTGGAGTAGCTGTGGTTGCCATAGTTGTTGGCGACCACCTTTGTGATCTCCAGGTGGCTCTGGCCAAAGTTGCTGGAGCCTTCCTTCTGTCTGTGGACGCGCAAACACTCCAGAACGACCTCGTCACCCAACTTCAGGGTGGACAGTACATCGTTGGTGGTCAGAACGGCAATGACGCCGGTCTTGTCGATGAGGTAGAAGCCGGTCTGGTTGACCAGAGAAGCACCGACGATGCCCTTAACGGTGACGGTGGAGCCGGCCTGGGCGTTGATGGCCTCGGCAACAGTGGGGTACTTGGTTTCCTGGTTGTTGATGGTGACGGAAATGGTTACCTTCTGGCTGTAAGTCTTACCGTTGTAGGAACCGGTGACGGTGATGGTAGCGGTGCCGGTCTTCAGGCAGTTCATAACCGTCTTGCCGCCGCTGGTCTTGATGGCGATGACGGAGCTGTCGCTGGAGGCGTAGCTGAGCTTAGCGCCCTTGATCTTCAGCAGCTCGGAGTCCACGGAAGTCAGCAGCTCCAAAGCGGGGTTGCCGGTGTAGCTGGACAGGAACTGACCTGCGCCGTGGTACTTAACGGCATACTCGGCACCGTTGACGGTGGTAACATCAAAGCCTTCGTCGATGATCTCGATAGGCAGGAAGCGGTAAACGCAGCCGGAGTTGGTGGACTTGGCGTTGAGGACAGTCAGATATACGGTGCAGATTTTGCCGTCGTAAGCATCGATCCAGTCAAAATCGCTGCCGTTGCACTGGGTATAGACATAGGAACCGGTGGTGCCGTCCAGATCGTTGATATAATAGTTGGTAAAGCCGTTGCCGGGAGCCTTCTTCACCAGGGCGGTTACCTTGAAGATGGTGGTGGTGATATCAGTGGACAGGGGAGTGTCCATAATTTCCTTTACGGTGGACTCCTGGATCCAGCTCTTGTCGTAGGCGTTGTCGGTCTTTTCGTCATTTTCGACCAGAACAGCGCTGTCCAGCTGGCAGCAGCCCTTGTAGCCGAAGGTGGCAGCGTGGGTCTGTTCGTCACCCAGAATCCACCAGGTCTTGGTGCCGCCGATGGTGATCTTGTTGCCAATCTGCACTCTGGCAGCCAGGTCGCCGTCGTAAACATAAATGGAGTTGGTGCCGTCCACCAGCATCACACCGGAGGGAATTTTACCGTTGGCGTAGGTGATCCGGGCAACAACGCCGGAAACCTTTACCTTAGCGCCCTCAGCGGCGGTTCTGGCATCGGCGATGGACATGGCGGTGTAGTCCTTGATGTCCGTAGAAACGTCAGCGCGCTTGAACTCAATGAGCCGGGCGTTCTTAATTTCCTTGTTGCCGTTGTAGTTCTGCAGGATGCAGTGCAGCAGAACTTCGTCGCCCTTGTAGGGCTTCTCGGTCATGGCGGAATAGCTGACCTCGCCGTCAGCACTGTAAGTGCCGTAGACGTAGATGCTGCCGGTGGCGTCGCTGATGGTCATAGCGCCGTAGGTGGGGTTGGTGATGGCGTCGATGGTACCGCGGATGTAATATCTCTCCTCGGTAATATTGCCGGGTTCGCCGCAGAGCTCCAGAGCCTGGGCAATGGTGATAACTTCGTACTTGGGCGCCTCGGGCTCAGTGGGCTCGGAACCTTCTGTGGGGGTGCTGCCTTCGGTTTCCTTGGGAGTCTGTTCTGTGGCGCAGCCGGCAAACAGGCCGAGAACGGTGACCAGAACCAGCAGCAAAGCCAGTAGTTTCTTCATGTCTATACCTCACAATATTAATGTAATTGCTCCATATAATGGAAGCTTCAGGGGAGAGTATACCATATATACAGGACATTTTTCAACAAAGTTTTTGCATTCATGAGAAAAAATTTACCATAAAAATTACCAAAGGTTGACAAGATGATAAAAGCGTGTTATAAATGTGTTATAAAATTGAGAATATAACATCAGGTGAACATTATGAACACGATCAGACAGGAGAAGATCCTGAAGGAAATCGAACAGAATCATGTGGTGACCATCCGGCAGCTCCAGGCGCTTTGCCCGGAGGTGTCGGTAATGACCATCCACCGGGATCTGGATGCTTTGGCGCAAACCGGCGCGATCGTCAAGGTTCGTGGCGGCGCCCGGTCGGTGCATCATGCCGGTGACCCTGGCTATGATGTGCGTCTGCAGGAAAATAACGCAGGCAAGCTGGCCATGGCGCAAAAGGCCATGGGGCTGATCCAGCAGGGAAGTACGGTTTTTCTGGATGCCAGCACCACCAATCTGATGCTGGCAAGAAGCCTGCCGGATATCAATCTGAATATTTTTACCACGGGCCCCAATATCGCCATTGAGCTTTGCCGGCTCCACAATCCCAATATAACTTTGTGCTGCGGCACCATGAATCGGAAAAACATGGCCTTGTCCGGCCCGAATACCCTGGAAATGCTCCAAAAGATCAACATTGACCTGGCGCTCATCGGCGTGTCAGGCTGCTCTGCGGAGGCAGGCTTTACCTGCGGTACGGAAAGCGATATGGTGGTCAAGCAGATGGTCATCCGCAAGGCCAGAACCAGTGTGGTCATGTGCGGCCGGGAGAAATTCAGCCGGCTGATGCCCTATACCTTTGCCAGATTTTCTGATGTGGATTACCTGATCTGCGACGGCAATGTGCCGGAGGGCGTTCGCACTGCCGCGGAAAACACCAAAATGCGAATATTGTAAGACAGGGGAGTATGGTGAAAGCCATACTCCTTATATTTATTTTCATAAATACAAAATTAGCTCTTGACGGAAATGTTATAAAATGTTATAACTAACATGTAAAATTATGAATTAAAGGAGGAACTATCCATATGGCAACCGCAGTAATCATGCCCAAGGCGGGTATTACCGTGGAAAGCTGCATTATCGGTGAGTGGCAGAAGAAGGTTGGCGACCAGGTCAAGGTCGGCGACATCCTGTTTACCTATGAGACCGATAAGGCCAGCTTCGAATGTGAATCCACCGCAGAGGGCGAACTGCTCGAGATCTTCTTTGGTGAGGGCGACGAGGTCCCTTGCCTTGTTAATGTCTGCGCCATCGGCAAGGCAGGGGAGGACTGCTCCGCACTTCGTGGCGGCAGCGCCGCCGAAGCTCCTGCTGATGCCCCTGCAGCCGCCGCAGCCCCTGCTGCAGCTCCTGCTGCTGTGGCCTGCAACACCAAGGCCCAGGCTGTCATTATGCCTAAGGCCGGCATCACCGTGGAAAGCTGCATCATCGGTGAGTGGCTGAAGCAGGTTGGCGATCAGATCAAGATCGGCGACATTCTCTTTACTTATGAAACCGACAAGGCTTCCTTCGAGTGCGAGTCCACTGCTGAAGGTGAACTGCTGGCCATTTTCTACGGTGAGGGCGACGAAGTGCCCTGCATGGAAAATGTCTGCGCCGTTGGCCCCCACGGCGAACCCACCGATTGCCTGAAGCCCGGCGCTGTGGTGGAAGTGGCTGAAGTTGTTGCTGCCGCTCCCGCTGCTGTAGCTGCGGAAGTGCCTGCCGCCGAAATCAAGCCCGGCGCCCCCGTATCTCCCAGAGCTGCCAAGCTGGCTAAGGCTGCCGGTGTGGACGCTTCTCTGGCTGCCGGTACCGGCCCCAACGGCCGTATCATCGAGCGGGATGTCCAGAAGCTGATTGCTCAGGGCGTGCCTGCCAAGGCTGCCGCTGTGGCCGCTGCTCCCGAGACTGAGTTCGAGGATATCAAGTTCAGCGGTATCCGCCGCGCGATTTCCAAGTCTATGCATACCAGCCTGTCTACTATGGCACAGCTGACCCACAACACTTCCTTCGATGCTACCGCTATCCTGAACTACCGCAAGGCTCTGAAGGCTGCCGGCGGTGAGTATGCCGGCATCACCCTGGGCGACATCGTCCTGTACGCTGTGTCCCGGACGCTGAAGAATCACCCCGACCTCAACGCCAACATGCTGGACGATAACTCCATCCGCCGCTTTAACCATGTCAATCTGGGCGTGGCTGTGGATACCCCCAGAGGCCTGATGGTTCCCACCATCTTCCACGCAGACGAAATGAGCCTGCTGGAAATTTCCAAGGCTGTTAAGGAGCTGGCTGCTGAATGCCGTGACGGCGCTATCAACCCGGACAAGCTCTCCGGCGGCAGTTTCACCGTGTCCAACCTGGGCAACCTGGGTGTGGAGAGCTTCACTCCTGTGATCAATCCTCCCCAGACCGGTATTCTGGGTGTTTGCGGTACCACCGACCGGGTTCGCAAGGCTGCTGACGGCTCCATCGAGATCTATCCCGCCATGGGCCTGAGCCTGACCTACGATCACCGCGCTGTGGACGGCACTCCCGCCGCAAGATTCCAGCAGGAGCTGGGCAAGAATCTGGAGCAGTTTACCACACTGCTGGCCAAGTAAGGAGGAAATAGAAAATGCCTAAGAGTTTA
This sequence comes from Oscillospiraceae bacterium, assembly GCA_015068125.1. Classification (GTDB taxonomy): domain Bacteria; phylum Bacillota; class Clostridia; order Oscillospirales; family Oscillospiraceae; genus Faecousia. The sequence continues at coordinate 2,771 of SVLD01000017.1, read as the reverse complement.
TTTGTCGATCCTTCTGTGGTCAGAGAGCCCGGTAAGGTGACCTTTCACGATATTCCTGTCAACCAGTACAATAAGACCGTTGCAGAGGAGCTGGCCTCCGGCAAGTTTACCAAGGAAGACCTGGTTCGCATCTTCCGGGATATGACCATCCTCCGGGAGTTCGAGACCATGCTGAACCTGATCAAGACCCAGGGCAGCTACAACGGCATCGACCACACCTATCCCGGCCCTGCCCACCTGTCCACCGGCCAGGAGGCTGCCTGTGTCGGCCAGGCTTACCTGCTGGATGAGAACGACTTTGCTTTCGGTTCTCACCGCAGCCACTCCGAGATCCTGGCCAAGGCTCTGTCCACCATCAACAAGATGAGCGATGAGCAGCTGATGAAGGTCATGGAAGAGTTCCTTGACGGCAAGTGCCTGCGTTCCACCCAGAAGCTGGGTGAAGCCAAGGATGTCAAGGAGCTGGCGATCCGCTTTATCTTGTACGGTACTCTGGCGGAGATTTTCGCCCGGGAGACCGGCTTCCATATGGGTATGGGCGGCTCCATGCACGCCTTCTTCCTGCCCTTCGGCATCTACCCCAACAACGCCATCGTCGGCGGTTCCGGCACCATTTCCACCGGCGCTGCTCTGTACAAGAAGGTCAATAACAAGAAGGGCATCTGCGTCTGCAACGTGGGCGACGCCGCTATGTCCCGTGGCCCTGTGTGGGAAGCTCTGAACTTCTCCGCCATGGATCAGTACAAGACTCTGTGGGAGAGCCACAACGATGGCATGCCCATCCTGTACAATATCTTCAACAACTCCTACGGCATGGGCGACCAGACCCGTGGTGAAACCATGGGCCAGGGCAATATGTCCCGGATCGCTTCCGGTGTCAGCCCCACCCAGTTCCATGCTGAGACTGTGGACGGCTTCAATCCCCTGGCTGTCATCGACGCCATGGAGCGGAAGCTGGAGCTGCTGCGTAACGGCCAGGGCCCTGTGATGCTGGAGACCATTACCTACCGCTTCTCCGGCCACTCCGTTTCCGACCAGAACGCTTACCGTACCAAGGAAGAGATCGATGCCTGGAAGGAAGTCGACCCCATCGTGACCTATCCTGCCAAGCTGATCGAAGCCGGCGTGACCACTCAGGAAGAGATCGACGCCATCCTTAAGGAGACCTCCGACCGGATGACCATGATCTGCAAGGCTGCCGCTGATCCCGAGATCAGCCCCTACTGCGACTTCAAGAAGGATCCCGCTGTTGTGGAGCGCCTGATGTTCTCCAACCAGAAGGTTGAGAAGTTCGACGACCGCGAGCCTGAGTACACCGTTCCCAAGGAAGAGGCTGAGGGCTACAAGAAGATCAAGGCCAAGGAGCGCGCACCCATCGGCGCGGACGGCAAGCCTGTTTCCAAGATGAAGCTGTACAACCTCCGTGACGGTCTGTCCGAGGTTATCTGGGATCGCTTCTACGAGGATCCCACCATGATCGCCTACGGCGAAGACTGCCGTGACTGGGGCGGCGCATTCGCGGTTTACCGCGGCATGATGGACGCTCTGCCTCACTGCCGTCTGTTCAACTCCAACCTGGCAGAAGGCGCCATCGTCGGTACTGCTGTCGGCTACGCTCTGTCCGGCGGCCGCGCTCTTGTCGAGCTGATGTACGCTGACTTCATCGGCTGCGCCGGCGACGAGATCTTCAACCAGATGTCCAAGTGGCAGGCTATGTCCGCCGGCATCCTGAAGATGCCTCTGGTGCTCCGTGTTTCCGTGGGCTCCAAGTACGGTGCTCAGCACAGCCAGGACTGGACTGCCCTGTGCGCCCACATCCCCGGCCTGAAGGTTTGCTTCCCCGCAACTCCCTGGGAGGCCAAGGGCCTGATGGAGACTGCACTGAAGGGCACTGACCCTGTGGTCTTCTTCGAGAGCCAGAGAATTTACGACGTGGGCGAGCAGTTCCATGAGGGCGGCGTGCCTGCTGAGCGTTACGAGATCGAGATCGGCGATACCAACAAGGTTCGTGACGGTAAGGATATCACCATCCTGACCATCGGCGCCGCGCTGTACCGCGCTGTGGATGCTGCCAAGACCCTGAGCGAGAAGTACGGTATGGAAGCTGACATCATCAACATCCATTCTCTGGTGCCCCTGGATTACACCAAGATCCTGGAGTCCGTGCGTAAGACCGGCAAGGTTCTGCTGGTGAGCGATGCCTGCGCTCGCGGCAGCTATCTGAACGATGTTGCCAAGACCATCACCGAGCTGTGCTTCGATGACCTGGATGCACCTCCCATTGTTGTGGGCGCAAAGAACTGGATCACACCTCCTTTCGAGTTCGACGAGTTCTTCTTCCCCCAGGCAAGCTGGATCCTGGATGCCATCAACGAGAAGCTGGTGCCCCTGGAAGGCTACGAAAATGTCAACACCTGCGACGAGGCGGAGACTATCCGCCGCGGCAAGGCCGGCGTATAAATCCATATAAAGTGCGGCTCATCGAAAGGTGGGCCGCATTTTCTGGGAAAATGTGATTTTTTTGTAAAGAAAACACTTGATTTTTCGATTTGACCATGCTATAATGCCTTAGTCTGAAATCAAGGTGGGTCCTCTGCGGGCGAATATGCGCCGTAAGAACGCCTAATATTTTTAGGAGGACAAGTATTATGGATCTGGTAAAAGCACTGAACAGCCAGTACATGAAGGAAGAGCTGCCCGAAGTTAAGGTCGGCGACACCGTTCGTGTGCATGTTCGCATCAAGGAAGGCTCCCGTGAGCGTATTCAGGTG
>SVLD01000016.1 GCA_015068125.1 Oscillospiraceae bacterium | reverse complement strand
TACTTCCGGTTGTTGGTATACAGCCCCAGCAGTGTTCTCGGGAAGATAGTAACGAATACGGATGCTATCGCCACACCCAACATACCACCCAGCATGCTGCTGACCAACAATTTATCAATTCTGTCATATTTCTTTGCGCCCCGGCACTGACCGGCAAAGCTGATACAGGCTGTGCTGAAAGAGGCGGTGATCAAATATACAAATCCTGTGATACTGCCCGACGCGGCATTGCCGGCCATAATGATATCGCCGAAGGAATTGATGGTGGACTGCAAAATGACATTGGACAGGCTGAACACCGTGCCGTTGATGCCGCTGGGAACGCCCACCGCCACGATTTCTTTCACCGATTCAGCATCCAGCCGCAGCTTCCGAACGTTCATAGCGCATTCGCCTTTGGGATCAAACAGCAGATACAGCGCTGCCGCCATGGAAAGGTACTGGCTGATGATAGTCGCCCAAGCAACACCCGCCACATCCATGTGCAGCAGAATCACAAACACCAGATTCAGCAGCACATTGACCACACCGCTGATGGCTAAAATAATCATCGGTCGCTTGGTATCGCCGTGTGCTCTTAAAATAGAGGCGGCAAAGTTATAAATCATCGATGCGGGAACGCCGCAAAAGTAAATGCGCACATACAGCGTCGCCTGATCGATCACATTATCCGGAGAGCCCATCATGACCTGCAGCGGTCTTGCCAAAATAAATCCTACCATCGCCAGCGCAACGCCGCAGATCGCACCCAAAACGATGGAGGTATGCATACTGCGCTGCAGTGCATCCCGGTTCCGGGCGCCATAATGATTGGCGCAGGCCACATTGGTTCCTGCCGCCAAACCTATAAACAAGCTCAGTAGAAGCGATATCAGCGAGCCTGTGGAGCCCACCGCCGCCAGGGCGGTATCGCTGGCAAATTTGCCCACGACCACAGTATCTGCCGCATTATAAAACTGCTGCAGCAGATTGGACGCCAAAATGGGTAATGTAAAAATAATCAGCTTTTTCGTAACCGAACCGCTGGTCAGATCCATGGTATATTTCGCCACGGCAGATCACCCCCAGTCACCGCAAATTATACAACTCGGGGGCAAAAATACAACAGCAATCCTGCACAAAAAATGACAAAATTTTTGTGCAGGATTGCCGTTTTGTGTCATACATCCAGGTCTTCATAAGGATACGCCCTCTGCCAGCCTTCCTCTGTATGACGCAGACTAACCCGATGATTCGACAGCAGCCGGACAATATGGTACGCATTGATCCAGATCTCGGCATTGCACTCCTTCTGGCTTTCGTCAAAAACAAGCTGGATGCCGAAATGCAGATGGACAGTTTCAATATTGTTGACATTCTCCTTATCGGAGTAGCCGGTGCGACCCATGAAGCCGATGATATCTCCGGCCTGGACAATATCTCCCTGCTCCAGGCCTTTGGCAAAGGGATGATCCTTTTGCAGATGGGCATAGTAGTAATACCGCTTGGAATCAAAAGACCGGATGCCGATCCGCCAGCCGCCGTAGCGGTTCCAGCCCATAGCCTCCACCACGCCGCCCTCCACCGCCACAATGGGCGTACCCAGGCCGCCCATCAGGTCGTTGCCCAGGTGCTTGCGCTGAAAGCCGAAGGAGCGGCTGTTGCCGAAATCATCACAGTGGCTGTACCCGTAGCCGGCGGCGATGGGAGAAAAGGCTTTCAGGCCGTACTGGGGCTTCCACTGCCCGTCTACTTCGATGGCGTAATTACCTAACAGCCCGCCCAAAACGGCGCTGTAAGCGCTGTGGTAGTAATCGTAGTATTTATACAGGCTTCCCAGGAGCTGCTCCGGTGACCGATCCCCTTTCAGCTCCTTTGCCGCCTTTTTTACGGAAGTCAGACCGCATTTTCCTCCGGTGCGGCAGCCCGCCAGGGCCAAAATATCGATCCAGCTGATGTGCTTTTCCTGATCCACGGTGGCAATATCCTGCTCCATGGCGTATTTCAGGGATTCGTAGGGCACGCCAAAATCCACCCACCGAATAGGCTCTGCCCCAGCCGGCACCGCACAGACAAAGGCCATACTTGCGCACAAAAGCAAAGCGATCCGCCGTTTCATACCACTCACCTAATCACCTCAAGGTGTAGTGTGCGAAACGGCGGAGAAAATATAGCCGGCAATTACTGGAGATCCCGGACGATCTCCTTGGCAATGCAGTAGATATCTTCCATAGTGCTCATGGATGAGATCTGGTTTTTATAAAAACTGGCGTTGCGCACGCCCCGCAGGTACCAAGCAAAGTGCTTTCTGGCCTCCAGGCAGGCGATATGCTCCCCATGATCCTGCTGGGCAAGTTCAAACTGCCGCACCGCCACCGCGATGCGATCCTTCAGGGGCAGTCGCTCCGGGATGGGCTCACCGGCCAATGCCGCCTTCACCTGGGCAAATACCCAAGGATCGCCAAAGCTGGCTCTGCCGATCATCACACCGTCAGCGCCGGTGCGCTTCAGGCATTTTACCGCTGTTTCCCCATCGATGATATCGCCGTTGGCGATGACAGGAATGGACAGATTTTTCTTGACTTTCGTAATCATATCCCAGTCCGCCACACCGGAGTAGAGCATGCTCCGGGTTCTGCCATGGACAGCTACCAGGTCTGCTCCGTTATCCTCCATGCGCTTGGTAAAATCCAGAACATTGATACTCCCCTTGTCCCAGCCCAGGCGGCATTTCACCGTCACCGGCACCTTCACCGCCCGCTTGACCGCAGAAACGATCTGCCCTGCCAGCTCCGGCGTCCGCATCAGACCGCAGCCGTCGCCGGAGTTGGCAATTTTGGGCATGGGGCAGCCCATGTTGATATCCAGAAAATCACAACCGGAGATCTCCAGTGCCAGCACCGCCGCTTCTGCCATAATGGCAGGATCGTTGCCGAAAATCTGCGCGCCGCAAAGGCTGCCGTCGTTCTTGCGAAGGAGCTTGGCGCTTTTCTGATCCTTATACACCAGCGCCCGGGAGGAGACCATCTCCGTCACCGTGATGTTCGCCCCCAGCTCGGCACAAACTGTCCGAAAAGCCCAGTCTGTCACGCCGGCCATGGGACCCAGAGCAATGGGATTCTTCACTTCCAAATTTCCAAAACGCATATGTCTTCTCTCTTTCTAAAAGCGAACGGCAGCTAGATCAGCGCCGTGAGCAGCCACACAAGCCCGGTCAGCATGGCGCCGCCGCAGGCCCAAACCGGACCCCATTGGCTCAGCTTCGGCACTTTGGCATCCATCATAGGGCTGCGGATAGCCTTTTGGGCTTCCTTCAGCAGTACCTCATCGGTGATACCCTGCCCCACCGCTTCGTCCTTCAAAATAAAAATTGCCTGTTCAAACAGTTTGGGATCGGGACTGTGCACCACAATCACCTGTCGGGAAATTCCCTTTACCATAACACCGCCTCCTTAGGCAGTATTATGCCCTTATGGGAAAATTTTCATTCGGAATCTTCCAAATCCCGGGGGCGCTTATACCGCCCCTTGGGTTCCCATTCCGGCAGCGGCAGCCGCTGCATAGCGCCGAATATCCGTTCTTTTAAATCGGGATAGGTCTTGCTGAGATCGTACACCAGCTGTTTAATTTCCTCACGCTTGGTGTTTTTGTCCACCGGACAGCGGTTTTCCACCACCGGCAGGTTCATCCGGGTGGCGAAGTTGTCCACCGTCCGCTCGTGGACATAGAGCATGGGGCGAATTTGGATCACACCGGTGCGGTCAAGGTCCGTTACCGGCTGGAAGCAGCTGATGCGCCCCTCGTAGATCAGGGACATAACAAAAGTCTCCACCGCGTCGTCGTAGTGGTGCCCCAGGGCGATCTTTCGGATCCCCCTGTCTAAAATGGCCTGGTTCAGGGCGCCCCGGCGCATTTTGGAGCACATGGAGCAGGGATTTTTCTCCTTGCGGTGGTCGAAAATGATAGGGCCGATCTGGGTTTCCACCACAGTATAGGGCACATTCAGGCTTTCACAAAACTCGCGGACGGGGGTGTAATCCATGCCCAGACCCATATCGATGGTAATGGCCTCCAGCTCGAAATGCTTATCCGAATAGGCTCTCAAGCCCGCCAAAAGCTGCAGCAGCACCAGAGAATCCTTGCCACCGGAAATACCCACGGCGATTTTCTCCCCAGGGGCGATCATATCGTAGTCTTCAATGCACCGGCGCACCAGACCCATCAGCTTCTGCATATTGGGATTTCCTCCTTAAAACCAACTTTTTGTCATGTGAGAAAACAAGAGCATACGAGAGTATTTCAGAGTATTTGGAAGTTAATGTAGGTTTCTATGATTTTTCTCAAAAAAGCTGTTGACATTTGATTTTTAATGTGATATAAGAATCAAGCGATTTAATGACATTGTACTGCAAGTACAAGAAAAAGTCAAAATATTTTACCTAATTGGAGGAACGCATAATGTCCACTACACTGGCTAAAAAGGAGACCCTGCAGCGCAAGTGGTACGTCATCGATGCAGCCGGCAAGCCCCTGGGCCGTACCGCTGTCACCGTTGCCAACCTGCTGCGTGGCAAGCACAAGACCGACTTCACCCCCAATGTTGACTGCGGCGACTATGTCATCGTCATCAACACCGACAAGGCTATCCTGACCGGCAAGAAGCTGGATCAGAAGAGCTACTACCGCGTTTCCGGCTGGATCGGCGGCCTGAAGGAGACCAAGGCTCGCGTTATGATGGATACCCGCTCCGACTATGCTGTGGAGCTGGCTGTCAAGGGCATGCTGCCCAAGAATTCCATCGGCCGCAACGCCATGACCCGCCTGCACCTGTACAAGGGTGCTGAGCATCCTCATGCAGCTCAGCAGCCTGCCGAATGGACTCTGGACTAATTGGAGGTAACTGAACATGTACGAGAGCAAGAAGAAGTATTTTTACGGCACCGGCCGCCGGAAGTCCTCCGTGGCCCGTGTTCGCGTTTACGAGAACGGCACCGGCTCCATCATCATCAACGGCCGTGACATCAACGACTACTTTGGTCTGGACACCCTGAAGCTGGTTGTCAATCAGCCCCTGGTTACCACCAATGTTGTCGGCAAGGTTGACATCGTTGTCACCGTCGCCGGCGGCGGCGTTTCCGGCCAGGCCGGCGCTATCCGCCACGGCATCTCCCGCGCCCTGCTGACCCTGAACCCCGAGTACCGTGCTTCCCTGAAGGCCGCTGGTTTCCTGACCCGCGATCCCAGAATGAAGGAAAGAAAGAAGTACGGTCTGAAGGCAGCCCGTCGCGCACCCCAGTTCTCCAAGAGATAATTTACTTCTCCTACGAACATTCAAAAACCCAGAAACCGCAATGGTTTCTGGGTTTTTCTTATTTCCAATGATTCACGGTGCGGTACAGCATCACCAGGCCGGTGCTGAGCAGCCCGCCGCCGATAATGTCCGTCAGCCAGTGCACGCCGGAAACCAGTCTGCCGATCACCAGCAGCAACATAACCGCCGTCAGGAGCACCGCCAGGCTTCGTCTGAGAAGCGCATTCTGAATGCGGCCGTTAAACTGCATGATGGCCGTGGGAATCACACACATAGCAAGCATGGTATGGGACGAGGGGTAAGATGCTTCCAGCTCGCCCTCGATCAACACCGGCCGGTAATTGATCACCACCACCTCAAAGAAAACGAAGGCCGCCAGCACCACTGCATAAAATCCACCGAGAACCAGGATGCTGCGATCCACCTTCAAAAGGCTTTTCCGCCGGATCCACTGGGTCAAGCCCAGCAGTCCAAAGACGCCTACCAGTCCAAAGGGCAGAAGTCCCACCAAATCTGTGATATCGTAAATAGTGAAATGCACCCCTGTCAGGTTATGGAAGAAGCCGTTCACCGCTGCGAAGCCCACCTGGGAGTCCTCCGGTCCGATAGGCCGCACATCCACGATTTTCACCATTACTGTCCACAGAACAAAAGCCGCAAGGAAGCCAATCGAGATCCATAAGTTCTTTTTATTCTCTCTATTCATTTTCCGGATCCTTTATCGTCCGTAGTATTTGCCTTTGGGAGCCCGAGCACCTCGGACACCGATCACCACAGAGCCAATCAGTATCACCAACAGTGCGCCGCCACCGGCGCCCACAGCCAGCCAGCCCCACCAGGGCAGAATATCTGTTACAGGCAGAGCAGGGATGGCTTCCTCACGCTCCTGGCCGCACAGAACGCAGGTGTGGCGGATCTTTCCCGCCTCGGCAACAGTAGCCTCCTGGGTCACCGTACCGGCATTCCAAATGTGATCTCCCTGCTCCAGTCGCTGGCCACAGTCGGCGCAGGTTTTCCAGTGCCGCAGGTCATTATGGGAAAACTGCTCTCCCGTCTTATGGACCACCTGCCGCTGATTGCCGCAGACATCGCAGGTTTCATCGCAGTCACTCTCATATTCGTGAGCGACCTTTTCCGTTGCCTCGCCGCAGCTTTGGCAAATTGCCCAGTGGGAATTGCCGTCGGTCTTATAGCTGCCGTCATAACTGTGCTGATGTCCCGTAGCCGGTGTCAGCACGAAATTACAGACGGTACAAACCTGGTCGGAATACTCCCCTGCCGCTGCGCCGGCCTCATGCTGCTCCAATTCGGATTTTTCTCCGCAGTTAATGCACAGATGCCAGTGGCCGGTTTCGTCGCTCATATACTCCTCAGCGAAGCTGTGGGTGGTTACCCGGGTTGCGGGGCAGTCGTTACAAGCGGTGTCACAGAGGTTGTCGAAAGTATGCACCTGGGTATCCACTTTACCGCAGACGCTGCACTTGCGGCTGTGCTTGCCGTCGCCGGCATCACTCCATGCGCTGTACTTGTGATTGCAGGTTACGGTGACGCTCTTGGAAGCCGTCAGTTTCTCGCCGTTGATCTGCAGCGTCACATCAATCTTGTTAGAGGAAAACGCGGCATCATTCTTAACCTTAAAGGACAATGTCAGGAGATTGCCATTGACATCCGCGCCGGACATGGAATAGAAAATGATTCTACCCTCAGCCAGTTTATAGTCCACGGTAAAGCCGCCGTTCACACTCTTGGCGCCTGTCCATTCCAGGCCGCTCCCAAAGGAAACCTCGGCAGAACCGGCAGTACACGTGCCCACGCCGGACAGCTTCACGGTTACGGTAATGGTATCACCCCGATAAGGTGTAGAGTCCGACACCGTAAGGTTGGCTGCGCCGGCGGCCGCTGCCGGAATGGCAAGGCACACAGTCAGTAAGCATACAAAAATCGCTAATATCGTGATTTTTCTCTTCATATCTATCTTCCTATCTTGCTTTCAGTCAATGTAGCGGATAATCCTCCGGGAAGAACACATGCCACAGCAGGTAAATGCCGTCATCCTCACTGATAATCCCATCGCCATTGTAATCCGGCGCGGTATGCATGGGATAATCCTCCGGGAAGAACACGTGCCACAACAGGTAGATGCCATCGTCCTCGGTAACAACTCCGTCGTGATCGGCATCTCCCCGGGGGAACTGCAGTTCAAATACCGCGGTATAGCTGGTGCTGCCGGCGCAGGCCACGATTTCCCGATCCCAGCCCACGAAGCCATACTCGCCCTGGATATCCTCCGGTTTGGTAGGCGCTTCCGGGGCGACCACAGTATCGCCCAAGGCGTAATAACCCACGGACAGCACGCTTCCGTCGTAGTTCAGGAACACCACCTCGTGCAGGGTGATCTCCACCGCGAAGGTGGTTTCCTTTCCTGCATAGGTCACTTTCAGCTGCTTTTTGCCGCCGGTAAGATTGTCAAAGCCGGTGACCATATCCGCTGTAACCGGCAGGATCACCGTACCGGTGTAGCTGTACCGAACAGCCACTGTGGCACCGGCGAGATCCAGGTCTTCTGTACCCTGGAGGTACTGGAGCTTATCCGGCAGAGTCTGCATGGTGATCTCCACCACCCGGTTCTCCACCACTTCCACAGAAAAACTGGTTGTAAAGCCCTCGTAGGTCACTGTCAGAGTCTTTGCGCCGGGGATTCGATTGTCAAAACCGGTAACCATATCCGCCGTAACCGGGATTTGCACAGTTTCGCTGTGGCTGTAATCCACAGAAATCATCGCACCGGTCAGATCCAGCTCGTGCTTGTCAAGCAGGTATTCCAGCTTACTGGGCAGGGCGTACATGGAAATACCAACCACCTGGCTTTCCACCACTTCCACAGCAAATGTGGTGCTAACACCCTCATAAGTCACAGTCAAAACCTTCGTGCCGGAGGTTTGATTGTCAAAGCCGGTAACCATATCCGCCGTAACCGGGATTTGCACAGTTTCGCTGTGGCTGTAATCCACGGAAATCACCGCGCCGGTCAGATCCAATTCATGTTTGGCCATCAGGTATTCCAGCTTATTGGGCAGGCTGTGCATGGAAATTCCCACAACATGATTCTTCACCACTTCCACAGTAAATGTGGTGGTGAAGCCTTCATAGGTCACAGTCACGGTTTTGGTGCCGGGGGTTTCATTGTCAAATCCGGTGACCATCTTCGCTGTGACCGGGATGACCTGGGGTTCCGTATAACCAAAGTGCAGGGTGATGGCCGCACCGGTCAAATCCAGGCTTTCCACCCCCATCAGGTATTCCTGCTTCTGAGGCAGACTGTGCATGGAAATGCTCTCTAAGTGATTGCTGACCACTTCCACAGTAAAGGTAGTTGTGAAGCCCTTGTAGGTCACTGTCAGCGTCTGGGTGCCGGCACGCTGGTTGTCAAAGCCGGTGACCATATCCGCGGTAATGGGCAGATATGTCGCGCCGTCGTAACCGTAGACAGCGCACAAGGTAGCGCCGGCCAGATTCAGCTCCTCCTCACCCATGAGATACCGGGTTTTCTCCGGCAGGGTATGGACGCTGATTTCTTTCAGATCGTTATCAATGACTTCCACCGCAAAGGTGGTGGTATAGTCCTTATAGGTAACAGTAAGATGCTGGGTGCCGGCTACCGTAGGGTCAAAGCCGGTGACCATATCCGCGGTAACGGGCAATACTTCCGTGCCATTGGGGCTGTAATGCACCGTAATGGCCGCCCCGGTCAGATCCAGGGTCTGATTTCCTTTGAAATACTGCAGCTTTTGGGGCAGGGTGTGCATTGTAATTTCACTAATATTCACCGGAACGATCTGCACATCAAAGGTAGTGGTTTTTCCGCCAAAAGTGACGGTGATGGTATTGGTGCCCAGCTTGGTATTGTCAAAGCCGCTGGTCATGGCGGTGGTCAGCTCATCCCAGACGCGACTGCCATCGCTGTATTCGATTCGAATACCGGAACCGGTTACATCCACCGTCCGCTCCGAGCCATTGAGACCATAGCGAAGCTTGGTGGGCATACGGTAAACATGTATGGAATCTACGGTAATTGCATCGGAAACATCCGGCACCGAGGGCTCCGGAGGGGTAATATCCTCCTCGGTGATAACTTCGATAGTGGCATAGGGCTTTCCGTTTTCTTCCAGACAGATCCAGTTGCCATCCGGCATCTTGCCCCATTTGCGGACATCGTCCTCCATCTGGGTTTCCACGATCTGCACCACAGTTCCCTGCAGAAGCCGGGCGCCGGTGTCGGTATCATCCAGGTGCGGGGCGCTGCGCACACGCACACCACTGGAAGTGGTAATGGTCGCCCAAGTGCCCGGCTCCAGAGTATCGGGTGCTTCGGGAATCACGCCGTAATTAGTCTTGGTCAGCAAGACCCAGCCTTCCTCGGTCTGTCCCCAGAGCTTGCCGTCTTTTCCGGTTATCACTCTGGTAATGTGCAGCAACTCGCCTTTAACCAGAGCACGATATTCATTGTAATATGTGCCGGGACCTTCCCGGAGGACCACCCGCTCCGTAGCCTTAACCCAAACATCCTCTTCTTCTCCGGGACGAATATCCTCGATCTGCCCGGTGATGGGATTTTTCCACTGAGCGTACAGAACCGTGCCGGTCCTCAAGGATTCATCCAGCTGTTCAATCTTTTCGCCGCCTACAGGTTTTGTGTACCAACCGGCCAGTTCGTATGTAAAGGTTTTTCCTTCCTCATCTGTTCCGGTGGGGGCGGTCATTTCCAGCCATTCCACTTTTGTGGGATAATGGATATTGAAGCCATAGGGATTATATCGGTTCGTTCCGCCGTTGGCGTCCAGCAGGACATACCGCAGGTCTTCCGGCCAGTTCTTGTCGGTATCATAGATGTTATACAGGAACATCTGCAGCTCCAGCAGCCGCCGTTGCAGGTGTCCCTGGGAGGTCACACCGCCGGAGGAGCTGTAAAGGCAGATGGCATAAGCCAGATACGCTCCCCGATCTCCCGAAGTAACGGCCTTGTACATCGCCCAGTCGGTGGAATATGTCCAGGTTTGACCGATATTGTAGGTCAGGGATACCAGGGCATCAAATTCTCCCTGGGTGAAAGTAATATTGTGGGTAGCCGCAAACTTATTGACATTGGCGATCTTTTCCGCGATCTGCTCCCGCAGCAGCTTTTCGGCCTGTTCCTCCGTGATGCCGTTGGGCTGGGCGTTGTATTTCGCAGCATCCTCGGCGGAGCATCTGGTTCCGTAGCCCACGCTATATTGCTTATTGTCCCAATGTGCCCAGGGGCTAAAGCCCTCGAACCGCTTGATCATGGCCAAACCGGCATCCGAGATTGTCATTTCCTCCACCGCTCTGACAGGAACGGGACCGATCACCACACTCAGCAGCAGTGCCACCGCCAAGAGGGCACATAGAAATCTCTTATTCACGCAGTCCTGCTCCTTTCGTACTTTTTCCCGGTCATTATAGCAAAAAAACGGCTATAATGCAAGAGTCTTTTCGTTAAACAATTACAAGTTTGTAACTTCTTTCCTGGACGATATGTTTCGCATTTTGTTTGTTTTTATATATTTTTGAAACATTTAGCAGATTTATAGCATTTTATTTCCATATTTTTCTTTTTGTCAAAAGCATTTGCTTTCCGGCTTTTGTTGTGTTAGACTAGTAGCACACCATCAAGGAGGTTTCCCATGGCAGAAACAAAAGCACTCATCGGCATGAGCGGCGGTGTGGACAGCAGCGTGGCTGCCTGGCTCACCCAACAAATGGGCTTTGATTGCATCGGCGCGATGATGCGGCTGTATACCGCAAACGCCGAGGAAAGCACCTGCTGCTCCCTGGAGGATGCGGAGGACGCCCGAAGCGTAGCCCATCGGATGGGTATGCCCTTTTATGTATTCAACTTCTCCCAGGATTTCCGGGCGCAGGTTATGGATGATTTCGTAGCCAATTACGAAAACGGTCTTACCCCGAACCCCTGCATTGTCTGCAACAAGCATATGAAATTCGATCGTTTCCTGCGCAGAGCCCAGGAGCTGGGCTGTGAAAAGATCGTCACCGGCCACTACGCCCAAATTTGCCAAGACGAAAATACCGGCCGGTATTTGCTGAAAAAGGCTGCGGACGAGGCCAAGGATCAGACCTATTTTCTTTACACCCTGACCCAGCATCAGCTTGCCCACACCCTGTTTCCCCTGGGTGGAATGACCAAGCAGGAAGTGCGGCAGATCGCCCAGGAGCAAGGCTTCATCAACGCCAAAAAGCGGGACAGCCAGGATATTTGCTTTGTTCCCGACGGCGATTATCTTGCATTCATGAAGCGCTACACCGGCAAAAGCTATCCGGAGGGCAACTATCTGGATCTTGACGGTAATGTGGTAGGCACCCACAAGGGCGCTGTGGGCTATACCCTGGGTCAGCGCAAGGGATTGGGTATCGCCTTGGGCGCGCCGATGTATGTATGCGCCAAGGACATGGCTGCCAACACCGTCACCGTAGGTCCCAACGAAGCGCTGTTTCACAGCGCACTTGTTGCCGGAGACTGGAACTGGATCGCTATAGAGAATTTGACGGAGCCCATCCGCGTCACCGCCAAGGTTCGCTCCCGGATGACGGAGCAGCCTGCCACGGTCTATCCCCTGGAGAACGGTTTGGCTAGGGTAGAATTTGACGAACCCCAGCGAGCCATCACCCCGGGACAGGCAGTGGTGCTCTACGACGGAGATACTGTCGTCGGCGGCGGCACGATCCTCAGAACGGACTAAAGCGCAGAGCGAAATTGCGTTGAGCAGGGCTGTCATTCCGAAAGTTGCGGAATCCGTTCCCCTGCATATCATGGATTCTTTGACTCTGCTTCACGGCGCTCAGAACAGCAAAAACACCCCCGGCGATTTCTCCGCCGGGGGTGCAGTGCTGTTATCAGGTTGTTTTACTGCATACCGAACACATCGATATACAGCGTAAGGCGGGTTTCCTCTCTCATGCCGTTACGCTTATACTCCACATCCACTTCCCGCAGGAGCATAACCCGGTCTCCAATTTTTACCCATTCATCGACGCCATAGGCAGACCACTTTACAAATTTCGTATTTTCTGTATAGAGACTATCCAGATATGTCCCTATGGCCTTATCCACGGTCTTCATCTCAAACCGGGGCAGATCAACCCCGTCAAACTGATGCCGGTTAAAATCAACCGTCACCTCCATAACATTTTCCTTTGTGTTGACCGTAAATCTGGCATCAACACCATCGGTGGTCTTTATGGAATGAAAATACTTGCGGTATTCAAAGGTATATTCACGAACCGGCTTATCTTCCTTGGGTCCTGCGAAAAACGGCTCTCTGTCTGCACCGCCATACCAGGTTTCACATGTCAGAGAAAGCGTCGACCAGTCCTCCTGGTGAAACTGGGATACCAGGTTCTGTATCCAATGCTCATATTGCTGCTGATCCATACCCTCGAAGGTAGCAATATCCATATCCATGTTGATTTGTATCAGCTGCATATTCGCTGCAATATACCAGCATCTAACCTTATTATCTGCTGTTTTATAGTGATGTACAGAGAATGCCCCGAATTCCTCCTGACTGGAGTTAGAATACTCCAGGTCATAGCTGGTACCATTCACTGTAAAAGTTACATTTTGCTGCGTCGGTTCCGGTGGAGTCAAGACAGGATGGAGCCCAGAGAGTTCACGCCTCATGTAAACAACTTGCTTCGTTTCGATTTGGGGATCCGTTCCGGTTATTGTTTCAGTTTCGGTAGGCTGAGAAAAATCGTCAGGTTGATCCAGAATGTCACAGGCCGGCAGCAAAAGCAGCAAAATCAAGCTCAGCAGCAAGCAAATCAATCTCCGATTTTTCATAGTATTCTCTCCTTTAAATCAATTAAATCTAGCGTTAGGATCACCGGCAATATAGTAATTATCCATATGATAGCCTGTGCAACGGGATGTGCAATTACTGTCACAGGTATGTGAATAATCTTCCACAAAAACACCTTCATCCCACTCTTTGAAGGATTCTGCCGTCAGTTCGCAGGCTTCTTGTACGGTATATCCGTCATTGAGGTAGCTAAAAACACCTTCTAACCATTCATCCAATTCATAGCAGGTTATATTACTTGTAATGCCAACAACTGTTCCCACACCCCGGCTGTGCAGGGCATTTACCATGTTTGTTGCCCCTGCGCCGCCCTTACCGCTAAATTCACTGCCAATGATTGCAAACTCGCAGTAACTTAAGGAATTGGCGGGAAGCGTGTAAATGTAGTCAGTATAAACACGGGTAATAGAAGTATTATTTAAAATCAAAGATGCTTGAGTTCCATGATTCCGAAAGCAGAACATGCGGGAGGTTGCAACGTACGAAGCAAATTTGCTGGATGTAGAAGCATACTGCATTTCATAGGGGCTGTATCCCATATGATGGAAAAACTCTAATACAACATAATACTTATTCCAGTGATCACTGGAACAATTTGTATTATGCTGTCCGTCAATGCCCATATATGTGGCACCCTTCAATTCTTCCGCAACAAAAACCACAAGCAACAACTCTCCAAGGGAACTGCCATATGCCGATGATCTGCCTGTAATAATTGCCGTTCCTGTTGATACACCTGTGATATCTCCAGTACTAGCATTTACAGTAGCAACACTGGAATTACTGGAAGTCCAGGTAAAACTACGGCTAACGACACCATTTTTTATAGCGTAGGGAGATAAGCCTAAAGAAGACAAAGATTTTGTAGAACCTGTCAAAACTGTCTTTGACACCATGTTATCTTGTATACTGGCACTCCAGAAGATGCCACTGGATGTATCTCCCGGTTCATCCGGCTGAATAACCGGACCGGCAAATGCATCTACACGAACCCCAATAATAATATAGCAGATACTAAGTAAAACTGCAAGCATTCTCGTGATTTTTTTACTAATCATAAATAATATCCTCCTTTGTTTAAAAACAGCATTTTAGATAGCCCTTGCTTATTCTCTTGTTTTCTCAATTATTCAGCACATTGAAAACACCTCCGTTCTTATTCTCTCATATATCTTAAGTAGAAATTTGTCACAATATGATACAAGTTTTCTATAAAAAAACATTTTGTCGAACAATTAACCGCAGCACCCGTGATTGGGTGCTGCGGTTGTGTATAGACTGAGTTCAGCGGAAGTCCTGTTAAATTTTAACGCCGGGGAAATATTCCTTGACGAAGTCCACCTCCGCCACCCGGAAGCTCTTTCCGTTCAGGTAGGAAAGGCCGCCGGCATCGGTGGTAAAGGTGAAGGTCAGCTTATAGGAATACAAGGCCTGGTAATTGCGGTCGAAGCGCTTGTCCAGCTTGCCGTATTTGCCGTCCCCCAGTAAGGGGTGGCCTGCATGGGCGAACTGGGCACGGATCTGGTGGGTTCTGCCGGTAATCAGCTCGCACTCCACCAAAGACAAGCCATTGCCGCTGGCCAGTACCCGATAGTTGGTCTGGCAGGTTTTCGCTCCGGGTTGGGGCGTATCGGACACGAACACCCGGTTTTTCTTAGCATCCTTGAAAAGGTAGCCCTTTAGACTTCCCTCTTTGGGTTTAGGCGTTCCTTCCACGATAGCCAAATACCGCTTATCCAGCTCCCGATCCTTGATCTTTTGGTTCATCACCCGCAGAGCTTCTGCGGTCTTCGCCGCGATGACGATGCCGCCGGTATTGCGGTCGATGCGGTTGCACAGCGCCGGGGTAAAGGCATTCTCCTCCCGGGGCCGCCATTCCTTTTTCTGGTACAGGTAGGACTGGATGTGATCGATCAGCGTCCGTCCGTACTCCGCGCCGTCATGGGGATGCACCGCCAATCCCGGCCGCTTATCCACCAGCAGAATCTGGTCGTCTTCATAGACGATATTCAGCTTGGGAGATGCCACCGTCAGGTAGGCATTGTCCTCCCGGGGTTTTTCAAAGAACTCGTCATTGATATACAGCTGCAGCACATCACCGGCATTTAACCGAGTGTCCCGCTGGACTCTGGCGCCGTTGCACTTGATCCGCTTCAGGCGGATATATTTCTGCGCCAGCGAAGCTGGCAGCAAAGGAACGGCCTTGGCCAAAAAGCGATCCAAGCGCTGGCCGGCATCATTGGTTCCTATGGTAAATTCCTTCATGGAAGCTGCCCCGAATTCTCCACAAAGTGGCGGTTGATCTGCTCAGTTAATTCCGCCGCCGCATTGTAGCCCATTTTCCGCTGACGGTTGTTCATAGCCGCCACCTCCAAAATCACCGCCAGATTCCGTCCGGGAGTGATGGGGATGGTAATCATGGGAATCTTTACACCCAATAGCTCCATATACTGATCCTCCAGTCCCAGGCGGTCATAGGCTTCCTGGGCGTTCCAGTGGACGATATTGACCACCAGATTGACCTCGTTTTCTACCTTCACCGCGCCAACGCCAAAGAGCCTTGCCACATTGATAACGCCGATACCGCGCATCTCCACATAGTTGCGGATCAGCTCCGGGGCGTTGCCCATGAGGGTATTGCCGGAGATTTTCCGAATTTCCACCGCATCGTCGGCAATCAGTCTGTGTCCACGCTTCAGCAGCTCCACAGCGGCCTCACTTTTGCCGATACCACTGTCACCTGTTAAGAGCAAACCTTCGCCGTAAACCTCCATCAGGACGCCGTGGCGGGTGATCCGAGGTGCCAGCGCAGCTTTCAGGTAGGTAATGATGGCGGAAATAATGGTACTGGTAGGCTCATGGGAGCGCAGCAGCGTGACATTATATTTCTTCGCCATTTCCAGGCATTCATTATCCGGCAGCAAATCCCGGGCAATCAGCAGCGCCGGAAATTTATAGGCAAAGAGCCGGTCAAAAATCTCACTTCTCTGCTCTGCCGACAGCTTGCCCAGGTAGCTCATTTCCGCGTTGCCCATGATCTGCAAACGCATAGGTTCAAAGTGGTCGAAATACCCCGCAAGCTGCAAACCGGGTCTTGCCACGTCCTCGACGGTAACACGAATGGCGTCAAAATCCGTGGCAGCGTGGGCTACCTCCAGGGAAAACTCCTCAACCAGTTTTTTCAGCGGGACACTGTATGTATCCATAGCAGCATCTCTCCTTTCTGTTCTTAGTGCCATTATACCTTTGCAAATGCGGAATATCAATATAATTTTGAAAAAACTAATTTTTCTGAAAAAAACACTTGCATTTTTCGTCAATCTTTGGTATTATATGTGAGCGCCTGTTATGAGGGCGTGAATTTCTACGATTTATCCAACGGATAGGAGGTGCAACGAAATGGCAAAGTGTGATTATTGCGGCAAGGGTGTTACCTTTGGTATCAAGGTTTCCCACTCCCACAGACGTTCCAACCGTGCATGGAAGCCCAACGTCAAGCGGGTCAAGGCCGTGGTCAACGGTACTCCGTGCCATGTGTACGCTTGTACCAGATGCCTCCGTTCTAACAAGGTTGAGCGGGCCATCTGATTTTTCCTGCCACCAATTTACGCCACCGAACGGTGGCGTTTTTTGTTGCTCAAAAAGCGGCGTACCGAGAGGTACGCCGCTTTATTCTTTATAACCAACCGGCAACCTCGGACTCTGCCTTGCGGCTTCGGTTCATGAGAATTTCCATGACCTGAGAGGGGGTCTTATTGCCGTACAGCACATCGTAGGCCGCACGGACGATGGGCATATCCACGCCCTGCTGCAGGCTCAGCTCGTAGGCAGATCGGGCTGCGTAATAGCCTTCCACCACCGCACCTACCTTCTCCATGGCTTCCTCTGCCGAGTAGCCTTGGCCGATCAGCACACCGGCTGCCCGGTTTCGGGAATGCTGAGAAGTGCAGGTCACGATCAAATCTCCCACGCCGGCAAGACCGGCAAAGGTGTCCTTCTCCGCGCCCAGGGACACACCCAACCGAGCCATCTCCGTCAGGCCCCGGGTCATCAGCATGGCTTTGATGTTATCGCCATAGCCCAGGCCATCGGTAACACCGGCGCACAGAGCGATGATGTTTTTCAGTGCGCCGCCCAGCTCCGCGCCCAGATCATCCGGGCTGGTATAGATTCGGAAAGTATCCGACATAAAGGCATCCTGCACCATTCCCGCCAGTTCCCTATTGGGGCTTGCCGCAAGACAACCGGTGGGGATTCCCGCAGCAACCTCCTCCGCATGACTGGGGCCGGTGAGTACCACCACAGGCCGATCGGTAACCGACTGGACGATTTGGCTCATCCGCAGCTTGGTATCCGGTTCGATACCCTTGGTGGCAGAAACCATCACTGCCTTTGCGGGAAGATACAAGGCAATCTTCTCACAAACCTCCCGCACCGCAAAGGACGGACTGCTGATAATCACCAGGTCGCAATCCGCAACGCAGCGGGGATCTGCGGAAATTTTCAAAGTTTCCGGCAAAGAAACGCCGGGAAGTCTGGGATTTTTCCGGTTTTTGGATATTTTTTCAGCTTTTTGTGAATTGTGACACCACAGTGTCACATCATGGCCGTTTTTCTGTAAGCACAGCGCCAGCGCCGTTCCCCAGGCACCACTGCCAACCACCGCCGCCTTCATTTATTCAGCTCCCGGTGGATCAGGTGCACCTTGGATTCTCTACCCTTAACCAGGCGGACAATATTGCTTCTGTGCATATAAATCGCCAGCAGGCCCAGGAAAACGCCGCCCAGCATCACATAGAGATTGTCACTGTGCAGCACCGCAAAGCCCGCGCTGAAAACCACTGCCCCCAAGACCGAGCCCAGGGACACATACCGGGTAATGGCAAACGCGATAACAAACACAGCCAGGATCGCAAGGCCGATCCGCCAGTCGAGGACCAGCGCCGCGGTAAAGCCGCAGAGGATGCCCTTGCCGCCCCTGAAGCCCAGCAGTGCCGGGAAGTCATGTCCAAGGGAAACCGCCACAGCACCCAGCATCAGGCCTTCCCTGCCATAGCCATAGGGCTGCAGGATCAGGCTGCAGGCCAGGCAAGCCAGAGCGGTTTTGATAATATCCACCAGCATCACAAGAAAGGTGCTGGCGCCGCCGTAGCTGCGGAAAAAGTTGGTGAGGCCTGCATTGCCGCTGCCATGCTTACGGACATCATCCCCGGCAACCAGGGCAGAAATACATACGCTGCCATTTAGATTGCCCAGCAGATAGCCGGTCAAAACGCCGATCAAAATCGAAAACCACACGGCTTATTCCTCCTTATCGCCCTTCTGGCGGATGGTAATACGCACCGGCGTGCCCTTCAGACCAAAGACCTCCCGGATCTGGTTTTCCAGATACCGCTGATAGGAGAAGTGGAACAGTCGGGCATCGTTGCAGAAGATCACAAAATGCGGCGGCTTGGTGCTGGCCTGGGTCATGTAATAGATCTTCAGGCGACGACCCTTATCCGTAGGGGGCTGCACCCGGGCGGTGGCATCCGCCAGCACGCTGTTCAGCGCGCCGGTGGTGATGCGGCTGGTGTTCTGGGCATGGACATCCTGAATCACCTGATACAGCTTATCCACCCGTTGGCCGGTCAATGCGGACAGGAACACCACCGGAGCGTAGAGCATATAGCTCAGGCCTTCCCGGACCGCGTTTTCCTGATCCCGCATGGTATTTGTTTCCTTGTCCTCCACCGCGTCCCACTTGTTGACAACGATGATAGCCGCCTTGCCGGCTTCATGCACCAGACCCGCGATCTTGGTATCCTGCTCGGTAACGCCCTCGTTGGCATCCACCAGGATCAGGCACACATCCGCCCGCTCGATGGCGCTGATGGTACGCATATTGGAATACTTTTCGATGAGGTCATCCACTTTGCTCTTCCGGCGCATACCGGCGGTATCAATGAAGCAATACTTGCCGGTTTCGTTTTCAAAGTAAGAGTCGATGGCGTCCCGGGTGGTACCTGCCACGTTGGAAACGATGACACGCTCCTCGCCCAGAATCCGGTTCAGCAGGCTGGACTTACCCACATTGGGCTTACCCACGATGGCCACATGGATGACCTCGTCTTCTTCGTCCTCTTCCTCTTCGCCGGGGATATTCTCCAGCACCCAGTCCAGCATATCGCCGGTGCCGTGGCCGTGGATAGCAGACACTTCAAAGAGATCACCGATACCCAGACTGTAAAACTCATAAACATCCGGGTTTACCAGGCCGATGGAGTCACACTTGTTGACGGCCAGAGCCACAGGCTTACCGGATTTGCGAAGCATGGTAGCCACATCCTGGTCCGCGGCGGTAACGCCGGAGCGCACATCGGTAACCATAATGATGGCGTCGGCCAGTTCGATGCCAATCTCCGCTTGGCGGCGCATGAATTTCAGCATATCACTGTCAGTGCCCGGCTCAATACCGCCGGTATCCACAAGACTAAAATGACGGTTGCACCACTCGCAGTCACCGTAAATACGGTCGCGGGTGACACCGGGGGTGTCCTCCACGATGGAAGTGCGCTGACCGGTGAGCTTATTGAATAACATGGATTTACCTACATTAGGCCGTCCTACAATGGCGACCAAGGGCTTTGCCATGCCGATCACTCCTTTCTCAGGGAAACATTACATTATATTATGCCATAAAATGTAAACAAAATCAACGATTTTATGCCGTTGTTCACAGAAGTTTTAAACAGCTGTTCAGCGGAGTGGGGCAAAAGAACCGCTGTGCCGACAACGAGAATTTTCAAAAGTCGTCCCAATAAAAAGGAAAAAGAGGAAGGCACATGCCTTCCTCTTACATTTCCTGCCTTAGTCAGCCTTGGCGGCCAGGACCTGACGGCCATTGTAGGAGCCGCAAGCCTTGCAAGCTCTGTGGGGCATAACAGGTTCGCCGCACTTGGGGCAAACAGACACGCTGGGAGCAGACAGCTTCCAGTTGCCGCCACGGCGCTTATCGCGACGGGCCTTGGACACTTTACACTTAGGGACAGCCATGGATGACACCTCCTTGGTCAAACTGCTTTTTGCAGCATTCTATGGATTTACTTATTGAGAAGCTGCTTCAAAGCAGCAAAACGGGGATCGAGCTCCTTCTGGCAACTGCAGGGGCCATCGTTGAGGTTCTTACCGCAGCGGCAGCACAAACCCTTGCAATCGTCCTTGCACAGCAGCTTGGAATCCAGATTCAGGACAAATACCGTCCGGACAATGTCCTCCAAGTCGGCGCTGTCTCCCTCCAGAGGGAATACCCATTCATCTTCGTTTTCTTCGTTGGCCAGCTCTGTAACCAGCACCACATCGATGGGAAAATCAATTTCCAGATCGAATTCGGAAGCACAGCGGTCACACACACCATGGATGGTGGTCTGCACAGAACCCGTCATCACCAACACGCCGGCGGTGTTACGCACCACGCCATTGGCAATCACCGGCTCGGACACCGGGAAGCACTGACCATACTGAAGATCACGCAGATCTACGCTGGTAGAAAAGGAAACGCTCTCGCCGGGGCGGTCTATGATTTTCGACAGTCCCAGAAGCATACTTTCCCCTCCTCACAGTCATGCTTAGATATTATAAAGGTTTTTCCCCAATTTGTCAAACATTATTTTTACTTTTTCTTCGGTCTTTTGCGGTTATCTTAGCTCCCACAGCTTGATTTGGCTGGCTTTTTCATAAAGCCGCAGGTAGCTTTCGTAACGGCTTCTTTCAATTTCTCCGTTTTCCACCGCCCGAACTACCGCGCAGCCCGGCTCTTTTCTGTGGGAACAGTCGTGGAACTGGCAATTTCCCAAATGCGCACCAAAATCCGGAAAGGCATACTGGAGGTTTTCCTTCAGCATGACATCCATCTGGTCGGTATCAAAGGAGGAAAAGCCCGGCGTATCCGCCACATAGGTATCCGGCTCCAGGCAATACAACTCCACATGACGGGTGGTATGCCGGCCGCGGCCCAGCTTTTCGGACACCTCGCCGGTGGGCAGCGCCAGTTCCGGGCAAAGCCGGTTGAGCATACTGCTTTTTCCCACGCCGGAATTGCCGGTAAAAGCTGTCAGCTTTCCCCGGATCAGATTACGCAGCTCTTCCACGCCCTCACCGGTTTCCGCGCTGGCGCGAATCACCGGGATACCGGCATGCTCATAAATGCGGATCAGATCCACCGCAGGATCCAGGTCGCATTTGTTGATGCACAGGTACACCGGCACCTCCTGGTCACCGGCAATGGCCGCCACCCGATCAATGAGAAACGGCTCCGTCACCGGATTGACATTGGCGGCAAAAATCACCAGGGCGTCCATATTGGCTACCGCAGGACGGACGAAGCTGTTCTTCCGGGGGAGGATCTTTTCTACCATTCCCTTCCCCTGCTCCACGGTGATCTCCACCATGTCGCCGGTCAAGGGGCTGTTACCCTCTTTTCGCAGGATGCCCCGGGCCCGGCAGGTAATCACCCCTGCCGGAGTCTGGACATCATAAAATCCACTCAGTGACCGCAGAATGCGGCCTGTACTCGTCTTGCCCATTTAAATGATCGGTACCTCCGGGGTGGGGTTCTCGGGGTTTTCTACCGGAGGTTCCGGCACTTCGGGGCGGTAAAGCTCAAAATCAATGATTTCCGTGTGGAAAATATCGTTATTGACGATGAAATCAAAAATCATAACACCCTTGCCCACAAGCTCCACATCTCTGCTGATGGCATCCTTGGGAATCAGAATTTCTTCCATCGGTGCTTCGTCACCCTGCCGCCAAATACTCAGCACATAGTCTTCCGCCATATTCTGAGGCAGATCAATGGTGACTACCACACCCAGCAGATCCGGGTCGACTACCGGAGGCGGATTATCAATGGGAGGCTTTTCTGCCACGCCCTTGCCGTTGGATACATAGAGGATAATTTCCGTGTTGACATCCATTTCCTCACCTTCCGGCACAGAAATGTCCACTACGGTATTCTTCTCCTCATCACTGTCCACCGGTATCAGCTCGATGTTTTCAAAGCCTTTGCTATTGAGCTGGTTTTTGGCCAGGTTCACATCCAGGCCCTTTACCATAGGCACTTTTCCCATGCGAATATGCGGACCGCTGCTGATATACAGATACACGGTTTGGCCTTCTGTCAGGGTCTCATTTTCGGCAGGCTCTGTTCTGGTTACCAAGCCTTCTGACACCGTGCTGCTGGTTTCCTTTTTGGGAATGATCTGCAGCTTCAGATTCAGACCGGTGAGGTAGTTCACCGCAGCCGTCTGCTCTGTATTCGTCAGGTTTGCCATGGTAGCCGTTTTCGCCTCAGCGCCCAGGCTGATGACCACTCGGATCTGGCCGCCCTTGGCAATTTGAGAACCGGCGCTGGGGGTTTGACTCATAACCTGGCCAGCAGGATACTCACTGCTGGGGCGTCTGTCGATTTTGATCGACAGATCCGATATAGCCAGAACCTGCTCTTCTGTCATCCCCACCAAATAGGGAACGGAGATCATATTGTTTTTGGCGCCGTTGGTTATCGCCAGGACACAAACCACCACGGCAATTACCGCCACCACTGCACAAAGGACGATGGCGATGGTTGCCACCTTGCTGCTGCGCTCGGTTTCATCCTCCACGATCTCCTCCCGGACCCGGCGGGCTGCCTTCTGGGCGGAAGTTCCCTTTTTCTGGGTGGGACGGGGACGGGGCTGCTCAGCTCTGGGCGCCGGCCGATTGACAGGAGGTCTCTGGGGAGGTGTTGCTTCCCGCTTCTCCTGGGCATGCTCCGACAGCCTTGCCGCAGCATCCATATCCGCAGTGGGATTGTTGTAATCAAACAGAATGGTGGGATTCTTCCGGAATTCGTCCATGTCATAGAGCATCTTGCTGGCCGAGAAATAGCGGTTGGCAGGGCTCTGCTCCATAGCGCGCATAATGATCTGCTCCAGGCCACCGGGGATATTGGGGTTCAGCAAGGAGGGCAGCTTGGGCTTTCCGTTAATATGCTGGATGGCCACCGACACGGGAGATTCTCCGTCGTAGGGCGGTCTGCCGGTCATCATCTCGTACATCACAACGCCCAGAGAATACAGGTCGCTGCGGTTATCCACCCGGCCGCCTTTGGCCTGCTCGGGGGAGATATAATGCACAGAACCCAGGGCTTCCTTAGTCAGAGAATTGCTGTTGGACATCACCCGGGCGATGCCAAAATCCGTCACCTTGACGCTGCCGTTTTTCAGCACCATCACATTGTGGGGCTTGATATCCCGGTGGATAATGCCCCGGCTGTGGGCGTGATCCAGCGCCTTGCCGATCTGAATAGCAAAGTGCAGGGTTTCCTTCCAGTTCAGCACGCCCTTCTTTTCCATATACTGCTTCAGGGTAATGCCGTCGATGAGCTCCATGACGATATAGTCCGCGTCACTGGAGGTGGCGACATCATACACAGAAACAATATTCGGATGGCTCAGCATGGCAACGGCCTGGCTTTCCGCGTGGAAGCGACGGCGGAACTCTTCGTCCTGGAAGAAATCATCCTTCAGGATCTTCACCGCCACCAGGCGGTTCAGGCGATGGCAGCGGGCCTTGTACACCACGGCCATGCCGCCGGTGCCAATGACCTCCAATATTTCATATCGGTTATCTAATAACCGACCTATATATCTATCCATTTCCATAATGTAAGCTCCTCTTAGCCCTAATCAAATCTGCACCAGCACACTGGTCACATTGTCCGGCGCGCCACGGTTCTTGGCGATCTCCAGCAGCCGCTGACAGCAGTGCTGCTTATTCACACCATGGACAACCTCAAACAGCAGTTCCTGATCATCCAGCATATTGCTAAGTCCGTCACTGCACAGCAGCAGGCAATCCCCCCGCTCCAGATCCAGATGGTACAGATCTCCCTGCACCACCGACTCCGTGCCGATGGCCCGGGTGATGTAATTCTTGCCGGGATAGGTCTTGGCTTGCTCCGGGGTCAGGTCACCCCGATCGATCATTACCTGAACCAGGGAATGGTCAACGGTAAGCCGGCGGATGCCATTTTGGTTCACGCCATAAGCCCGACTGTCACCCACATTGATAATCGTAGCTTCCATATTCTGCACCAGGACAGCCACCAGGGTGGTTCCCATGCCGGAAAACTCCGCAAATTGCTGGCCCTGATCGTAGACCGTGAAGTTCGCCAGTTTTACAGCGCCCTCCATCATCCGATCAATCTCCGACTGGCTCATGCCCGCCTTCCAAACCCGGCGCACCTCCTGGACAAAGACATCCGTGGCCAGGCTGCTGGCTACATTACCGGACTTCGCACCGCCCATGCCGTCACAGACGATGCACAGCAAGGTGTTGCGGTCCAGCTGTTCCATTTGAAAGGTATCTTGATTTTGCGGCCGGACACAACCCGGATCGGTCACTCCCCAAAATTGCATAGCAAACCACTCCTTTCAGGGAAATTCTTATAGATGCGCATCCGCATCTATTTTTTCTTTTTGATATTTTCTTCTGAGCTGACCGCAGGAGGCGTCGATATCGCCGCCCAGGGTTCTGCGGACAGTAGCGGTGATCCCGCCGTCCTCCAAGGTTTTCTGAAACCGAGCCACCGCATTTCGGGTGCTGGGCTTCAGGGGGCTTTCTTCCACATGGTTCAGCGGAATCAGGTTGAAGTGGGCAGGCAGACCCTTCAGGCGCCGGATCAGTTCTTTGGCATGCTCCACTGTGTCATTGACACCGTCGATCATGGCGTATTCAAAGGATATTCTGCGGCTTGTCTGCTCGTAATAACGGCGGCATGCCGCCAGCAGCGCTTCGGTGGGATAGGCCTTGTTCACCGGCATGATGGTGTTGCGCACTTCATCATTGGGAGCGTGCAAAGATACAGACAGCGTAAGCTGCAGTTTTCTCTTAGCCAGTTCATCGATCTTCGGCACAAGACCGCAGGTAGACAGGCTGATGTGCCGCATGGAGATGTTCATGCCCTCCGGGCTGTTGACCAGCTCCAGAAAGCGCATCACATTGTCAAAATTGTCCAGCGGCTCGCCAATACCCATCAAAACGATATGAGAGATAGGCAAACCGGAGTCGATCTGAGTGAACAGCACCTGATCCAGCATTTCGTGGGGCTCCAGCCGGCGGATCAAGCCACCCAGGGTGGATGCGCAGAAGGCGCAGCCCATCAGGCAGCCTACTTCCGAGGATATGCAGACAGTATTGCCATAATGATAGCGCATAAGTACTGTTTCCACACAATTTCCGTCGGCAAGCTGCCACAGGTACTTAATGGTGCCGTCTTTTTGGGATTCCTGCTTGCGGACCACCCTGGGGGCGTAAATGGGATACTTCTCCGCCAAAAGTAAGCGCAGATCCTTGGGGAGATTGGTCATCTCCTCATAGCTTTTGACGCCCTTATGCAGCCAGGTATAGACCTGCTTTGCACGAAAACCGGGCTGTCCCAACTCTTTCAGGACTCCGGCGATCTCCGGCTGGGTCATGGATTTGATGTTCTTGCTCATGCTTTCCTCCGCAAACGGCAGATGAAAAAGCCGTCGGTTTCCTGCTTCCCGGGAATCAGGGTCAGCATACCCGGGCTATCCTGGGCAATGCCCTCGGGCAGGGTCAGTTCTTCCAGGGAAAAGTCCGTGGTGGTTTGCAAAAAAGCGTTCACAACCTGGGCGTTTTCCCGCTTCAGCAGCGTGCAAGTGGAATACAGCAGCACACCGCCGGGTTTTACATACTCCGCCTGCTTCTTCAAAATCTGCAGCTGCAGAGCAGGCAGGTCTTCCATAGTTTTGGGGTCTTTATAGCGGATATCCGGCTTTTTGCGGATAATGCCGTAGCCGGAGCAGGGTACATCCGCCAGCACCACATCCATTCGGTCATGCCACGCTTCTTCATCTATCGTGGCATCCAGGCAGCGGGCGCTGATATTGGTCAGTCCCAGCCGCTTTGCGCCGGCTTCAATAAGGCCGATCTTGTGGGGATGGATATCGCAGGATTGGATCTTCGCATTGGGGGCTGCCATGGCCGCAGCGTAGCTCTTGCCACCGGGTGCAGCGCAGCAATCCAGGACACGGATTCCGTCTTCCTGGGGGATTTGGGCACAGAGCACCGCCAGCTTGGAGGCGGCATCCTGCACATAAAACAGTCCCTGTTGAAAAGCTTCCAGTTTTTCGATATTGCCGGTACCGGAGAGTACCAGGCAGTTTGGCATCCAGCGGTGAGGCTCTGCCTCCACGCCTTCTTTTTGCAGTTTTTCTATCAGTTCCTCCTGATTGGTGCGCAGGGTATTGACCTGCACCGTCAGCGGGGGAA
Organism: Oscillospiraceae bacterium; assembly: GCA_015068125.1. GTDB lineage: Bacteria > Bacillota > Clostridia > Oscillospirales > Oscillospiraceae > Faecousia. The sequence continues at coordinate 8,787 of SVLD01000016.1, read as the reverse complement.
CGGTATTGTTGGCAGCCAGCATTGCTTCCAGCCGATCCGTTCCCAGATCGGTTTTCAGCAGGCGGATCAGCTCCGCCGGGTGGCTGTATTTATCCTCCAGCTTTACCGGCTCTTTCAAACTGCCCTGGCTGCGAACGGCGTTGCGAAGCACCGCATTGGTCAGTCCCGGAGCAAATTTCTGCCGGCGGCAGTATTTTTTCGCCAGTGTCACCGCTTCATTGACGGCAGCGGAGGTGGGGATTTTGTCCATTTCATAAATCTGGTACAAGCCCAGATGGAGAATGTCGTGAATCAGGGGGTGCAGATCCTTCACCTTGCCCGTCAGAAGCTGCGCCAGGTAAAAATCCAGCTTTCCCCTATTTTGCTGCACGCCGTAGCACAGTCGAGCCGCCAGCGCCGCATCCCGGCGGTCCAGGCCGTCGCGGCTGATGTATTCCTTGAGAATACTGTTCGACCAGGCGCCCTGCTGCCGGCAGGCGATGAGAACATTCAGTGCGGTTTCTCTTGCGCCCATGTCATTCTCCCAGAGGATGTCCCCGGAAATAGTCCGGCGCGTTCATACGCTTGCCACCCTCAGCCTGCAAACTGCGGATCTCCACCGCACCCTCGCCGCAAGCGACTTTCAGGCCGGTCTTGGTCAGCTCCAGGATCTGTCCGGGCTGGCCGTAGCCATCGGTAATAACAGTAGAATGAATCTTAAATTTTGTTCCTGCTAGTTCGGCAGTAGCCACGGGCCAGGGGTGCAGACCCCGGACATGATTATGCACCTGCTGGGCGGTTTTGGTCCAGTCAATGGGGCACATGGACTTGTCCAGCATAGGGGCATAGGTGGCTTTCTCAGCATCCTGCTGCGTGCCCTCCACTTCCCCGGCAGACAGCCGGCTCATGGTCTTGCACAGCAAGTCCGCACCCAGCTCAGCCAACCGATCCAGCAGTTCGCCGGCGGTTTCGTTGGGGCCGATGAGGGTCTTGGAAACATCGATCATATCACCGGCATCCATCTCCCGGCAGAGGTACATGGCCGTCACGCCGGTTTCTATCTGGCCGTCCAGTACCGCCCACTGATAAGGCGCAGAGCCCCGGTAAGAAGGCAGCACGCTGGCGTGGATATTGATGCAGCCCTTGGGGGGGATATCCAGCACACGCTGGGGTAGGATCCGGCCATAGGCCACCACCGCCACCACATCCGGCTGCAAGGCCCGGAGTTGCTCCACAGTTTCATCGTCCCGGAAATTTTCCGGCTGGTAAACGGGAAGTCCAGCGTTCAAGGCCACTTCCTTTACTGGGGAAAAGGCCAGCTTCATGCCACGGTTTTTGGGCCGGTCGGGCTGGGTATATACCGCCGCCACATCGAAGCCCTCCGCCAGCAGCTTTTTTAAGCAGGTCGCCGCAATATCCGGCGTGCCCATAAACACAATTCGCATGGATCTTCCTCCAAAGATTCGTTATTCCTCGTCCTGATTAAGTTCCTCGTCGGTGAGGTAGCGCTCCATAACCTGGGTGTACAGGATGCCATCCAGATGATCCAGCTCATGGCAGAAGCAGCGGGCAACGATCTCCTCACCTTCGGCTTCGTACCAGTTGCCGTCCCGATCCTGGGCCCGGACTTTGGCATAGTAAGGCCGCTTCACCAGGCCGTACTTATTGGGAACGCTGAGGCAGCCCTCTGCGCCCACCTGCTCGCCGTCAGTCTCCAGCAGTTCGGGATTCACCAGTTCCAGGATCTCATCACCGGTATCCACCAGCACCACCCGGCGCAAAATGCCTACTTGAGGGGCAGCAAGGCCAACGCCGTTGGACTCGATGAGGGTTTCCCGCATATCGTCCAGGAGCTTGTGCAGTTTCCAGTCAAATTTTTCTACTGTTTTGCAGACTTTATGCAGCGCAGGCTCCTTATCTGTCAAAATCTTTCTCAAACCCATAGGTTTTTCCTCTCATTCTTCAAATCCGTTCACATCTATGAAAGCATTGACGCCCCGGTTGCCGGAATCGGTCATAAACTGCCGTAGCAGATGGGCGATGAGGTTTCGCAGCGGCTGGGTCAGGCTGCATCGCAGGGTCAGCCGGTAACGGAAATTGTAATTGATCTTCGGCACCGCGCAGGGTGCAGGGCCCAAAACCTGGCATTTTTCCTGCCGGTAGGTCGGCTCCTGCAGGCACAGGTTCAGACTTTCCCGAAATTTCGCCGCGCCCCGCAATACCCGGGCTTCCTCCTGTCCCAGAAAGGTCACGGTTACAAGATCGCCGAAGGGCGGGCAGTTCTGGATGCGACGCATTTCGATCTCCATGTTATAAAAGCTGTCGTAATCCTGCTTGGCCGCCAGGTTGATGACCTGGTGACCGGGCACCATGGTTTGGATTACGGCTTCGCCGGGCTGATCGCCACGGCCGGAACGGCCCACTACCTGGGTGAGCATATTGAAGGTGGTTTCCGCTGCCCGGTAAGAGCCGGAATACAGGCTCATATCCGCGTCCAGCACCCCCACCAAGGTCACATCCGGCAGATTTAAGCCCTTGGCCACCATCTGGGTGCCAATGAGCACCGGGATGTGTTTTTTCTTGAATGTGTCCAAAATGGTCTCATGGGTATTCACCGCGTTGACGGTATCCGCGTCCATGCGGAGGATTTCCATCTCCGGATACAATGTCAGCAGTTCCTGCTGTACCTTTTGGGTACCGGTACCCATGGGCTTCAACGGGCCGCCGCAGCTTGGACACCGCTGTGGGCGGCGAATGGAATGGCCACAGTAGTGGCACATCAGCCGTTCGTTGGCGCTGTGGTATGTGAGCTTTGCGCTGCAGCGGGGACATTCCGGCGCTTCCCGGCAGTCCACACAGATCAGCGCCCGGGATGCGCCCCGGCGATTGAGAAACAGGATGGTCTGCTTCCCTGCCTGCCAGGTATCCCGGATTGCTTCCTGGAGCTCCAGGCTGAAAGCAAGATCGTTGCCGAATTCCAGTTCCTTGTGCATATCCACAATGCGAACCTGGGGCAAATTCTTGCCGTTATATCGCTGTGTAAGGGTATACAGGCGGTAATCGCCCTGCTTTGCGTGGTACATGGTCTCCACCGAGGGAGTGGCAGAACCCAGGAGCACCAGGGCGTTTTCCTTCACGCCCCGCCAGAGAGCCACTTCTTTGGCGGAATACCGGGGGGTATTCTCGGATTTGTAGGAATGCTCCTGCTCCTCATCCAGTATGATAAGACCCAATTGTGAACTGGGTGCGAACACCGCGGATCTGGTACCAACTACCACCCGGGCATCGCAGCTGCGGATGCGCTTCCATTGGTCATAGCGTTCTCCTGCCGGCAGGCTGCTGTGCAGCACTGCCACCTGAGAACCGAAATGGGCCGCCATCAGGCTCAGAAGCTGGGGGGTCAGCGCGATCTCCGGTACAAGGAGCATGGCGGTTTTGCCGGCATCCAGACAGGACTGGATCAGCTTCAGATATACCGAGGTTTTGCCCGAGCCGGTAACGCCGTAGAGAAGCGCCGCGCCGGGTTTTTCCCGGCACATTTGCTGCCGGAGACCGTCGAAGGCTGTCTGCTGTTCGGCATTCAGCTCCAGGGGGCCATCCAGCACCGCCGGGCGAATTTCCCGGCAGCGGAGGACTTCCCGCTCTGTCAGGGTCAGGTAGCCCAGATCCGCCAAACGCTTGACTGTGGCAGCGGAGGCGCCGGTATAGTAGCACAGCTCCTTGACAGACACGCTGCCGATGCCGCACATCAGTTCCAGCACACTTCTTTGCATGGGCGCCCGAAGGCAACGGGAGGCGTACTCCATGGCTTCCTCCGCAGAGGATGCCAGCGTGGCGATCTTTTCAGTCTTATCACCCAGACGACGGAGATAGTCCGTCTCGTCGGTGATCCACTTCTTGCGAACCAGATACCGAAGGGCTTCGTGCCGCCGGTCATCGTCACTGATGACTTCCTGCAGCGCCGTTTCTTCAGCTTGGCCGCCCAAGGCGTCCATCGCTTGCAGAAGCAGCATAGCGTCCTCTCTGCGGCAGGGCTTGTCCTGCCAGGAGCGATCCTCCGTCAACCGGTAGGTATCCTTGGTGCGGAACCACAATCCTGCCGGCAGCATAGCCCGTACGCCATCGTAAAAGCCGCAGAAATAGCGGTTACGAAGGAAAGCCGCCAGGTGCAGCATGGTGCCAGACAGGACAGGAGCTTCGTCCAGACAGCGTTCCACTGTCTTGAGTCCCTCCTGGCTGCCCTGCTCCAGGCTCAGGACAATGCCCTCCGTGCGCCGGTTACCCCGGCCGAACGGCACCATCACCCGGACACCGGGTTCCAGGCGCATATCCTGGGGAACCAGGTAGGAATAGGGCTTGTCAATGGCAAAAGTAGCCGCCGAAACAGCGATTTTTGCGATCATACAGCCCCCTCCTTCCGGTTTTAGTTCATGTATTCTTCCTTCAGACTGCCATCCAGCTTATCTTCCGCCACCTCGCGGATCGCCAGGGTAACGGGCTTTTCGGTCAATTCTTCGCCCAGTTCATCAGCCTCAGCGGCGATCTGGCGGGCGCGCTGTGCCACCACATTCACCAGCAGGTAACGGCTCTGGACATTCTTCAGCAAATCAGCAACAGGGGGGTAAAGCATTTTCATTTCCTCCATTATTCCTCATCTTCCCTTTGGGCGATGATATGTAGTATTTCTTCGGCGCAGGCGTCCACCTGGTCGTTGGTTACAACAAAGTCGTATTTGGGTATTTGCTCCATTTCCCACTTAGCCCGGTCAAGCCGCAGCAGGATCTGCTCCTCCGCCGTGTCACCACGGCTGCGGAGCCGGTTTTCCAGCACTTCCATGGAAGGGGGCATGATAAAGATCAGTGTGGCATCGGGCCGCTGCTTCCGCACCGCAAAGGCGCCGTTGGGCTCGATATCCAGGATCACATGACCCCGCAGGAGTTTTTCCTCCACCTGGCTCTTGGGAGTGCCGTAGAGGGTTTTGTTGTGCTCGTCATATTCCAGGAATTCATCGGCAGCGATCATGCTGCGGAATTTCTCCTCGGTGACAAAATAGTAGTTCACGCCGTCACGCTCGCAGGGGCGGGGCTGACGGGTGGTAGCGGAAACGGAGAATTCCAGATCCTGCCGGGCTGCCATAACCTTGCTCAGCACGGTGCTTTTTCCAACGCCGGAAGCGCCGGAGATAATAAACAGCTTTCCTTTGCTCACTGGTTTTCCCCCTTTTCCTGTTTACCCGTCCAGCGGGCAGATATGGTTTCCGGCGACAGTGCGGACAGAATCACGTGATCCGTGTCCATCAAAATCACCGCTTGGGTCTTGTGTCCGTAGGAAGCGTCGATGAGCATCCCCCGCTCTCTTGCCTCCTGCACCACGCGCTTGATGGGCGCGCTGTCCGGCGCCACCACCGCCAGGATCCGTCCGGCGGCCAGCATGCTTCCAAAGCCGATGTTAATCAGTTTCATGCCGCCACCCTTACTCGATGTTCTGGGTTTGTTCCCGGATCTTTTCCAGCTCAGCCTTAATGTCCACCACGATTCTGGCCAGGCGAACATCGGTGCACTTGGAGCCGATGGTATTGGCCTCCCGGTTCATTTCCTGGAGCAGGAAGTCCAGCTTTCTGCCCACGGCGCCACCGCCGTCGAGCATGGTGTTCATCTGCTGCAGATGGCTGCGCAGGCGGACGGTTTCCTCGTCCACCGCCACCTTGTCAGCGAAGATCGCAGCTTCCGTCAGGATGCGGCTTTCGTCGATATTGGTGGCCGCCAGGACTTCCTTCAGCTTGGCTTCCAGGCGAGCCCGGTAGTCCACCACAGTCTGGGCGTTGCCCTGCTCCACCTGGGATACCAGGTCGGCGATGGAGTTGCCCCGGTTACGCAGGTCTGCATCCAGCGCCGCACCCTCGGTGCAGCGCATAGCATCATAGCCGGCCAGCGCCTGCTTGACAACCTGCATCAGGTCAGCCAGGAGCTGCTCCTCGTCCACCTCCGGCTTCTCCACAGAGAACACTTCCGGCAGCCGGGAAACAGCAGAAACGCTGATATCATCTTTTACGCCAAATTCATTGACCATCTGCCGCATGGCAGTGAGATAGCCCTCCAGCACCCCAGCGTTCAGCCGGATGCAGGCATCCTCGGCGGTTTCGGATTTGATGGTGATGTAAACATCCACCTTGCCTCTGGAAACAGAGGCTTTCACAGCCTGCTTCACCGCTTCTTCCGCGAAGGAAACGCTGCGGGGCAGCTTTACGGTGCAGTCCAGATATCGGTTGTTGACGGAACGGATCTCTACGGTAAATTCCCGTCCGTTTACGGATTCCACTGCCCGGCCATAGCCGGTCATACTCTTTATCAAGGTCATTATCCCCTTTTCCCTGGCTTTCAACCTCTGGGCAAAAGCCTAAATAATAGCTGTGTACTTATGCCGGCGGCGTATCGGTGAGCTTGGCGTTGACGCTGTAACTGCCAAAGATACCCACCAGATCGGTGTCTGTAATCTGGATGTCCACCTTGTAGGGCATCGCGGCAGTTCCCGCCCCCGTGAAATCCACCGAAGCAACGATCTGCTCCGGGGTTATTCTTGCAATAGCATCTGCCGGGCCTCGCAGCATCACATCCAGCCGCTTGGTTTGCAAATTGACATACTTGCCTTCCGGCACATTCAAGGTTTGGAATTGGGTGATGGTTACGGTTTTTGTTACCAGTTTCTCCGACAGTGTAACCACCACTTCGATCTCGTTCAGACCTGACAAATTGGTAACACCATCAGGCAGCTTATCCGCAAAGGGAATCTGGAACACATTTTCGCCCAAACTCAAATTCAGCATGCCCAGGTCGATATCCTCCAGGGTAATCACATGCAGACTATCCAGAAGCTGTTCGCTGCCGGCCACCGTGATGGAAGGCACTCTGATCGCCAAATGGGTATTCTCCGGAGAAGTGCCGCCTCCGTAGTTCACATTTCCGAAAACCACCGGAAGCTCTTTGAACCGCTGGATCTTCAGAGTCAGCTTAATTTCGGAAACATCCACCGTCAAAGAATCATCATCCACAACTGCGCCGCTCTTGTCGTAAAGAACATAGCGGTAGGCCTGGCTGATGGTCTCTGTCTTTCCTTCCAGATCCACCACAATTTCTGCTTTTTCAAGTTCATTGACCAGGGACGCGGGACCCGACACATGGATTGTATCATAATCCAAAACAGGATCTTCTCTGCGGAATTTTTCGACATCAACCTCTCCCCTATAGGTCACATTCACCGGCACATCCATGCTGCTGCGCTCCACCACGGTCAGGGCGACCTGAACCGGCAGCTGGCTGAGAACCTCAATGGAGTTCCGGGGGATATCGCCGGGATAGGCAATGGAGTAAGAGATGGGCTGTTCTCCTGCCTCATAGACCCGGGACATATCCGCCACTAGGGTGATATTGGAGGAGTTCAGCTTATTCAGGTGGCTGCGGTTGCCGGAGAGCTTCAGGGTGACTGTGGGAACCTTATCCGACAGAACCATCAACCCCCGTTCAGCAAGAACGGACTCGTTATCCAGAATCACCGGGATATTGTACACCGTGATTTCGGATTCCGGATTTTCCACGGTAATGACATACAGCCACAGGCCGAAGGAAACCACCAGGGCAAGCAGAGCGTACAGTATCTTCGTTTTCATTCGCGCTCCTCCTTCCCTTTGCGCTGCAGCTTCTGACGCAGGCGCACAGAAAGCGCTTCCTTGTTGGCATCTTCATCGCCGCAAAGTTCATGTACCAAAAGTCTTTCCAGAGTCTTGGCAGCCAGATGCCGCTTCAGCATGCCGCCAACGGCCACGGAAATTGTACCGGTTTCCTCGGACACGATGACCACCACCGCATCGGAAACCTCACTCATGCCCACGCCGGCGCGATGCCGGGTTCCCAGGTCGGCATGCAGGCGATTGCTCTCAGACAGAGGAAGCACACAGCCTGCCGCTGCCACCCGGCCTTCCCGGATGATTACCGCGCCGTCGTGCAGAGCAGCCTTGGGGAAAAACACATTCCGCAGCAGCTGCTCGGAAACCTGGGCATCCAACATGGTTCCGGTTTTAAAATACTCGTCCAGGGGATTATCCCTGCCAAAGACGATCAGTGCGCCCACCTTTTCCCGGCTCATGACCTCGCAGGCTTTCACCGTCTGGGCGATGATGGGTGCCATTTCCGGCTCGGCTTTATCCGTACCGAAAAATTTCTTGAGCTTCATATTGCCCAAATGATCCAATGTTCTGCGCAGCTCCGGCTGGAACAGGATCACCACCGCGATCAAGCCAACCTGCAGAAACTGGACGAAAATGAAGTTGACCGTGTACAGCTCCAGGATCTCGGTAACCCAGGCCAGCGCCACAATGACCACAATGGCCTTGGCGATCCGAGCCGCGCCGGTGGTGCGGATCAGAGGCAAAAATTTATAAAACAAAAAGGCCACGATCAAAATATCCAAATAGTCTGACCATTGCATTTTTGTGACTTGCTGCAGCATATCGTGAATCACATTCATAGCCCTGCTCCTTCGCCATTTTTTATCCGAAAACCGGGTAAAATCCCCCAGTTTGCATAACTAGCCTATTATCCGTTTTATTATAGCGGATTTGCGCCGCAATAGCAATAGAAAAACGGAAAAATTTTATTGAATTCCCCGGATAATTCCGGCCATTTCCCGGCGCAGCGCCGCGTTTTGGGCAGGGGTTGCATCGTGGCCGAAACTGATGCGCACCGTCCCCCCTTCCAGGGTGCCGGCACTCTCATGTGCCAGGGGCGCGCAGTGCAGTCCCGCCCGAACTGCGAT
>SVLD01000015.1 GCA_015068125.1 Oscillospiraceae bacterium | reverse complement strand
TTACACTAAAACGAAACCTGGCGTTGATCAACGCCAGGCCTCGCAAGGTTCTTAAATTTGTTTCAGCTCAATATCTTTGGGATCTTGAACTTCAAAAAGTGTTGCACTTAGTTTGACAAATCACTGTAAACTGTTGCATTTTGGCGCAGAATACAGTAAAATGACAGAAATTACGAAAGGAGGACAGACTATGCATACCCAGATCATTCCTGCCGACGACGAATTGGCAGTCATTTCTGCCGCAGGGAATCTGACAGCCGGTAACTTGGTGGGTTTGCCCACAGAAACCGTCTACGGCCTAGGCGCAAACGGACTGAATCCGGAGGCTGTTGCAAAGATTTTTGAAGTCAAAGGCCGTCCTCAGGATAATCCGCTGATCCTCCACATCGCTGACCCGGAGCAAATGGATATGTTTTGCCATAACATCCCGGAAAGCGCCTACCGTCTGGCAGAAGCCTTTTGGCCCGGCCCTCTGACCATGGTGCTGCCGGCCAAGGATATTGTCCCCCTATCCACCCGGGCAGGTCTTCCCACCGTGGCGGTCAGATGCCCGGATTGTGACGTCACCCGCAGAATCATCCGCCACGCAAATATCCCCGTGGCCGCCCCCTCTGCCAATATTTCCGGCAAGCCCTCCACCACCACCGCAGAGCATGTGCTCCACGATCACGACGGAAAGATCCCCCTGATCATCGATGGCGGAGCTTGCGCGGTTGGCGTGGAATCCACCATTGTGGATCTGACGGAGAACCCGCCCCGGCTTCTGCGCCCCGGCGGCATCACCCCGGAGCAGCTTATCGCCGTACTGGGAGACCTTGTGATCGACAAGGCCGTTACCGCTCAAATCGACAAAGACGAGGTGGTAAAAGCCCCCGGCATGAAATACCGCCACTACGCCCCGGCAGAGCCTGTGATCATTGTAGCCGGTGAGCGTAAAAAGGCTGCGGAATATATCCACCGGCATTTTGAACCCGGTGACCGGGTGCTTTGCTTTGAAGAAGAACTGCCTCTGTACGCCGACTGCAATCCCCTGTCCTACGGTCAGGAAGCCGATGTCAACACCTTATCTGCCGGTCTCTTTGCCGCGTTGCGGGAGCTGGACGACAGCAGCATCGGCAAGGTTTACGCCCGTTGCCCCGTTGGCGGCGGCGTGGCCTACGCGGTGCAGAACCGGCTGAAAAAGGCCGCGGCATTCCACATTGTGGATGCGGAGGTGGCACTATGATCATCGGCATCACCGGCGGGAGCGGCTGCGGAAAAACCACCCTTTTGCAAATCATTGCGGATAAAGGTGGTTTGATCCTGGACTGCGACGCTATCTACCACCATCTTTTGAAAACCGATCAGGCTTTGCTGACTGCCATAGAAACCCGCTTTCCCGGCGTCACGAAAGAGGGTGAGCTGGACAGAAAAGCTCTGGGTGAAATCGTATTTGCCGACGAAAAGGCGCTGCTGGATTTAAATCGCATCACCCACGAAGCCGTCCGTCAGGAGGTCTTGCGGCAGCTTGCGAGCAGTCCTAAACTGGCAGCCATCGATGCCATCGGCCTGTTTGAGGGCGGTCTTGCTCCGCTTTGCGATGTCACCGCCGCGGTTTTCGCCCCGGAGGAGACCCGAATCCGCCGGCTCATGGATCGGGACGGCATTTCTGAAAGCTACGCCCGGAAACGCATCGCCGCCCAGCATACGCACCAGTGGTTCCGGGAAAGATGTGACCATGCGCTGTACAACGACGGCACCCCGGAACAATTCCGGGAAAAATGCCTTGCATTTTTGCACAGCTTAGGTATAATGTAACCATCATCATAAGGAGGATACCGATATGACCACCGAAGAACTCCGCGAATCCCTCATCGCCGCTCCCAAGAACGGCTACACCCGCATCTCCGCTGAGGAGCGCGCCGAAATGGAAAGCTACTGCAAGCGCTACATGGCCTTCATGGACGAAGCCAAGACCGAGCGTGAAGCTACCACCTGGGCCATCCGGGAAGCCGAAAAGAACGGCTTTAAGCCCTTCGCCCCCGGCATGGAAGTAAAGCCCGGCGACAAGATCTACTACAACAACCGTGACAAGGCCATCGCCCTGGCCGTCATCGGCACCGAATCTCTGGCTAACGGCGCTAACATCTGCGCTGCCCATGTTGACTCCCCCCGTATGGACCTGAAGCCCAATCCCCTGTATGAGGATTCCGAAATTGCTTACTTCAAGACCAATTACTACGGCGGCATCAAGAAGTACCAGTGGGTTACCGTTCCCCTGGCGCTCCACGGCGTGGTTTACCGCAAGGACGGCACTGTCATCACTGTCACCATCGGTGAGGATGACAACGATCCCATCCTGATGGTCTCCGACCTGCTGATCCACCTGTCCGCTGACCAGATGCAGAAAACTGCCGGCAAGGTCATCGCCGCCGAGCAGCTGAATGTGATCCTGGGTACCGAGCCCATTGAGGGTGAGGGCAGCGACCTGGTGAAGCTGAATGTGATGAAGTTCCTGAACGAAAAGTACGGCCTCATTGAGTCCGACTTCCTGTCTGCTGAGCTGACCATCGTGCCTGCCGGCCGCTGCAGAGAAGTGGGCTTTGACCGCAGCCTCATCAGCGCCTACGGTCATGACGACCGGGTCTGCGCTTACGCCGAGCTGGAAGCACTGTTCAACATCCCCACCCCCACCAAGACCGCTGTCTGCATTCTGGCAGACAAGGAAGAGATCGGCTCCGTGGGCATCTCCGGCATGCAGAGCCAGTACTTCGAGCATTTCATGGGCAGCCTGTGCGATGCCCAGGGTGTGAAGCTCTTCGACTGCTTCGCCAATTCCTTCTGCCTGTCTGCCGATGTCAGCAACGCTTTTGACCCCAACTTCCCCGAAGTTTCCGATCGCCGGAACAACTCCATGCTGAACTACGGCGTTTCCATCTGCAAGTACACCGGTCGTGGCGGCAAGGGCGGCGCTTCCGATGCTTCCGCCGAGGCCATGGGCCACATCCGCACCACCTTTGAAAATGCCGGTGTCATCTGGCAGATCGCCACGCTGGGCAAGGTTGACCAGGGCGGCGGCGGTACTGTGGCTGCCTATATGGCCAACCGCAACATCGTCACCGTGGACGCCGGCGTGCCCGTGCTGAGCATGCACGCGCCCCTGGAACTGGTTTCCAAGCTGGACTGCTACGAAACCATGCTGGCCTGCAAGGCTATCTATCTGGCATAAAAGATGATCTCCCCGGGAAATTTCCGGGGAGATTTTTTATGCTTTTAGCCCTTGGCCTGCTTCATGGACAGGCTGATGCGGTGGCGCTTTTCGTCCACCTCCAGCACCACGACTTTGACCACGTCACCCACCTTAACAGCTTCGCTGGGATGCCGCAGCCGGCGATTGCACACCTGGGAGATATGCACCAGGCCGTCCTGATGGACGCCGATATCCACAAAGACGCCAAAGTCGATGACATTTCGGACTGTGCCGGTCAGTTCCATGCCGGGCTTTAAGTCCTTCATTTCCAGCACATCCTTCCGCAGGATGGGTGCCGGCAGCTCATCACGGGGATCACGGCCGGGCTTGCTCAGTTCCTTGGCAATGTCCACCAGGGTCATCTCGCCCACGCCGCACTGCTCCGCGGCGGCGTCAGCGCCAAAGCGCTCCAGTCGCTGAGGCAGGTCAGCGCGTTCGCCGCCCAACAGGGTCATCAGCTTCTTGGCGGCATCGTAGGATTCCGGATGCACGCCGGTGTTGTCCAGCAGTTCCTTGCTTTCCGGAACCCGGAGAAAGCCGGCGCACTGCTGGAATGCCTTGGGTCCCAGTTTCGGCACTTTTTTCAGCTGAGAACGGCTGCCGAAGGGGCCGTTTTCCTCACGGAACGCCACGATATTCTTCGCCGTGGTGGCATTCAGACCGGATATCTGCTGCAGCAGGCTGGCAGATGCTGTATTCACATCCACGCCCACAGCATTCACGCAGTCCTCCACCACCCCGCCCAGGGCGGTATCCAGTTCCTTCTGGGGGCAGTCGTGCTGATACTGACCCACGCCGATGGCCTTGGGGTCGATCTTCACCAGCTCCGCCAGGGGATCCTGAAGCCGACGGGCGATGGACACCGCGCTGCGCAAGTTCACATCAAACTCCGGGAATTCCTCCGCCGCCAGAGGCGATGCGGAATATACGGAAGCGCCGGCTTCATTGACGATCATATAGCTGGCCTCGGGGAAGCTCTGGAGCAGCTCCACAGTCATGGCCTCGGTTTCCCGGGAGGCCGTGCCGTTGCCAATGGCAATGTGCCGCACCTGATGCCGCTTCATCAAGCCCGAAAGCACTACAATGGCCTCCTGCTTTTTCTTCTCACTGAAGGTGGGATACACCACTGAAGTAGCCAACACCTTACCGGTGGCATCCACCACCGCCACCTTGCAGCCGTTGCGGTATCCGGGATCCAAGCCCATGGTCACAAAGCCCTTCACCGGAGGCTGCATCAGCAAAGGCTTCAAATTCAAAGCAAAATTGTGGATGGCGCCGGCGTAGGCCTTTTCCGACAGGTCGCTGCGGACCTCCCGCTGCAAGGAGGGGAAGATCAGCCGTTCATAGGCATCCTCTGCTGCCGCCCGGACAAAAGCAGATACAAAGGCCGTGGGCTTCAACGCCGCCCGAATGACACAGGCGGCGCCATCATTGCCGGGGAGCACCACATTGGGCTTCAAAATGCCCTCTTTTTCGCCCCGGTTGATAGCCAAAATCTGGTGATCCAGCAGACGGGAAATGGGCTGGGAAAAGTCATAATACAGCCGGTACACACTGTCCGCCTCAGGATCCTCGGCGTGGCAGGTCAGCACCGCCTTGCGGTTCATCAGCTCCCGGAGGTTTTTGCGGATGGCGGCATCGTCAGAAAGATCCTCGGCAATGATGTCCGACGCGCCTTGCAGGGCATCTTCGATGGTTTCCACGCCCTTTTCAGGATTTACATAATCCTGTGCCAGTACCGCCGGATCCTGCCCATCCTGGGCAAAAATGGCGGCGGCCAAAGGCTCCAGTCCCTTTTCCCGGGCCACAGAGCCACGGGTGCGGCGCTTCTGCTTATAGGGGCGGTACAGATCCTCCACCTCAGCCAGAGTGGCCGCATTATCAATGGCGTCGGACAGCTCCGGGGTCAGTTTTCCCTGGTTTTCGATGGAATTTTTCACTTCCTCCCGGCGCTGCTGCAGGTTGCGCAGGTAGGTCAGCCGGGTCTCCAGGGTACGCAGGACGGTGTCGTCCATAGCGCCGTGCATTTCCTTGCGGTAGCGGGCGATAAAGGGAATGGTATTGCCCTCGTCCATGAGAGAGATCACATTCTCCACATATTGCAGTTTTTGTCCCAGCTCGGCGGCCAGGATCTCAGAAATGGTTTGCATAGGGTTACTCCTTACATTGGTCTAGGGCATATCATATCACAAATTATCCCAAATGGGAAGCAAAAAACACAGGGCAAAGGCCCTGTGTTTTTTTTGATTTACAGATCCAGTTTCAGATCGTTCTCCTTGATCCAGCCCCACTTGCGCAAAACCAGGCAGAACACCCAGCTCAAAATTGCCGGCAAAACGAAGCAGATCAGCGCCAGACCGATCCAGTCCATGGTGGTGATGGCGGCTTTCGCGCCATTGGTCACATCCTGCACCCAGCCGGTGTACACACCGATCTGGCCTACGAAGCCACAGGTTCCCATGCCCGAGGACACCGGCGCGCCGTTCATTTCCAGCTTAAACAGGCAGGTAGCCAGAGGGCCGGTAATCATGGATGCCAGCGTAGGCGGAATCCAGATTCTGGGATTCTTCACAATATTGGGCATCTGCAGCATGCTGGTGCCAACACCCTGGGCAACCAGACCGCCCCAGCGGTTCTCCCGGAAGCTCATGACAGCGAAGCCCACCATCTGGGCGCAGCAGCCCGCCACAGCAGCGCCGCCGGCCAGACCGGTCAGTCCCAAAGCCGCACAGATGGCTGCAGAGGAAATAGGCAATGTCAGGGCGATACCAATCACCGCGGAGACCAGCATACCCATCCAGAAGGGCTGCAGCACCGTGGCCCACTTTACGAAATCACCCACCGCGGAAGCTGCAGCGCCGATGGGCGCCGCCACCAGAGCCGCAAAGCCGATGCCCACCAGAATGGTAACGATGGGGGTCACCAAAATGTCCACTTTTGTTTCCTTGGATACCAGCTTGCCGAACTCCGACGCCACGATAACCACGAAGTACACCGCCAGCGGTCCGCCGGCGCCGCCCATGGCATTGGAGGCAAAGCCCACCGGGATCAGGGAAAACAGCACCAGGGGTGGGCAGTGCAGAGCGTAGCCAATGGCCACAGCGATACCCACACCCACCATAGCCTTGCACAGGCCGCCGATGGTATACGATCCGGTGATGATCGCATTGAGGAAGGGTATACCGAACTGCTGACCGATGGTGTCCAGGATCGTACCCACCAGCAGCGTGCAGAACAAGCCCTGGGCCATAGCACCCAAAGCATCGATGCCATAGCGCTTGCCGGAGAATACGATGTCCTTCCTTTTCAGAAATGTACGGAATTTGCTCATGTTTGTTTCACTCTCTTTCAGTAGAATTTCGTCTGCTGAAAAAGCGTGCGCCGGAGATCTTCCGGCCCTAGGCAGCTCGGGACAGCTAAGCGGCATATCCTTGCGTTCCACCACGGCTATCCAGTTGCCTTCAGTGCTGACCTCCCTGTACAGCCTCTGCACAAAAAAGTCTTTGCCCGTTCTTCACAGATCGGAAACAGTAACAAAATTATAGCTTCCTATGCAGGAATTGTCAATGCCGTAAAATCCCCCATGGGCGCACCCATGGGGGATCCACTGTTATTTCTTGATCTTTGCGATAACTTTTTCGATCACAGGCTTATATTTGGGGTAGTTCACCACCAAAATGATCGCCAGGAAAATTGCCAGGCAGATCAGCGATACGGTCAAGCCGATCTCAAAAGCACGGTTTTCATACACGAAGCGGATCTCATGCTCACCTTCGGTGAGATTCACCGCCATCATCACATCACCCACCAGCACCGGCTCTACCTGCTGACCGTCCACATAGACCTGCCAGTTGGTTCCGTTCTGGGGAATGGAGGTATACAGCAGACCGTCCCTGTTGCACTTGACAGTACCGGCAACCTTGGTGTTAGAGAACTCTGTCAGCTTCAAGGTAGAAGCGGAAAGGATCTCATAGCCCTTGCGGAACACTTCGTCATCCATCAGCACCGCCTTAACCGTAACGGAATTGCTGGTATTGGTGTTGCAGGTGACCCGGACTTCCACAACATCTCCCGGTTCCACCTGGCTGACAGCGATGGTCTGGGGCAGGCTGATACTCTCGGTATATAAGTGCTCGCCGTTGCGGTAAACATTGTAGGTATTCCGACCGTTCATCAGCAGATCCAGGCACATAAAGCCGGATTCCATGATTTCATATTTGAAGACCAGTGTGCCGGTAGAACCGCCCACCTTATAGGAGCAGTAGCCGGCAGGTGTTTGGCTTTGGAGCTCCATGTTTTTGGGGATCACCGTCAGCCATTCATAGGGCATTACATTCCAGACATCCTCATCCAACCCGGTGGCAGCGGAGAACAGCGCGTTCTGGAACGCAAAGCTGGAATCTTCTTCCTCAAAGGAAATATCTCCCAGCTCCGGCTCCGCCAGGAAACCCAGAGGCAGATAGGCGGTGTTCTGCAGAATATGCACCTGGCCGAAATTGTGGACATCCTCAAAATAGGGATTTTCCTCCACATCCCCGTCCCGTTCCAGCATATACTTCAGATTCAGAAACAGATTGGATACCGGAGAAGCTTCCTCGAAGCAATAGCGGTTATAGGTGTTCTTGGCGCCGTAGCCCAGCGCCTTCATAAACTCCGTGACCTTCACATTGGCAGAGCTGGTGAAGGTGGAAACACCGTGGTAGCCATTCAGCGCGCCATCGTTTAAGGTCTGGGAATGGGTTACTTCCGCCCGGTAAAACAGCTCATCATCCCGAAGGGATTCATGGTACTTCATATACGCCACGGCACTTTCAGCGGATTCTGTTCCCTTGGGGTAATTGACCACATTGGTTCTGGGAAAGAATGTGGCAAAATTCACCATATTGACAATGAGCTCCACCGCCATCACGCCGGCCATTACACAAGTGACCGCGGTTCTGCGGATTCTGCGGATACGGCAGCGCCTCTGTAAAGCTGTTTTGGTGGAATTGGCCGGAATCTTGAAATCCAGCTTATAGGCAATCAAGCAGGCCAGATACAGCAGCATAAAAACGCCGTTGTAGACACTGGCTGTGGGATTGGTTCGGATCTCCTCCCGACCCAGGATCAGAATGGTCAGTGCCGCCGCCACAAGAATCTGCCAGAGCTGCATATGCCGCCGCAGCAGATAGGCCCGGTAGGCCATGTACAGCATCACGAAACTGAACAGGAAACTGAAGCGGTAAGGGATCATATTGGTAAAGTGGAAGCCGTGCCAGATATAATCCAGCTGCCGCAGCAGGAAGCTGAGGATAAAGAACACCAGCAATCCCACAGAGCAAATCTTATCCGACAGCTTGACCCGCTTGGTGGTCAGAAACAGGAACGCCAAAACAACAGTTCCCACGCCGCAGTACAGGTTGGGCAGGCCTTCCTTGAAGGTGGGCTCAATGCCGCCGGCCAAATTGCCGGCAACCTGCGCCATGCCGTCCCACAGAGGAGGAATGGATGCAAACACCGCGTCAAGCCAAAGTCCGGCTACATGGGCAAAATTGCCGCCGGATTCCTTGGCGCCTTCGTAGGCCAGCCAGGCGTTTCTGGCATCCCCTACTGCCGTACCGGTAATAATATTTACCGCGAAGCCTTCAGGGTAGGTATTGACACTGGACTGGGTCGTTTGCAGCGCCGCCAGAGCCGGCAGGGACAACACCGCCGTCATGCCGATGGCAAGCAGAGAAAAGGCCGCGATCCTGCACAGATCCAGGAACATTCTCTTGACGCTGGTTCCCCGGCAGATCTGGTAGCAGAAGAACAGGAGCAGAACGAAAATACAGACGAAAAAGCCAATGTAGTAGTTGGCATAGATAGACAAAAACAGGGTAACTGTGTACAGGACAAACTTCTTATCCCGCAGCAGGCTGATGGTTCCCAACGCCACCAGGGGCAGCAGCGCGAAGCTGTCGAGCCACATGAGATTCCACTGGTAACCCATCGCCCAGGCGCACATTCCGTAAAATGTACCGAACAGGGGCAGGGAAATATCGTCCTTGCCGAAGGTCTTTTTCAGGAAAATGGCAAAGAACAGGCTGGCTAAGCCCATCTTGACCGGCACCAACAGGGAGAAAAACTCCAGCGTCAGCCCCTCAGGCACAAAGACGCTGAGCAGATTCAAAGGTGAGGACAGATAATAGGAAAACAGGCCCAGGTAGTCCAGACCCATGCCCACATCCCAGCTGTACAGCAGAGAATCTCCGCTGAGCAGATTCTTGCGAAACGCCTTGAAAAAGGGATAATACTGATGGTAATTATCCGAATACAGCATGGAGTACTCCCCAAAGGGGCAGCACTGACCGAAGTACATATAGATCAGCATGCACGCTACAGGGAACAAAAACGCCAGAGGCAGATAGCCGCCATTTTTCTTTTGGTTGTTTTGCAGTGTTTTCATTTGCAATACTCCCGGTTCACCAGAATAGAATTTCCTATATTTTAGCACAGAAATCCCCAGCGGTAAAGAGCAAATGCGGATTTTCCTCCCATAACGCAAGAAAACCCAAAATACGACACTATCCCTTGGCTCCCTCTTTGAGGGAGCTGTCAAAATTGGCTTTACCAAGCCAATTTTGACTGAGGGAGTCTTTTTGCATCCCCTTCCCTGAGGGCTGTGTAGGGACCGGCCTCCTGGACGGTCCTTTTACAGAAGAACATGACCCGTCGAGGACGCCGGGCCCTACAAATGCAAAGGCCATCCCGGTTTTGAACAGAACCTGTAAAAACGGACAACAGACAAAACACCCCCTAATGTAGGATAATAACTACATTAGGGGGTGTCCTATCACAAAATCAAGCAAATCAACCCGGTAGCGCCTTCGTTGACAATGCGGCCCAAAGTGCCCCGGAATTTTGTCCTTACATCCTCCGGCAGGCGGATCACCTTTGCCGTCAGCCCCTCCCGGATCAACTCATACACCGACCGGCCGAAAATATTGCTCTGCCACAGCTTGTCGGGTTCTTCCCCACTGAGATAATCGATGAGATCCTGGCTCTGCTGCTCGCCGCCTACCATGGGGCTGATCTCCGTATCGATATCCACCCGGATCATGTGGATGGACGGCGCTCCGGCCTTCAGCTTTACCCCAAATGCCCCGCCCTTGCGCAGCAGCTCCGGAGGCTGCAGGGTCATCTCGTCCGCCGTGGGCATGACGATGCCGTAGCCCGTGGCCTTCACCGAGGACAAAGCATCGGAAATTTTGTCGTATTCCTTCTTGACCTGGGAAAGCTCTGTCAGCAGTGCCAGAAGCTGGGCATCGTTTTCAATGGGCATCCCGGCCTTGCCGGAAAGAATTTCATAAAAGAGCGCTTCCGGGAAGCTCAGGGCGCAGGACACGCTCCCCGTAGCCAGATCGATATCCCGGATGGCAAAATCCAGCACCTGCTCCAGTTCCTTGAGCTGAGAAAGCACCGGAGCCGCCTGGCCAAGGGCAGCAATTTCCCCAGAGCGCTGCAGCAGAGCCTCATAAACCGCCGCTTTTACCGGATGCTCCTGCTCCAAAGCATCCATCCACCGGGGCAGAAACACCAGAATCTGGCTCAAGGGGAAGGCATACAGCAGCTTTTTCAGCAGGTCGGCAATGTCCTCCACCGTCAGCGCCTGGCAATCCGCCACCATGGGCTCTACTCCATACTTCCGGGCGATCTCCTGCCGAACATTCTCTGCCGCCGCTGCCCCGGGCGTCCGGGAATTGATAATCACCAGGTAGGGCTTTCCCGTGGCCTGCATATCCCGGATTGCCCGATCCTCCGCTTCCAGATAATCCTCCCGGGGAATATCCGTAACCGTGCCGTCAGTGGTCACCACCAGACCGATGGAGCAGTGCTCCTCCATCACCTTTTTCGTACCCAGTTCCGCGGCTTCCGTCATAGGGATCTCGTAGTCATACCAGGGGGTGGTCACCATCCGGGGCACGCCATCCTCCTGGGCACCTACTGCCCCCTCTACCATGTAACCCACGGAGTCGATCATCCGCACCCGGAGCTTGGTGGTGCCGTCGGGAGATATCTCCACCGCTTCCTCCGGCACAAATTTCGGCTCCGAGGTCATAATGGTCTTGCCGGAGCCGCTTTGGGGCAGCTCATCCCGGGCCCGTTCCCGGCGATAGGGATCGTCGATGCCGGGGATCACCAACTGCTCCATGATCCGCTTAATCAGGGTGGACTTGCCGGTACGCACCGGGCCCACCACACCTACATAAATATTGCCGCCGGTTCGTTTGGCAATGTCGGCGTAAATGTTTTCCATAGCCAGCCTCCTCATCCGGCAGGAGGAACGGCTCCTGCCATGGTCTACCACAGGGTATGTCCGCCGGGACAGAAATAGAACCCCGGGGAAAATGTATTGCTTTCTTTTCCCCTTTGGATTATAATGGAAGCACTTCCACCAAAGGAGCTTCCATTATGCTTAAAAAATATCTTTTCCTGATTTTTACCCTGAGTTTGCTGGCGGGCTGCGCCTCCGGAAACACGGACATCCCCGCATCCTCCACCCCCTCCCTGCCCACCGAGCCCTCCGAATCCCCCACAGAGGTTACCCGGATGCCCGGCACGCTGGATGCGAACCATGACGGCGTTGTGACCTGGTACGCTTTGGGCGACAGCATTACCCAAGGTTACTACAGCTATTTTGATGAAAACGGCGAGGGAAAGCTGGCTTTAAACGCAAATCAGGGCTGGGCCAATCTGTTGTCAACCAGCACTGGTTGGAAGCTGACCAACAGTGCGGTTGGCGGCTCCGGATTCGTGCACAAAGGCACTGTTCTGGATAAGCTCACAGGCCGCGAGCATATCGATACACTGAATTTCCAAAACGCGGAGCTGGTAACGCTGGCCTTCGGTGTCAACGACTGGAAGGGTGATGATCCTTTAGGTCAGATGGACGATGACATTGCCACCGGCGGTACCTTCTACAGCAATATGCGCTACTGCATTGAAAAGATCCAAAAGGATAATCCCACCGCGAAGATCGTGGTAATCTCCCCCATCAACTGCTGCCGCTTCGGGTTTCCCTGGAAAGACTGGGGCATCAACTTCCCCTTTGCCAACAACGGCACGCTGGAGGATATCTATAACGCCATGAAGCAGGTCTGCGACCACTATTCCATCCCGTTGATCGATGTTCTTCACAACGAAACCATTAACGGCGATATTAAAAACAATCTTCCCGACGGCGTACATCCCACCCTGGAAGTCCACGCCAGAATGGCTGAGATCCTGGAAGAAAAGCTCCTGGCGATCCTGCCGGAAGAATAACGAAAAAACCGGGAGCATGTGCTCCCGGTTTTTATTTGACCTTTTCCTTTTCGCTGACCGTTCCGAAATAGAAGGAGATCACGCTGGACACGATAATCATCACATTGTCCGATGTAATCTCACCCCGAATCGCCAGCACCGCAAAGACCCCGATGACCACCATGGTCACAATGGTCTTGACCTTAATCAGCGCCGCCAGATTTTTCAGCAGCTCCATCCCCGCACCCCCTTTACATCCTGTGAAAATTCTCCAGATCGCTGATGCGATGGTTGATGACTTTGATTTGCTCCTCTACCACCGGCATGCGCCGGGCAAAGCCGTTATGTTCCCGCACAGCCCGGGTCAGTTCCTCGATTTTCGTATCCGTCACCGCTTGGGCGACCCGCAGGGCGTTTTCGCTCCGCCGGGCGGTGACCAGGCAGGTGATCACCACGCCGATTAAGGACAGTCCTCCGGTAATCAGCGCTGTAATGATCGCTTCGCTCATCTTGCGCCCTCCATTCCCAGCAGGCATCGCCAGGTCTTGCACCCGGCGGTGATCTCTCCATCGACCACACAGCCGTTGTCCTTTTGGAAAGCCTTCACCGCGGCGGTAAATTTCTTCCCGGCGATGCCGTCGGCAGCGCCCACCTGGGCGTACCCCAGGTCAGACAGCCGCCGCTGCACGATCTTCACCGCCGGGTGTCGGGGATTTTTCCATGCCGCCAAAGTTACCGTCTTACCCAGGGTTTCCGGCCCGGGAATTCCGTCCACCGCCGCGCCGATGACACTCTGGATCTCCCGAACGAAAGCTTTATCCTTGTCCTCTCCGTCGCCCACCAACCAGGCAGCAATGACCTCCGCCTCGGTTTTCGCCAGCTTTTTGAGGTTTTCCTCCTCCAGAAGCCACTTTGTACAGGCGATATTGGTATGGAAGCCATGCTCCAAAATCACCGCCGGAACCCCCACGCTGTGAGCCCCCCGGAGGACGCCATAGTAGTCATCCAGGTAGCCATTCCCAT
Organism: Oscillospiraceae bacterium; assembly: GCA_015068125.1. GTDB lineage: Bacteria > Bacillota > Clostridia > Oscillospirales > Oscillospiraceae > Faecousia. The sequence continues at coordinate 22,185 of SVLD01000015.1, read as the reverse complement.
CCCGATCCGCAGAGGACTCCCTTGCCACCAGCCGAATATTTACGCCCATCAGCGCCGCCACCGCCTTGGCTAGCAGCGTGCCGATCTCCCGGCTTTTGGCATCCATTTCCCCGCAGTGGTCATCCACCTGGTGCAGAGCCGACACCCAATCAGGCGCTTCCCTATCCGCCGCATCGGAGTGCAGCGACAGCAGCAGGTCGCAGCCTTTGGCGGTCTTGCCCCGGGTGGTCAGACTTACCGCATGATTGACCTGCTTTTTGGTCATCACCACAGCGACGCCCCGGTTTTCCAATTCCTCTTTCAGCAGGAGCGCCAGCTCCCACATCCGCTGACCCTCGCAGTATTCCGGCACCACCGGTGACCGGTTGTAATCGGCACTGTCATGGCCGGGATCGATGCAAACTTTCCCCATATTTCTTCCTCCTTTTCACCCCCGGGAGAAAAAAGAAAAAAGGTTGCACAAACCCGTGCAACCTTTTCATTTTCTTCTTATTTTCCTTCAAAAACATCGGCAAAATGCCGGGCGGTCTTGCCCATAAACTCCAGCGCCGCGGGATAAAATTCCTCCCGGAATTTTCTCAGGAAGTAATCTGCCTCCAGGGTCAGCTCACCCTCGTAACCAATCTGCGCCAGGGCTTCCATAATGGGATAGCAGTCGATGGACATAGTCTGGGGGCAGCCGTGGCTGTCGTGGCAGGTGTCGTTGTCGTGGATGTGGAGCGCCGCCAGACGGTGACCCAGCACCCGGACGCAGTTGGCCGGATCGTGGCCTGTCAGGGCGCAGTGGCCGATATCCAGACAGGCAACGAAGCAGTCTGCCATCTCGTTGCACACATCCACATAGCGCGCCAGCTCATAGGGCGACGAGCAGGTGTCGGAAATGATCTGCCGGTTGTAGGCATTTCTCTGCCACATATTTTCGATAGCGATCTTCACCCCGGCTTTCTGGGCCGCAGGGATCAGCTGGGCGTAGAAGTCCCGGTTAATCTCCAGCAGGGCATCGGGGTCATTGTTGGGATAGCTGATGCAGTGCACCGGGTGGATGACAATGTTCCGCACCTCTAAGATGCCCGCCACCTCGATGGCGCGGTTCAGTCGGCGGAACACATCCTCTCTGCCTTCACCGCCATCAAGATACGCTTCCATATCCATCCGGAAGGGCGCATGGGCCTGGTTAAAAGTCAAACCGCATTCCTTGGCCACCGCCAGGATCTTTTCTGCATATTCCCGGTAGCCATCCTGCAAGAAAGGGCTGCCCTCGCCCTCTGCCATATCAAACATACTCACATCCACAGCGTCGAAACCGGCTTTCGCGATCATCCGCACCGCTGTTTCCAGACCGTATTTTTCCGCCAGGAATTCCGTCTGGGTAGAAATCTTCATAAATTCTCTCCTTTATCAGCCAAGCACCCACTTCCGTGGGTGCTCGCTAAGTTTTGGAATATCAGATGGACAGACCGGCCTTCTCCAGGATGGCAGGCACATTTTTCTCCGCGCCGATAGCCATGATATGTACGCCGTCGCACAGGTGCTCATCCTTGATCTTGGCGATCATCTCCGCAGCCATTTCCATACCCAGCTGCATAGGCAGACCCTTGATACCCTTTTCCTTGCCTTCCGCAGCAGCGGCAGCCAGGCGGTCGATCATGTACTGAGGCACATCGATGCCGGGGACATTTTCATTCATGTACTTTGCCATGCCGGCAGCCTTCAGGGGGATAATGCCTGCCATGATGTGGGTCTTGATGCCGGCGGCATCCACCTTCTCCAGGAACCGCTTGAAGGTATCCAGGTCGAAAATGCCCTGAGTCTGGACATACATAGCGCCGGCCTCCACCTTCTGGCGGAGCTTATTGATCTGCAGGAAAATGGGCTCATAAACGGGAGTAACGGAAGCGCCCTTGTAGAACTTGGGTGCGCCGCCGGCGATTTCGTTGCCGCCGCAGTCGCAGTTGGTTTCTTCCATCTTGGAGAGCATCTTCAGGATACCTACGGAATCCAGGTCATACACAGGCTTGGAGTCCTTACAGTCGCCCACCACGGGGTGGTCGCCGGTGAGAGCCAGCATGGTGTCGATGCCGAAGCTGGCGGCAGACAGCACATCGCCCATAATGGCCATGCGGTTGCGGTCACGGCCGGTGATCTGCAGGATGGGCTCCACGCCGGCCTGCTTCAGCTTGATGCACAGACCGATGCCGGAAGCCTTCAGGCTTGCCGACTGCATATCGGTAACGTTGACAGCATGAACCTTGCCGGCCAGCAGCTCGGCAGCTTCCATCTGCTCGGTGAAGTCGTAACCCTTAGGGGGTGCCATTTCCGCGGTAATACCAAACTTACCGCTTTCCAGTGCGTCTTTTAAAATACTCATGTCTTACTTCCCCTTCTTCAAGCTGATAGTTCTGGGATAGGCGTGGGCAGCGTAGCCCTTATCCTGGCGGGTCTGGGTCAGCTTCTCCAACTGGCCGGTAGCCTCCAGGCGGTTGTAAATCTTGATCCAGGCGCAGTCATTTTCGGGATTGACCTCGCACTTGCCGTTCTTCTGGCCGCCGCAGGGGCCGTTGACCAGGCTCTTGGCGCACTGGGTGATGGGGCAAATGGCGCCGGTCTGACCCAGCACGCACTCACCGCAGAAGCGGCAGGCTTCTTCCCAAACACCGAAGCGTACAGCTTCGCCCAGGTACATGGTATTGTTGGAAGGGTAAACGGGGGCGTTGCCGGCATTCTTGGCAACACACTGGACGCCGTCACCGCAGGACATGCAGATGACGCAGTCGGGGTTGGCGGCGTTGATAGCCTTCATTTTGGCCTTAACGCCCAGATTCATGCAGCAGTAGTCAGCCACGGTGGTGGCAACAACCTTCTTGCCGGCCTGCTCCAGAATGGCAGTCAGCTCGGCGATCTGGGGTTCGCCACCGGTCTGGCAGGCGGTGGCGCAGCTGCCGCATCCAACGATGCCCACGGTCTTGGCATCGGCCACCATAGCCATGATTTCTTCCACGGGTTTCTTCTGAGTAATAATCATGTAACATTCTCCTTCCGTATGTAAGGGTTTGCCCGGATGGATGCCGGGCAGGACACATCACTTTCATTATAACGCTTCCGGCGTAAAAATCAACCGCAAACCGCAGCTTTTGCAAAAATAACCCCCGGAATTCCGTCGAAATCCGGGGGAAATGTTATAAAATCGAGCCCTCAGAGAGGAATATATCATTCAATGACCTCTGTTCACCCATTCTTAGCTCCCTCTCTGAGGGAGCTGGCAAAAATCGAAGATTTTTGACTGAGGGAGTGTAGTCTGAAATAAACTCCCCCAGTCAGTGTCTTACGCCACTGACAGCCCCCTCAAAGAAGGGGCCAAGGATTTTTCAGTCATTAACACAGGCAGAATCTACGGGGACTGGAATATATCATTCTTTCGTAAATTCCGCGATCTCTTCCAGCCGGCAATCCAGAATGGCGCACAGCTTGTCCAGTGTTTTGGTTTCCATATTTTCATTGGCCCGAAGTCGGCGAATAGTCTTGCTGTCGATGCCGCACTGCTCCCGGAGCTGGTAGGTCGATATATTCTTCGCTTTCATGGTTTCCCATAATTTATCGAATCGGATCATATGAATACCCCCCTTGTCAATCAGCAGGTTCTCCTTATTTGTTGTATCTTTTCTTTTGGGATGTTTCCCCAAGGAGATAATCAATGCTGGTATTGTAAAATCGGGCAAGTTTGATTAAAACGGTTGTCGGAATGTCGTTTTCTCCGGTTTCATATTTTGAGTAGCCTGTTTGGGACATTCCCAGCATAGATGCTACTTGCGTTTGGTTTAAGTCTCTGTCTTCCCGCAAGTCCCGGATGCGTGGATACATGGTATCCCCTCCTTGCCATAAGCTTGCTTCATTTTATTATAACCTGATTCAGGGTATTGACTTTTAACCTGTTTCAGGTTATTCTATTTGCAGATATCCAAATTTTAAAACAAAGGAGAATGATAATTATGGCAGAAGAATGCAAATTTTATTACTATGACAACGGTTATAGCTGTGCGCTAAAAAGAGAGAAAGAAGGCTATTCATCGATCGACAGTGATACTGTACACAAGTATTGCTGGGGTTATCATTATAGTGACTGTCCCCGATATAGAAGCAACGATAGCTACCAACCTTCCGGCGGTTGCTTCCTCACATCTGCATGTGTAGAAGCCAAGGGTTTGCCGGACGATTGCTATGAACTAACTATACTGCGTAAATTCCGGGATGAATATCTGGCCAAGCAAGAGAACGGTCAGTGCGAAATCCGTCATTATTACGTTGTTGCCCCCTCGATTGTGGAAAAAATTAAAAAATCTCCGGACGCCAATTCCGTCTTTGAAAAGATCTACCACGATTTAGTGTTGCCTTGTGTTCAGATGATTGAGAATTTCAATCTCTCCGAAGCACATGCTCTCTACCGCAGCTATGTAATGACACTGGAAAAAATGTACCTATAAAAATACAGAAACCGAAAAGGTACCGGCCCCACCGGTCACCCTAAGCACTTCATGTAAGAAAGGTTGATAAGTATGCTAAAGGAAAAAGAACTTACAAAAATTAAACAACTTCATTACAAAGATGGCGAATCCATAACTTTTAAATCAATTACTGTGCAATTGTCCACACTCGCCAGCAGCCGGGATGTCCCCCTTGCGTTTGGAAATGAGGAAATCAAATCTGGCTCCCTTCTTAATTCCAACACAGTTGATTGTTTGATTATGTTCCATCCGCAGTACGAGGCGAAATACAACTACTATGTATTCAGTATTGCTCGCCAGGGAAAATACGCCTTTGTGGATATATACTTATCCGGAACCAGTAAACAAGGACTTGCTATGGAGGCTAAAGAGCAGATTTTATCCGGCAACTTATCCTCACTGACCTCTTCAGGCAAAGGTCGTGTCATCGGCGCTCTCATTGGCTCCACCATTAATGGTTCCATGTTCAAAACCAAAGATAGCTTTAAAGAAGAAGAACGTTGGTATACCATGGTTAATGATCTTCTGAACGAAGTTTTCGATTGAAAAACGCAAAAGTGGCAACAATACAAAATGGAGTAACGCCGGCAATCCTATGGATAGCCGGCGTTACTCCATGGCCTCTCCCCCCAGACTAAAAAGGCGACCAGTGTATATCACACCGAAAGGGACTCGTTTGCGTTGCCGTCCGGGAATGGACGGCAACTAAGGTGCGGCTCGGTCCAGCCCTCGCCGGCGGCGCTCATCCGCGCCGCATTCAGATGATTCGAGTCCCTTCGGCTGCAAAAAACAAGAGGAAGGCATAAGCCTTCCTCTTGTTTTTTGGTACGCCGAAAGGGACTCGAACCCCCGACCTACTGATTCGTAGTCAGTCACTCTATCCAACTGAGCTATCGGCGCATGTCACTTTCACGAAGTGCTAAGATATATTAGCACAACCGATTTAAAAATGCAAGCCTTTTTTTCAAAAAATACGGATATTTTTCTTCAGCGGTATTTTTACCCATTTGCCCTCCTATTGACACCGTCGATGCCTCTGATGTAAAATAGAAAAAAACGAAGGATGGTGACCATGGAAAGCACGATTTTGCAAAACTTGCCCCTGGCGCTGCTGCCATGGTATCAGCAAAACAAGCGGGATCTGCCCTGGCGGCGCACCAAAGAGCCCTACCCCATCTGGCTGTCGGAGATCATGCTCCAGCAGACCCGGGTAGAGGCGGTGAAGGGCTACTACGCCCGGTTTCTGACGGCGCTGCCCACCATCGAAGCCTTGGCTGCTTGCGACGATGACACCCTTCACAAGCTCTGGGAGGGGCTGGGCTACTACTCCCGGGTGCGGAATCTGAAAAAGGCCGCCCAGGCGGTGATGACCAACCATGGCGGCGTTTTCCCCACCGACCATTGGGACATTCTGGCGCTGCCGGGCATCGGCGAATACACCGCCGGCGCCATCTGCTCCATCGCCTATGATCAGCCCAAAGCGGCGGTGGACGGAAATGTGCTCCGGGTCATCTCCCGGATTACCGAGGATGCCACCCCCATTGATCTGCCTGCCTACAAATCCAAAGTCAAAGCCGCCTTAGAAGCCATCTACCCCGCCCAGGCCGGAGATTTCACCCAAGCCCTCATGGAGCTGGGCGCCACCCTTTGTGGCCCCAACCGCCAACCGGATTGCGCCAGTTGCCCCTGCCGGGACTTTTGCGGCAGCGCCCTCCACGGCACAGCTATGCAATATCCCGTAAAGCTGCCGAAAAAGAGCCGCAAAACCGAGAAAATGACGGTTTTCATCCTGTCCTGCGGTGGAAAATACGCCCTGCAAAAGCGCCCCGATACCGGCTTGCTTGCAGGTCTTTGGCAATTCCCCAACCTGCCCGGCCACTTAAGCACTCAGGAGGCGTTAAGCGCCCTGGAACGCCTGAGCATCATCCCCCGGGAGTTGCATCGCCAGGTCACGCGCAAGCATATTTTTACCCACATTCAGTGGGATATGGTGGGATTTTATCTGGAAACCGCGAAAGTAAGCGGCGATTTTGTTTGGCTCACCGCCGATGAGATTAACGCCACCGCCGCCCTGCCCACCGCATTCCGACAATTCTGGGAGGAAATATCCGATGTTTGATTTTCATATGCACAGCACCGTCTCCTGCGACGGCCACGACTGCCCCGCAAAAATGATTGCCGCCGCCCAAAAGGCCGGCCTGCGGGAAATTTGCTTCACCGATCATGTGGACGATGACCCCCTGGGGGATTCCTCCTCCCTGCAATACCGCCTGGAGGACTATGAAGCTGCATACAGCAGGCTGACTGCCCCGGATCTGAAGCTGCGCTTTGGCATGGAGTTTGGCATGCTCGCAAATAACACCGCCTTCGCCGCCCAACGCACCCGGGAGCGCAATTACGATTTTATCATCGGCTCGGTGCACTTTGCCGACAATGTGGATGTGTATTTCCCCGAGTACTGGGAGGGAAAGACTGTGTTCCAGGCGGAGCGGATCTACCTGCAGACCATTCTGGACTGCGTCACCGCCCATGACGATTTTGATGTGCTGGGGCATTTGACATTTTTAAGCAAAGCCCGCCGCCACCCCACCCATATCCCCATCTGTCTGGAGGATCACCGGGAAGTGGTAACGGAGATTATGAAGGTTCTGGTATCCAAAGGCAAGGGCATGGAGATCAACACCAGCGGCGTGGATCGCTGCGGCGCATACCTGCCGGCGCCTGAATATCTGCGGCTGTTCAAAGAATTGGGCGGCAAAATCGTCACCGTAGGCTCCGATGCCCATGATGCCAAGCGGGTGGGTCAGTACTGCCACGAAGCCTGCCGGATCGTGCAGGATATCTTCGGCTATGTCTGTACCTTCGAAAACCGGGAACCGATTTTCCATAAGCTGTAAAGCGTTCCATAAATTGTAAAAATGCCACTATCCACAACGGATAGTGGCATTTTTGCCGAAAAAGGGCATATATTGTTGGCGCAGGTTGACTTTGTCACCAAAACTGCGTATAATAAAGGATGCTAAAATGGATAAGAGTGGCAGGTAAACAATATGGCTATTCAAAAGAAAGAACAATACGGAAACAGCAGTATTATCGCGCTGAAAGAGGAAGAGCGCGTTCGTAAACGCCCCTCAGTCATCTTCGGCTCCGACGATCTGGAGGGCTGCAAGCACGCAGTCTTTGAGATCCTCAGCAACGCCATCGATGAAGCCCGGGAAGGCCACGGCGATCTCATTATCGTCACCCGCTACGAAGACCTCAGCATCGAAGTCGAGGACTTCGGCCGGGGCTGTCCCGTGGACTACAACGAGCGAGAAAAGCGCTACAACTGGGAGCTGGTATTCTGCGAAATGTACGCCGGCGGCAAAATGGACGCCAACGGCGGCAACTACGAATATTCCCTGGGCTTAAACGGCCTGGGCACTTGCTCTACCCAGTACGCTTCGGAATTTTTCGACGCCACCATCCGCCGGGACGGCTTCCGCTATGATCTGCATTTCGAGGAAGGCCGGAACATCGGCGGTCTGAAGAAGACAGAAACCGACCGGGGCCGCAAGACCGGCTCTCTGTTTCACTGGAAACCGGATAAGAAGGTCTTCACCGAGATCGATATCCCCGCCGATTATTACCGGGGCGTCCTGCGCCGCCAGGCGGTGGTAAACAAGGGCATTACTTTCCGCTTCCGCAACCAGGTAAACGGCAAATTTGAAATCGAAGAATTCTGCTATCAGGACGGTATCAAGCAGTATATTGAGGAAATGGTGGGCGATAACGCATTCACCATGCCCACCTACTGGGAAGCCGAGCGCCGGGGTCGGGATGCGGAAAACCGTCCGGAAATGAAGCTGAAGATCACCACCGCATTTTGCTTCTCCAAGCAGGTCAATCATGTGGAATACTACCACAATTCCTCCTGGCTGGAATACGGCGGCAGCCCCGACCGGGCTGTGCGGCTGGGCTTCACCGCCGCATTCGACAAATTCCTCCGGGACAACAATAAGTACACCAAAAACGAGAGCAAGATCATCTACCAGGATATTCAGGACTCCCTGGTGCTGGTGACCAACTGTTTCTCCACCATCGGCTGCTTTGAAAACCAGACCAAAAAGTCCGTCAACTCCAAGTTCACCCAGGAGGCCATGACCGCTTTCTTCAAGGAGCAGCTCCAGGTTTGGTTCATCGAGAACAAGCAGGAGGCTGAGCGTGCCGCGGAGCAGGTGCTGATCAACAAGCGCGCCAGAGAATCCGCGGAAAAAACCAAATCCAGCATCAAAAAGAACCTCAGCGCCAAGGTGGACATTGCCAACCGGGTGCAGAAATTCGTGGACTGCCGCAGTCGGGATACCGCCATCCGGGAACTGTACATCGTGGAGGGTGACTCCGCGTTGGGCAGCGTTAAGCTGAGCCGGGATGCGGAATTTCAGGGCATCATGCCCGTCCGCGGCAAAATCCTCAACTGCCTGAAGGCAGATTACAACAAAATTTTCGCCTCTCCCATCATCACGGACCTGATGAAGGTTCTGGGCTGCGGCGTGGAAGTCCAGGGTAAGAAAGCCAAGGAGCTTTCCTCCTTCGACATCGACAACCTGCGCTGGAGCAAGGTGGTCATCTGTACCGACGCCGACGTGGACGGTTTCCAGATCCGCACCCTGATTCTGACCATGCTCTACCGCCTCTGCCCCACCCTGATCCGGGATGGCTATGTGTATATCGCGGAATCTCCGCTCTTTGAGATCACCTACAAGGATAAGACCTGGTTTGCCTACAACGAAGCGGAAAAGGTCAAAATTCTCCGGGACGACCTGGGCGGCAAGAAGCCCACCAGCATCCAGCGCTCCAAAGGTTTGGGCGAAAACGACCCGGAAATGATGTGGATGACCACCATGAACCCCGAAACCCGCCGCCTCATCAAGGTCATGCCCGAGGACGCGGAGCGTACCGCCCACTATTTCGATGTCCTGCTGGGCGACGCACTGAACGAACGGAAGAACTTCATCGCGGAAAACGGCGCCAAATACCTGGAACTGGCGGATATTTCTTAAAAAAGCCTTCCCCTTTGGGGAAGGTGGCACGCCGCCAGGCGTGACGGATGAGGTGGCACATGATACACAATCACAATCTGACATCAAGAGCGCAAGAGCTGCGTCGCAACATGACAAAAGAAGAACGGCGATTATGGTATGCGTATCTTCGTAGCTACCCCTATCGTTTCCGAAGGCAGGTTTCTTTTGGCAGATATATTTTAGACTTTTACTGCGCAGCCGCCAAATTAGCGGTTGAACTGGATGGTTCTCAGCACTTTGCGCCGGAAACTATGCAGTACGACCAAGAACGAACCGCTTTTTTTGAAAAGAACGGCATCACGGTCATTCGCTTTTCCAACACGGACGTTTTACAAAACCTCCGTGGTGTTTGTCAGGCGATTGACCTGGCCATTATGCACCGAATGAAGCGATTACCAACTTCAAGTGAGTAAACCTCACCCGCCCCTGCGGGGCACCCTCCCCAAAGGGGAGGGCATTAACGAAAAGGAGCCGGGTTATGGCACGAAAGAAGAAAGAACCGGAACAGAATAAAAAGAAGATCAACACCGATCATGTGGTAGGTCTGGTAGGCTCCACCTATGAGCAGGCCATCTCCGAAACCCTGGAGATCAACTATATGCCCTACGCCATGTCGGTGATCGTATCCCGAGCCATTCCGGAGATTGACGGCTTCAAGCCCTCTCACCGGAAGCTGCTGTACACCATGTACAAAATGGGTCTGCTCAACGGCAGCCGCACCAAGTCCGCCAACATCGTGGGTCAGACCATGAAGCTCAATCCTCATGGCGACGCCGCCATCTACGAAACCATGGTGCGTCTTGCCAAGAGCAACGAAACTCTGCTGCATCCCTTTGTGGATTCCAAGGGTAACTTCGGCAAGGTCTACTCCCGGGATATGGCCTACGCTGCCTCCCGTTACACGGAAGCCAAGCTGGACCCCCTCTGCGGCGAGCTGTTCCGGGACATTGATTCCGACACCGTGGACATGGTGGACAACTACGACGGCAGCATGAAAGAACCCAGCCTGCTTCCCACAACCTTCCCCAATGTGCTGGTGTCCGCTAACCAGGGCATCGCTGTCGGTATGGCGTCCAATATCTGCTCTTTCAATTTGAAAGAGATCTGCGATACCACCATCGCTCTGATGCAGAACCCCGACCACGACATCCTGGAGACCCTCCCCGGCCCGGATTTCTCCACCGGTGCGGAGCTTCTGTTTGATGAAGCTACCACCCGGGAGATCTACTCGAATGGCCGCGGCAGCTTCAAGCTCCGGGCAAAGTGGCGCTATGTCAAAGAGGGTAACCTCATTGAAATTTACGAGATCCCCTACTCCACCACCGTTGAAGCCATTATGGACAAAGTGGCGGAGCTGATCAAGGCCGGCAAGATCAAAGAGATCGGCGATATGCGTGACGAAACCGACCTCAACGGCCTGAAACTGACCATCGACCTGAAGCGTGGCGCAGAGCCGGAAAAGCTGATGCAGAAGCTCTACCGCCTGACCCCTCTGCAGGATAGCTTTGCCTGTAACTTCAACATCCTCATCGCCGGCATGCCCCGGGTCATGGGCATCGGCGAAATTCTGGAAGAGTGGACCGCATGGCGTACCGATTGCGTCAAGCGCCGCATCTTCTTCCAGATCCAGAAAAAGCAGGATCGCCTGCATCTGCTGAAGGGTCTGGAGCGAATCCTGCTGGATATCGACAAAGCCATCCGCATCATCCGGGAGACCGAGCTGGAAAATGAAGTTATTCCCAACCTGATGATTGGGTTTGGAATCGACGAAATCCAGGCAAACTATGTAGCAGAGATCAAGCTGCGCAACATCAACAAGGAATACATTCTGAAGCAGACCAAGGCCATTTCCGAACTGGAAAAGGAAATCGCCGAGCTGAACGCCACCCTGAAGAGCCACACCAAGCTCCAGAATGTGATCATTTCCGAGCTGAAGCAGGTTTCCGAGAAATACGGTCAGCCCCGGAAAACTGAGATCATCTACGAGTCCGCCCAGGCAGAACCTGAGGACGAGGAAGATGACACGCCCGACTATCCTGTGACCCTGTTCGTGTCCAAGGAGGGCTACCTGAAAAAGATCACCGCCCAGTCCCTGCGGATGAGTGGCGAGCAGAAGTTCAAGGAGGGCGACAGCCTTTCCTTCAGTGTAGAAACCTCCAACAAGGCAGAAATCCTGGTCTTTACCGACAAATTCCAATGCTACAAATCCCGGCTGTCCGACTTCGAGGACGGTAAAGCCTCGCTTTTGGGCGATTATCTGCCCCAGAAGCTGGGCATGGAAGCCAGCGAAACCGTGGTTCAGGTACTGCTGCCCGGAGATTACAAGGGCTTCGTGCTGTTCTTCTTTGAAAACGGCAAGGCCGCCAAGGTGCCCCTGAACGCCTACGAAACCAAAACCAACCGCAAGAAGCTCACCGGTGCTTACTCTGACAAGAGCCCCCTGAAAACCGCTATGGCGCTGCAGGCTGACGACCAGGTGGCGGTATACACCACCGACAGCCGGGCTGTGATCTTCTCCACCGCTCAGCTTCTGCCCAAAACCACCCGCAATACCCAGGGTGTCAGCGTGATCTCTGTGAAGAAAAAGGCAGCCGTCAGCCACGCAGTGAAGGCTGCCGACAGCGGCATCACCAACCAAAGCCGCTATCGCACCAGAACGCTGCCCTCTGCCGGCGCGATTCTGAAACCGGAGGATGCTCCGGATAAGCAAATCAGCTTTGAAGTCTGATCTTCGGAGGACAGCATGAAAAAAATCTTGCATACCGGCTTTTGGCTGCTCAAGATCCTTGTAGGTTGTATGCTCTTTGGTTTGGGCTTCAACCTGTTTCTCGCTCCCAACAATTTGAATGCCGGTGGTGTCTCCGGTCTTTCCATGGTTCTGGTGCATCTGCTGCGCTTTGGTTCCGTGGGTACCTTTACCCTGCTGATAAATCTTCCTTTGTTTGTTCTTGCTGGTATCAAGGTGGGTCGGAAATTTCTCCTGGGATCCATCCTTGGCATGGTGCTCAGCTCTACCGCCCTGGATCTTCTGGCGATCTTGCCCGCACCGGATGTGGAGCCCCTGCTGGCCGCCCTCTACGGCGGCGTGATCTGCGGTTTGGGTTTGGGACTGGTGTTTTCCTCCGGCGGATCTACCGGCGGTTCGGATATCGTGGTGCGTTTGCTGAAGCTGAAATGGCAGCATATCCCCATCGGCATTATCAATATGAGCTTCGACTTTGCCGTAGCTACCCTCACCGGCCTGGCCTTCCAGGATATCACCCGCTCCCTGTACAGCGGCGTGGCGATTTTCGTTACCGGCAAGATTATCGACGCTGTCGTCTACCGCTTTGACTATTCCAAAGTCGCCATGATCATTTCTGACCGATATGAAGCCATTACCGACGGCATCAGCCGGGAGCTTGACCGGGGCGCAACTTATCTCCAGGGCGAAGGCAGTTACAGCCACCGGGAGAAAAAAGTAATCCTCACCGTGGTAAAGAAGCAGCAGATCGCCGATCTGAAGCGTCTGGTGGTGGAAATCGACCCCGATGCCTTTATTGTCGTCCAGGAAGCCCACCAGGTTCTGGGCGAAGGCTTCGCCCGATACAGCAAGGATGCCCTGTAACGCAAGGAGAAATCTATGAAACAGTTTGCCCTTATGCTTTTGGCGCTCTGCCTGTTGCTTGGTGGCTGCAGCAAGATCTTTGAAGGCAGCTACTATCATGTTGAGCCCCATCAGAACCAAAATAGCCCGCTCGTGCAGGATAATATCATGGTTTCCAACTATGTGGGGCTTTGCAGCGCTTTGATCGGCTATGTGGAAAGTGGCGTGGAAAGCGGTCTGATTTTTGTGCCAAACTACGACCAGACATATATCGGCCAGGATATTCCCACCGCCATCAATCATGTCATGACCACCAATCCCATCGCCGCCTGGGCGGTGGAGGACATAACCTGCGAACCGGGATCCTCCGGCGGGCAGCATGCGGTAGCTGTGAGCATTACCTATACCCACGACCGCACTGAGATCCGCAAGATCCATCGGGTCACCGATGCCGAGGGAATCCAAAACATCATCTCCGGTGTGCTCACCGACTTTGGTACCGGGGTGGTGATGCTGCTTCCGGCGGATCAGGCGTTGGATTACGCCCAATATGTGGACTCTTATGCCGACACCTATCCCCAGACTGTCATCGAGAAGCCCCAGGTAGTGGTCAATATATATCCCGACAGCGGCTACACCCGACTGGTGGAACTGAAATTCACCTACCAGACCAACCGGGATTCCCTGCGAACTATGCAGGATCAGGTACATTCCGTATTTGAATCCGCCGCAGCCTACATCAGCAGCTATGAACAGGAAGCCGAAAAATACCAGCGGCTGTACTATTTCCTGATGGAATTCCTGATAGAAGGCGATTATCAGCTGGAAACCTCCATCACCCCGGCATACAGCCTTCTGCGCCACGGCGTAGGCGATAAAAAAGCCTTCGCCACCGTCTTTGCTGCCATGTGCCGGGAATCCGGACTGGATTGCCAGGTAGTCAGCGGCACCCGGGGCGGCGAAGCCTGGTACTGGAATCTGATCGCCATCGACGGCGAATACAGCCACCTCGATCTGCTGCGGTGCCGCGAAAACGGCAAATTTGCCCCCTATTCCGACGAGGAAATGGACGGCTATGTCTGGGACTACTCCGCATTCCCCGTTGCTTCATAAAAAACCCAGGGTGTTCCTATTCGGAACACCCTGGGCTGTGTTTTTAATCCACCAAGTCAAAGGTGATCACCGTGTGATAGACGCCGCCTTCCTTGGTCTGCAGCGCCGCATCCAGGCTCTTTTTAATGTAACTCTTTTGATCCGCCATATCGTGGGGCATAGCCACATCAAAAATCACATTGCTGTGTCCGGTGCCTCGAACCATGCGGAAATCATGGAGGGTCAGCCGGGAATCCAGCGCGGTGAGTATGCCGGCAACTTCTGCTTTGACCGCCTGGATCTCCGGGTCATCGGTAATCACGGGATCGTAGTGGATCACCAGATGCACCTTGTGCTTTTCCAGACACAGCCGCTCCATATCATCAATGATCTCATGGCAGACCAGAGGGTCTTCCTTTTGATCCATTTCCACATGGATGCTGGCGAACCGCTGTCCCGGGCCGTAGTCGTGGACCATCAGATCATGCCAGCCCAAAACCCGGTCATTTCCTTCCAAAACCTTTACGATATTCTGCCGCAGTTCCGGACTGGCGGCCTCGCCCAGCAGGGGGCTGATGGTCTGCTTTGCCAGATTGGCACCGCTGTACACGATGAAAAGCGCCACCGCCATACCCATATATCCATCCACCGGCAGATCTGTCAGCCGCTCTACCACTGCCGCCGCCAATACGGCGCCTGTGGCGATCACATCGTTGCGGCTGTCAGCGGAAACCGCCATCAGGGCTGTGGAATCAATGCATTTTCCCAGCTTGCGGTTGAACAGGCTCATCCATAGCTTTACCGCCATAGAGGCCACAAGCACGGCGATCAGCGGCACAGATACCGCCACCGCAGTGGGATGCAGGATCTTATCCAAAGCTGTCTTTGCCAGTTCCGCGCCGATGACGATGATCAGCGCCGCCACCGCCAGGCCGGACAAATATTCAAATCTGGCGTGGCCGTAGGGATGCTCACTGTCTGCCGGCTTCTCCGCCAGCTTAAAGCCCACCAGGGTCACAATGGAGCTTGCCGCATCGGAAAAGTTATTCATGGCATCCGCGGTGACAGAAACCGCCCCTGCCAGAATGCCCACCACCAGCTTTGCCGCTGCCAGCAGGAGGTTGCAGACGATTCCCACCACGCCGGAGAGCTTGCCGATGGCAGTCCGGGCCCCGGGCTCCTGGGGATTTTGATTTCGGATAAATAGCTTTAATAACAATTGCGTCATAGAAGACCTCCGCTTACCAAACAATTTGCATGAAAGCTATCATTGGAAACCAACTCTTTTGGCATCCAATGAACTGAGCCTTTGGCAAATAAAAAGTCATAATTAGACTAATTACCTTAAAACATCTTTTTAAGGTTTAGTTGCTCTTTATCTCCCGCATACCCGCAGCTATGATAAAATACATGGGCTTCTGTCCTCATCATTCCAGAGGTCAGCCGCACTCCTGCTGCACCTGTAGAACGCCCCCATTGTTCTACTTGTTGCAGCAATGCTCGTCCTATTCCACAACGCTTATAGTTTGATAATACGGCGATGCCCATAATATTTTTCATATGCGGTGCGTAGATCACATCATAATTATTTGCGTGAACATATCCGACCACAGTATGCTCGAGAACGGCCACATAAATTTTATCTGCTTTGCTGTTAAGTAACATTTTTACTTTTTGAGTTGTTGCATCAAGTGGATATTGGTATCCCATCTCTATAGCATTCAGCTCCCAAATTGCAGAAATATCAGCTTCGCACGCTTCGCGAATATAAATCATTACATATTCTCCTTTGCTGTGTTGTTGGAAGAAATAAGCATAACTCGAATACTCATACAAACAGAATCAAACGCATAGCATTCTATTCTTGCATACTATACCATAATCTCCTTCACTCTGCAATATTTGTGAAGTTTGGCTACGCCAAGTGAAGTTATGCCTACGGCAAAGTGAAGCATCGTGCCGTTGTACAAAGTGAAGTTAAGTGTGCCACTCACGCCCGCAGGCCCTTCACGATGGGTTGCATCACTTCACGCACCGAAGGTGTGCTTATCGTGCCGTAAGGCACACTTAGTTGAAAAGAAAACCGCTTTTGTCTGATGACAAAAGCGGTTTTCTTTTCTGGAGCGGGTGACGAGGCTCGAACTCGCTACCTCCACCTTGGCAAGGTGGCGCTCTACCGGATGAGCTACACCCGCGGAACAAGTGATATTATAGCACTATTTTTTATTTTGTCAACACGATTTTTCCGATTTTTTGAAAAAATCATGTCCGCGGCGGAGGATTTCTCTCCGCCGCATAAATGCCATCTTATTTCTCTTCTTTTTTCCCAAGAAGTTTGGCATAGCCTGTGCCATACTGTACACAGCGGGACACCCGGCTCAAGGTCGCTGAGGAAATATCTCCCTGGGCGATAACCTGATTGTAGGTCTTTCCCTCCATCAGCAGCTGGGCAGCCCGAACCCGTTCCGCCATCTTCTCGATTTCTTTTTGTGTACACAGATCCGCGAAAAAAGCCTCACAGTCCTCTACATTCTCCAAGCTGACGATGAGCCGGTACAGCTCCCGGATTCGTTCCTTCTTATTCTCCATGGCATGTCCTCCATCCTGTTATATCTCCCGGCGGGTCAAAAATCCTTTGGTTTTCTCGCTTTGGGGATCGTCAAAGACTTCCTCCGGGGTACCCATTTCCTCGATCACCCCGTCTGCCATATATATTACCACATCTGCTACCGATTTTGCAAATGCCATTTCGTGGGTAACCACGATCATGGTATGATTTTTTTGCTTCAGCCCCCGAATTACCCGCAAAACCTCCTCGGTCAGTTCCGGATCCAGAGCGCTGGTAGGCTCGTCGAAGCACAAAATCTCCGGCTGCATCGCCAGAGCCCGGGCAATAGCCACCCGCTGCTGCTGACCGCCGGAAAGCTGCCAGGGATAAGCCTCCAGCTTATCCTCCAGACCCACCTGGCGCAAAAGCGCTTCTCCCCGGCGACGGATCTGCTCTTTGTCCCCGATGTCCAGCAGCGTCGGAGCCAAGGTCACATTTTGAAGAGCGGTATACTGGGGAAACAGATTAAAATTCTGAAATACCAGCCCAAACTGCCGGCGATCCGCCGGCTTGCCCGCCACCAGGATCTCTCCGGAATCCGCCTTTTCCAGGAAATTCAGACACCGCAGCAGGGTTGTCTTGCCGCTGCCGGAAGATCCGATAATAGCCAACACCTGCCCCTGCTCCAGAGTGAAACTGATGTCCTTCAAAACCTGGGTGCTTCCGAATTTCTTCTGTATTCCCTTAACCTGCAGTAGTGCCATAGCTTACCCTCTGAAATAACTGAGTTTCTTCTCCAGCCGGCTGAACAGGATGGTCAGCAGACCGTTGAACAGCAAATAAAATGCGCCGGTATAGAACAGCGGCCAGACCAGTCCGCTTTTGATAAAGGACTCGCCCGCCCAGGTCACTTCGTACACCGCGATGATCCGGGCCAGCGCCGTATCCTTCACCAAGGTAATGATCTCATTGCTCATGGGGGGCAGGATCCGTTTCGCCACCTGCAGCAGAACGACCCGAAAAAAGATCTGTCCTCTATTCATCCCCAGCACCTGGCCGGCTTCCCACTGCCCCTGGCTGATGCTTTCAATGCCGCCCCGGTAAATTTCCGCGAAGTAGCAGGCATAATTAATGGAAAAGGCCACGATCACCGCCGTGAACCTGGGCAGCGAATGCATGCCGAACATGAGTCCCGGGCCATAGAAGATCACCATCAGCTGCAGCATCAGCGGCGTACCTCGGATGATCCAGATAAACCCCCGCACCAGCGCCCGCAGAGGCTTCCACCGGCTCATAGAGCCGAAACACACTACCAGACCCAGAGGAAGGGAAAATACCAAAGTCAGCGCAAAGACCTTCAGTGTTTCCCCAAAGCCCTCCAGAAGCTGCAGTGTTACCGAAGTAAACACATCCATATCACTTAAGATCCGCCAAAGTCAGACCGTACTTATCAGCCAACTGCTGGAGCTTACCCTCGTCCTTCAGCTTGTTCAGGAAATCGTTGAGCTTGGCGGTCACATCGGAATTCTTTCGGAAGCCAACGCCGTATTCTTCCGTGGTCAGCTCCGGGCCCTTGCTTAAGGTTGCATAGCTGGTTCCTTCGCCGGTCATATTGTTGGCCATGGTGATGTCGATGACGCAGGCATCGGCAGTGCCGGCGGCCACTTCCATCAGCGCGTTATCCTGATACTGAAGCTCCACGATATTGGTAAAGCCGGCGTCCTTTGCGGCAGTCTCACCGGCGGAATCGTTCTCCACAGCCACGGTCAGCCCCTTCATGCTCTCCAGGTCGGGGTACTTGGTTAAGTTTTCGGTCTTCATGACGATGACCTGGGCGTTCAAAACATAAGGAACCGAGCAGGATGTGTTGTTCAGCACATCATCACTGATGGTCATGCCGTTCCAGATCACATCGATCTGCTTGGTTTCCAGCTCTACAAATTTCTTGCCCCAGTCCGCGATGACAAAGAATTCCACTTCTACACCCAGCTCCTGAGCAAAGAGGGTGGCCAGCTCCGCGTCGAAGCCGGTCCAGTTGCCGTTTTCGTCCTTGAAATCCATAGGAGCGTACTCGGTGATACCCACCACCAGCTTGCCCTTGTCCTGAATATATTTCAGATCCGAGCCGTCGTTCTTGCTGCAACCTGCGAACAAACCCAGCGTCATCAGCACAGCCATTGTCAAAGCGATCAATTTTTTCATAAGAATCCATCCTTTCATTCCCGGAGGAATTTGTTTTGATGACCGTATTATACTTTATCGCTTTAGTGTTGTAAAGTATTAATTCATGTTTTCTCTTTATTTTGTAGTCCTGCACAAAGTCAGCTCTCGCTTTATTGCTTTAGTTTGGTAAAGTTGTTGCTTTTCTGCCATGAATTTCGCTTTCCCTCTTGTTTTTTTCCGTCGGTGGGGTTATAATATCTCCAGATAAATACTTAGGAGGTCCAATTATGGCTGTTAAAATTGAAAAAGAAACGATCATTGGTGATGTGCTGGATATCGCACCCCACGCCGCTCCCCTGTTCTTCGCCATTGGCATGCACTGCCTGGGCTGCCCCTCTTCCCGGGGTGAAACTGTGGAGGAGGCCTGCATGGTCCACGGTATCGACTGCGATGCTTTCCTGGCGCAGCTGAACCACTTCCTGGAAGCCTACGAGGCCGACCAGCAGAGCAAGGCTTAATTTGCCGGCAACGCCGTCCCGCATCGCCGGGACGGCATTTCATTTTTTGGAGGAAAACCCATGAAGATCCCCCTTTCTCACCGGCTGCAGGCCTGCTGTGACCTGGTGCGTCCCGGCGACCGGGTGGCAGATATCGGCTGCGACCACGGCTATCTCAGCATCCATCTGCTGGTAAATGGCATTGCCGCCTCGGTGATTGCCGCGGATATCAACGAAGGTCCTCTGCAAAGCGCTGTGAATAACGCAGAAAAATACGGCGTCCGGGAAAAGATCGCCTTTTTCCTCAGCGACGGCGTGCAAAATATCCCCCGGGATTTTGATACTTTGGTCTGCGCCGGCATGGGCGCGGACACCATGATCTCCATTTTGGAGGCCGCCCCCTGGCTTCGCAGTGATAGCTACCGGCTGATTCTGCAGTGCCAAAGCAAGCGCCCCACGCTGCGGCGGTACTTATCGGACATGGGCTGGCGCATCACCAGGGAAACCCTGGTCAAAGAGGGTAAATTCTTTTATCCCATTATGGAAATCACCTACGAACCGGGTCATCCGCTGACGGCGGTTCAGTGTTACATCACCCCTGCCCTCATGGCGGAGAATTCTCCCCTGCTGCCGGAGTTTGTGGATTGGGTCACCGGCGGTTTGCAGACCGCCATCAAGGGGCTGTCTGCCGCCGGCGGCGAAAAATACGAAGAATACTGCAAAATCCTGCGCCAATTGCAGTCACATGGAGGAACATTATGACCACAGTAGCTGACATTTTAAAACACATTGAAACCATCGCCCCTACGTACATGAAAGAAAGTTGGGACAATGTTGGCCTGCTCTGCGGCAGCAAGTCCACCCCGGTCACCAGAGTCCTGGTAGCTTTGGATCCCTTTGAGAGCGTCTGCCGGGAGGCGGTGGAGTGGGGTGCCCAGCTCATCGTCACCCACCACCCCCTGATCTTCCAGCCCCCTAAGGCCATCACCGACGAAACCGCGGTAGGAAGAACCATCATGGCACTGTGCGCTGCGGGTATCAGCGCCATTAACGCTCACACCAACCTGGACTGCACCCCCGGCGGCGTCAACGATGTTCTCGCCCGTCGGCTGGGTTTGGAGGACATCCAGGTCATCGCCCCTGCAGGCACTAACGAGGAC
Source organism: Oscillospiraceae bacterium (assembly GCA_015068125.1). Classification (GTDB taxonomy): domain Bacteria; phylum Bacillota; class Clostridia; order Oscillospirales; family Oscillospiraceae; genus Faecousia. Next base: position 1,577 of record SVLD01000015.1, on the reverse strand, counting down.
GGACTTCCCTATGGATTACTGCGTTACGGCCACCTCCGGGAGCAGCGACTGGAAGACTTTCTTCGAATCGTCAAATTCCGCTTGGGTGCCCAGGGCCTGCGTTATGTAAACTCCGGCAAGCCCGTCCGCAAGGTCGCCGTAGGCGGCGGCAGCTGCGCCGGCGCCATGATGGACGCCCTGGCCGCCGGCTGCGATACCTTCGTCACAGCCGATGTGCGCTACAATCAGTTCTGGGATGCCCAGGATCTGGGTTTGAATCTCATCGACGCCGGCCACTTCCAGACGGAAAACCCCGTCGTGCCCATCCTGGCATCGAAAATCGCCGCCGCTTTCCCGGATGTAATCGTAAAAATCTCCGAAAGCCACAGCGATTGTATGAAATTCTATTGATTTTTGGCCTGCGTGGTGCTAAAATAGATTGGAAAATTTGAAAGACCACTTAATGAAGGGAAGAAATAAATATGTCCGGACATTCCAAATGGCATAACATTCAAAAGACCAAGGGCGCACAGGACGCCAAGCGCGCTGCCGCCTTTACCAAGATCGCCAAAGAGCTGATCGTGGCCGTTAAGGAGGGCGGCGGCATCACCGACCCTGCTAATAACTCCCGCCTGGCCACCGTCATCACCAAGGCCAAGGCCGCCAATATGCCCAACGATAACATCAAGCGTTGCCTGGAGAAGGCAGCCGGTGCCGGCGGCGGCGACAACTACGAATCCATCACCTACGAAGGCTATGGCCCCGGCGGCGTGGCCGTCATCGTAGAGACCATGACCGACAACCGTAACCGCACCGCTGGTTCTATGCGCCACCATTTCGACAAGTTCGGCGGCAACCTGGGCGCTTCCGGCTGCGTGAGCTGGTCTTTCGACAAGAAGGGCGTGCTGGTCATCGACAATGAGGACGGCGACTATGACGAGGATACCGTCATGATGGACGCTATGGACTGCGGCGCAGACGATTTCGAGGCTGAGGAAGATTGCTTCACCATCTACACCACCCCCGATGATTTCAACGCCGTGGCGGATGCCATGACCGCTAAGAAGTACACCTTCGCCTCCGCCCAGATCGAGATGGTTCCCCAGAACTATCAGAAGCTGGAAAGCGAGGAGCACATCAAGCTCATGGAAAAGCTCATCGACATCATGGAAGATGATGACGATGTCCAGAACATCTGGCACAACTGGGAAGAGTAATTGCATATGGAAGCACCGCAGGGTTCGCCCTGCGGTGCTCTTTTTATTGTACTGCGGCGCAAGCCGCCTTGGCTCCCTCTTTGAGGGAGCTGGCAAAAAGCGGCTCTCTGGAGCCGCTTTTTGTCTGAGGGAGTTTTTTCTAATCCATCAAACTCCCCCAGTCACGCTGTTCGCGTGACAGCCCTCTCAAAGAGGGGGCCAAGGAATACCAATGCCCCCGGCGGTGAAACCGCCGGGGGCTGGGTATTGGGGGTATGAATTACAGAGCGAAGTAAGCCTTTGCAGCTTCACCGTAGACAACCAGTGCCTTACACAGGTCAGCCTCGGCGGAATTGCCGTTGATCTTGCTCTTGGCGTAAGCCTCAACGTTGTAAGCAATGA